>JBBCGQ010000001.1:2631111-2960000 GCA_037200845.1 Bauldia sp.
GAGCCCGGGCAAATCTCCATCCGCAATCGCCTCGCGGCGACGGTGACCGAGATCGCGTCGGGCCGCGATCATGCCGTCGATGTGAAACTGGATGTCGGGGGCGAAGCGCTGGTGGCGCTGATCACGCACGGAGCCTTGTCGGCGCTCGACCTGAAGGTAGGCCGGCCGGTCGTCGCGCTGATAAAATCAACCGCGTTCGACCGGCCGGAAGACTCGTAGTTCTAGCTGCTGCAGCCGTTCAGCACCGGCTTGCCGTCGCCATCGCTGTCGATGACGCTCACCTTCACCCGCGCCGTGCCCGTCGAGATCATGCCGAGTTGCTCGGCAGCACCTCGGGTCACGTCGATGACGCGGCCGCCGACGTAGGGACCGCGATCGTTGATGCGCACCACCACGACGCGGTGGTTGGCGAGGTTCTCGACCCGAACCTCGGTCCCGAAGGGCAGAGTGCGGTGAGCCGCGGCCAAAGCGTTGGCATTCATCGGTTCACCGCTCGCTGTCCGCGAGCCCATCTTGTACCAGGAAGCCTTGCCGCACTGCGCGGCCGCTGCATCAGAAGGATGAAAACTCGCCGCCGCGCAGAACGCACCGAAAGCGAGACCGAACGCTACAAACCGCGCTGTCTGAAAAGTCACTCGCTGACACCTGCCTGTTGTTTTGCCGCATCGTTTCTTTGCCTCCAGCCTCCGATACGGCTCCGCACTTCCGCGCCGCATCTGAGGCGATGAGGCAGACGAAATACGGCATGAATACGGTTGGGTAACCGCGTTTCTCCACCGGTGGTAAACCACTGTGGTTACTGCGGAATCTGGATTTCTGCCCGTTTAGGATGAATCTGGCGGGCTAGAGCCGACCAATCAGGGCTTGTGCCGCGGCCGGGGCGCGGACCTTGTCGCCGGCGATCATGAACACAAAGACGTCGCGCTTCGCCTTTTTCGGCTTGGCCGTGCCGAAGGTCGGCAGGTCGTCCGGCAAGCCGCCGGCCGCCCAGGTCTTCGCCCGCTTCGCCCATTGGTCGAGGTCCGTGGCGGGATAGCCCGCCGCCTCCTTCTCCTGGCTCCGCTGCAGCCGCGCGTAGACGAAGTCGGCGGTGACGTCGGCGATTGCCGGGTAGTCGTCGGAGTCGGCGTAGACCACCGCGACGTTGTGCCTGGCGGCGAGCGCGACGAACTCCGGCACCAGGAACGACGCGTGCCGCACCTCGACGACATGGCGGAGCGTCAGGCCGTCGGCCTTCTCCGGCAGCAGCGCCAGGAACGCACCGAAATCGTCGGCGTCGAATTTCTTGAACGGCGCCATCTGCCAGAGCAGCGGCCCGAGCTTTGGTCCGAGTTCGGTGACGCCCGACTTCAGGAACCAGGCGAGCGGCTCGCCGGCCTCGCCCAGCACCTTCTTGTTGACCACAGCTCGGTGGCCTTTGACGGAGAAGACGAAATCGTCCGGCGTCTCCTCGCGCCACTTGGCAAAGCTCGCCGCCGACTGCGTGCGGTAGAAGGTGCCATTGATCTCGATCGCGGTGAGCTTCGACGCGGCGTATTTCAGCTCGTTGGCATGCTTCAGGCCGTCCGGATAGAACGTGCCGCGCCACGGCTCGTAGGTCCAGCCCCCGATGCCTACGCGGATCATGATGCCTCCATCATGGCGCGGCCGATCATTGGCCGCCCACGACGGATAGTGGCACCGGACGCGCCGGAACGCGAGTTCGACGTTGGCGCCCCGGGGCGGGCGATCCTGAAGCCTCTAGTTCGGATCTCGCACGACCACATGGGTCAGCTCGAAGGGATCGAGCGCTGCACCCATCGTCTCCCGCTCCCACAACGACTTGCCGCCGAAATTCCACTTCGCCCCAACCAGGATGCGATCCGCATTGTCTCTGCGAGAGTAGTAGCTGTATGTCTGCGTGACGTGGGTGTAGCGCGCGAAGACGCTCATCGGCAGCGTGGCGCACTGGTACTCGATCGCCGCCCCGAGCAGCGTGCTATCGACCGACTCGGATTCGAAGGTGAGACGTTCGACGCCTGCCTTCGCTTCGACGAACAGGTTCGGGTTGACGAAATAACGCGCCCGCAACGTCGCGGCGCCTCCGTTCGAGGTGTCGCCGCCGTCGGTCGCCGTGGTCACGGCGAGCTGACCGTAAAGCGAGAAGTTGTTCCAGTAAGCCAGGCCTTCGACGCCGCCGTACCACTGCACCGTCAGGTCGCTCCAATAGGGCGCCCGGCCGAGCAGGTCGCCGGAGTGCTGGCCGATGACGCCGAACAGGGCGTTGGACGGAAAATGGTAGTAGACGTGGGCGGCCAGGTCGACCGTATCCAGCCGCTCGTTGCTGTCGAGTTCGTTCAGATCCTGGAACGTCAGCACGGCGTCGCCCTGGAATTTCCACATCCCGTCGAGCGTGGTCTGGAACGATCCGCGCCCCTGCCAGGTCCCGCCGGAAAAAGAAGAGCCACCCGAATCGGTCAAACGCGACGCTCCGCCGGCCGCCAGGAGGTAGCCGTCCTGCGCCGCCGCACCGCTGGCCGCACCGCCAGCAACAATCAAAGCCAGTGAAACCGCCGACAATTTCCGCATCGCACCGCCGCCCCTGCTCATCCCAATCGCGATCCGCAATCGCGCTGCGATCTCGCCAGCTTGCGGCCACGATGTCACGGGCCGGAGCCGACAGAATGGTGGAAAACGAGAGGATTTGCGGGAGCAATGCTCGCCCTGCAACAACCGGGCGGGCTCGGGTCGCTGCGCCGGGGCGGCGAAACTCGCAGCCGGAAAGGCGGCGGGCGGCACAGATGCCGCCCGCGGAAAATTCGCCTGATGCCTACTTCTTGCCGGCCGAGCCGCCCATCGCGTTCGGAGGCGTCTTGCCGCCGAAGGGAACATGCTTCTGCTTCTTGTTCTTGTCCGCCTTCGGTTTCTTCTTTTCCTTGCCGGGTCGATCACTGCCCTTGGCCATGATGTCCTCCTGTGCTGTCGCGGTTGATTCCGCTGGCGCGATACTAGCGGCAGCGCGGCGTCGTGTGAATTGCGTGTGACTATTGCGGGGCGGCGGACGGCGGCACGGTGACCGGCGCGCAGCCCTGATTCTCGTTGATGTAGAGGAAGTCGTCGATCGAGGCTTCGAGCTGGGCGATGTTCTCGCCCTTGTCGTGGCCATTCTCCATGCAGCGGTCGAAGACCGCGATGCCGTTCGCCATCACTTCGATGTGGTGCTTGATCGCCGCGCACAGCTCGACCTTGTCTGCCTGGGTCACCTTGTCGAGGCGGGCCTGGGTCTCCGCGAAGCTGGCATCGACGGCGGCGAGGTCGGCCGGGCAGGTTGCCAGCGGCTCGGCGGCGTGAGCAGGAACGGCGGCAAGGACAGCGATGACGATGGCAAGCGAAAGCGGCGACATGCCGCCAAAATTAGCCGCGATCGCTCAACTGTTCCACCCGGCATAGACGACAAAGCCCACCGCCGCGACGACCAGACCCGCCAGCATTCCGACCACCAGCCCGACCCACGGCCCGCGCTTGCGCCGCAAGCTCCACCCGACGAAGGCACCGACCAGCGCGCCGGCGATCAGCAACGGCCAGGCGAGGATCAGGACGATGATCGCAAGATCGCCGGGCGAATTGAGGATGCCGATGTCGGACAGCTACCGCCGTCCCTTCTTCCCGACATGGCTGCCCGGCCGGCCGCCGATCGACCGCGGCTTCGGCCGGTCGCCCGGCGCCACCGGCACGATCTCCTGCGCGCGGCCTTCGTCGCGGTCGGGTTTGTGCGGGCGGTTACGGGGGACCGGAACCTCCGTGTCGGTGCCGGGGCCCATGGTGTCCAGCGACGGCTTGTGCGGGCGGTTGCCCGGCACCGGGATCTCGGTGCGGCGGACGGTCATTTCGTCGAGCGTGTTCTTGCGGACGCGGGTGCCCCCTACACCCGCTTCGCCGGTCCCCCTCGCCCGCTCTGCGGGGGAGGATCCAGCCGCGCCGCTGCGGCCGGATGCTCCCCCGTTCACGGGGGAGCTGTCGGCGAACCCGACTGACGGGGCGCTTCGCCTTTTGCCGCCTTCCCTGCCGCCTGCGTCGCCGGGATCGCGCGCCAGCGGATCGTCGTGGACGGCGAGTTCCATCGTCTCCAGCCGCTTGATCTCGTCGCGGAGCCGCGCCGCCTCCTCGAATTCGAGATCGGCCGCCGCGTCGCGCATCTGCTTCTCAAGGTCGGCGAGCGTCGCCTTGAAATTGTGGCCGATCAGGCGGCCATCTTCGGCAAGCCCGGTCGGCACCATGACGTGGTCGCGCTCGTAGACCGACGACATGATGTCGCCGATGTTCTTCTTGATCGACTCCGGCGTGATGCCGTTGGCGGTGTTGTACTCGACCTGCTTCTCGCGGCGGCGGTCGGTTTCGGCGATGGCGCGCTCCATCGAGCCGGTCACGTGGTCGGCGTAGAGGATGACGCGGCCGTCGACGTTGCGCGCGGCGCGGCCGATGGTCTGCACCAGCGACGTCTCGGAGCGCAGGAAACCTTCCTTGTCGGCGTCGAGGATGGCGACCAGCGCGCACTCCGGGATGTCGAGGCCCTCGCGCAGCAGGTTGATACCGACCAGCACGTCGAAAGCGCCGAGGCGGAGGTCGCGGATGATCTCGATGCGCTCCAGCGTCTCGACGTCGGAGTGCATGTAGCGCACGCGCACGCCCTGCTCGTGCAGGTATTCGGTGAGGTCCTCGGCCATGCGCTTGGTCAGCACCGTGACCAGCGTGCGGTAGCCCGCCAGCGCCGTGTCACGGATCTCGCCGAGCACGTCGTCGACCTGCGTCTTCGCCGGGCGGATCTCGACCGGCGGGTCGATCAGGCCGGTCGGCCGGATCACCTGCTCGGTGAACACGCCGCCGGTGCGGTTCATCTCCCACGATCCCGGCGTCGCCGAGACATACATCGACTGCGGCCGCATCAGGTCCCACTCCTCGAAGCGGAGCGGCCGGTTGTCCATGCACGACGGCAGGCGGAAGCCGTACTCGGCCAGCGTCGCCTTGCGGCGGAAGTCGCCGCGGTACATGCCGCCGATCTGCGGGATGGTGACGTGGCTCTCGTCGACGAAGACCAGCGCGTTGTCGGGCAGATATTCGAACAACGTCGGCGGCGGCTCGCCCGGCTTGCGGCCGGTGAGGTAGCGCGAATAATTCTCGATGCCGGCGCACGAGCCGGTCGCCTCGATCATCTCGATGTCGAAGCGGCAGCGCTGCTCGAGCCGCTGCGCTTCCAGCAGCCTGCCCGCCTGGGTCAATTCGTCGAGCCTGAGCTTCAGCTCCTCGCGGATGCTCTTCACCGCCTGCGCCAGCGTCGGGCGCGGCGTTACGTAATGGGAGTTGGCATAGACCTTCACCTGCTTGAGGTCGCCGCCCTTGTGGCCGGTGAGCGGATCGAACTCGGTGATCGACTCGACCTCGTCGCCGAACAGATTGATCCGCCAGGCGCGGTCTTCGAGATGCGCCGGGAACAGATCGACCGTGTCGCCGCGCACGCGGAAGGTGCCACGGCGGAAATCGGCATCGGCGCGCTTGTACTGCAGCGCGACGAGGTCGGCGATCAGTTGCCGCTGGTCGATCTTCTCGCCGAGCGTGATGGCGAAGGTCATCGCCGTGTACGTCTCGACCGAGCCGATGCCGTAGATGCACGACACCGAGGCGACGATGATGACGTCGTCGCGCTCGAGCAGCGAGCGCGTCGCCGAGTGGCGCATGCGGTCGATCTGCTCGTTGATCGAGGATTCCTTCTCGATGTAGGTGTCGGTGCGCGGGACGTACGCCTCCGGCTGGTAGTAGTCGTAGTAGGAGACGAAATACTCGACCGCGTTGTCCGGGAAGAACGACTTGAACTCGCCGTAGAGCTGGGCGGCCAGCGTCTTGTTGGGCGCCAGGATCAGCGCCGGGCGCTGCGTCGCCTCGATCACCTTGGCGGCGGTGTAGGTCTTGCCCGAGCCGGTCACGCCGAGCAGCACCTGGTCGCGCTCGTGCGCGTTGACGCCGGCGACGAGCTCGGCGATCGCGGTCGGCTGGTCGCCCTTCGGCTCGAACTCCGAGACGATTTTCAGCGGCACGCCGCCCTCGGACTTCTCCGGCCGCGGCGGGCGGTGCGGCACCCAGGTCTTGGCCAGGAACTCCGGCCGGCCGGTCTCGATCAGCGCCGAAAGCGCCTCGACCGTGGCGGTGACCGCGTTCTGCGGCAGGCTGCCGACGTCCTCGAGATTGACGTCGAGGCCGGCGACGGGGCTGAGGCCCACGGCGGCGCGCTCCTTGGCCGAGCCGCGACCGCCCATTGACGTGCCGCGGCTCGTCTTTAGTGCCTTTTGCGGCGCTTCGCCGAGGCCGGTATTTTTCGGGGTTCGCATGGCGGGAAATATGGTGGATGCGGGGGCGAATGGCGAGGGGCGGCCTGCCCGAACCTGTCAGCAGTCGCCCGCCTTGCCAGACGCCGGGCCGCCCGCTATCGCCACTCATATATATAGGGAGACAACAGCATGATCATTGTGTCGGGCGAATTGCGGCTGAAGCCGGAGAGGGTCGAAAAACTCCGGCCGGCGATGCGGACGGTGATCACCGCCAACCGCCGCGAGGACGGCTGCCTGCTGTTTGCCTTCGGCGAGGATGTGCTGGAGCCCGGCATCATCCGCATTGTGGAACGCTGGCGCGACTGGGACGCGCTCGCCGCGCACGATCGCGCGCCACACGTCGTCGCGTGGCGCGCGGCGCTGAAGGAGAGCGGCGCGGTACTCGGACGCGACCTCGTGGCGCACGAGGCGAGCAACCCGCGGCCGATTTAGACGAGAGGTTGGCGGAGGAGAGACACCCCTCCCCAAAACCGCCTCGCGGTTTTGGCCCTCCCACAAGGGGAGGGCTCAAGTGGAGTTTGTTGGAGCGTGATGTTTCAACAGTGTTGAACCCTCCCCTTGTGGGAGGGTCAAAACGCCGGAGGCGTTTTGGGGAGGGGTGTGTCTCAGCCGATCCGTGCTCGCAGCGACGAGCTACGACCTGAGCTTCATCAGCACGTAGTCCGCCGCCACGCGCGGCCACTCTTCGCTCTCCTCGACTTCCTCCAGCAGAAGCGCAAGGCGGCTTGCCGCAACAAACTCGCCGAGGCGGCCGATGACGAACGCTGCGAAGAAGCCCGGCCACTTGTCGTCGCCCATGCCCTTGAGGGCGCTGCGCTCATATTCCTCATGCACCGCGTCGGCGATCGCGAGAGCGTCGGCGAGCGTGTCGCGATCGGGAAGGTCGGCCATGGTCCCTGCCCCGGAAACGGAAGTCGTGCCCCGGCGACCATAGCGCATTTCTCCGGCCGCGCAGCGCGCCTGAAGGACGACGGGATCCGGAAACGAAACGGGGCACCCTGAGGTGCCCCTTTTTACGCGGCCCTTTTACTTGGGCCGTCCGTCCGCCGCGCGTCTCTCGTTGGAGAAGTCCGCGGCGGCGGAACGGAAGCGTGTCGCCGAAGTGGCGACGCGAAGACTACTTCTTCTTCGCGACCTTCTTCGCCGGCTTCTTCGCGGCCTTCTTCACAGCCGGCTTCTTTTTCGCCGCCGTCTTCTTCACAGCTTTAGCCAAAGTACTTCTCCTCTCCGTGCATGAGCCGAATCGGCTCGATCCGCATTCTATTCCAACTCGCGCGTTAACAGCGCGCTAATTCGATTACGCGAGTCCGCGCGCGTGCGCAAGATTCGACGCGTACAGAATCGCATCGTACGTTCGCGCGCATCGCACGCACCGTGTCGCGTTCGTCTTCGTCGCGAAGGATCGACACCATGGCATCGCACTCGCATCGCATCTCCCTCGCGCTCGTCGCGCTCGCGGCGACGATCGGCGCGCGCGACGCGCTCGCCGCGACCGACGACATCGGCACCGCGACCGCGATCACCACCGTCGTCACCGGCACGCGCGATGCCGGACAACTGACGCTGAAGAGCGGCGACGCGGTCTTCCAGAACGAGACGATCAGCACAGACGCGAACGGCGTCGGACAGTTCCAGTTCAACGACCAGACGAAGCTGGCGATCGGCCCGGACTCGACCGTCGTGCTCGATAATTTCATATATGATTCAAACACTTCCAGCGGCAAAGTGGTGATCAACCTGACCGCCGGCGCGCTCCGCTTCATCACCGGCAAGGCCGACCACAACGCCTACGAGATCGTCACGCCGACCGCGACGATCGGCGTCCGCGGCACCGTCTTCGACGTCTACACCAAGCCCGACGGCGAGATGGCGGTGGCGATGATCGACGGCGCCATCGAGGTGTGCCCGAAGGTAGGCCTGTGCCGCGTCCACAACGTCGTCGGCAAGTTCCTGCACATGACTCCGCTCGGCGCTTTTTCGCTGCGCGACAAGTGGGACGGATCGTTCCTCGCCGGCGTGCCGTTCAGGCTCGCGCTGCCGTTTCTCGGCGACCAAAAAAATTTGGTGCCGGCGCTCCGCGGCAAGACGACATCGATCGCGAAGTACGTCACCGTCGCCGGCAACGACATCGGCAAGGCCATCAAGACTCCGCTAACCAAGCTGCCGAAGTTCAAATTCCCGAAGCTGTTCGGCAAGTGATTCGCGTCGCGTCGGCGACTCGCTTGGTCTGCCGCGCCGGGATGTGAACGGCATCACATCCTTTCCCCTCTTCGCAGATGCGAAAGATTTTGCGTCACCGGCGCGAACCGCTCCGGGTGACGCGGGAGGCCGGCGTCAGGCGAGATTCTGTTTCAGGAACGCCACCGTGCGCGACCACGCGAGGTCCGATGCCGCCTTGTCGTAGCGCGCCTCGGACGTGTCGTTGTTGAAGGCGTGGTTGACGCCCGGATAGACGAAGATCTGGTAGTCGACGCCGGCTGCCTTCAGCGCCGCCTCGTAGTCCGGGATGCCGGCATCGATGCGCTCGTCGAGCCCGGCATAGTGCAGCATCAGTCTCGCCTTGATCTTATCGACACCGGTCTTCGGCTGGGCGCCGTAGTAGGGCACGCCGGCGAGCAGGTCGGGACTGGCGACGGCGAGCTGGTTGACCATGCCGCCGCCCCAGCAGAAGCCGATGGCGCCGACCTTGCCGGTCGAGCGTGGGTCACTCTTCAGGAACGCCACCGTCGCGACGAGATTGGCGACGGTCGCCGATGCATCCAGTCCCTGGATCAGTTTCGCCGCCGCATTCTCGTCGCTCGGCGTGCCGCCGGCAGACGAGAGCAGATCGGGCGCCAGCGCCGTGAAGCCTTCCAGCGCCATGCGCCGCGTCACGTCTTCAATGTGCGCGTTGAGCCCGCGGTTCTCGTGGATGACGATGACCGCCGGCAGCGGACCGGACGCATCGGCAGGACACGCGAGATATCCCTTCATCGTGACGCCGGCCGCGCCCGGATATTCGATGCGCTCCGTCTCCAGGCGCGTGTCGTCGGGCGGCACGATCGCCGCGCGCGCCGGGTCGGCCGCGATCATCGGCACGATCGCCGCAGCCGCAGCCGCGCTGCCAGTGAGCTTGGCGAGCTTCGCCATGAAGCCGCGCCGGTCGAGCGTCAGGTGCGTGTACTCGTCGTAGAGGTCGATCATCTCCTGCGTGATTCTGGGTCGCTCGTTCATCGCGATTCCTCCTTCGCTGGTCGATTGCGACGCCGATCTAACCAGCAAATTGCGGAGCGCTGCGGACCCTCACGGACAAGTGACTCCAGCGGAATTTCCGCTCACGGAAATGCGCGCCGCGACGCGCCTTCTCCCGCCGGCCGTTGTTTTCGGGCGCCGCGCCGCATAAATTGTGGCGGCAGGCGGGCTTCAGCCCCTGAAGGAAGGCAGGCGACCCCGTCGGCGAGGTAACCGAACGGAAGGTCATGTCGATGCGCCAGAACGGCACCGTGAAATTCTTCAATGCGTCGAAGGGTTACGGCTTCATCACCCCCGACGACGGCAGCAAGGACGTCTTCGTCCACGTCACCGCGGTAGAGCGCTCCGGCCTCGGCGCGCTCGCCGACGGCCAGCGGGTCTCCTTCGAAACCGAACCCGACAAACGCGGCAAGGGACCGAAGGCAATCGACCTTCAACCGGCGAGTTGATCGACACCGCACGCGGCACACTTTTCGAGCCGCCGGATTTCCGGCGGCTTTTTGTGCGTCCCCTCCAACGTCATCCTTCGGCGCGGCGAGGCGCGACCGGTGGCGAGATAGCGCTATTGAGCGAGCGCCGCCTTCCCTCCACTGTCATCCTTCGGCGGCGCGGAGCGCCGACCGGAGGACCACGATCAATTTACGCCAGCGTTGAGTACAGGTCGTCCCACTCCACATTGGCCCTCTCGATCAGCGCGACTTTCCATTCTCGCTTCCAGTGCTTCAGACGCTTCTCGCGATGGATCGCCTCATTGATATCGGCGAACTCCTCGAAGTGGACGAGCAGCTTGAGGCCATGAGTCTTTGTGAAGCCCGGCACCAATCCTTCGCGGTGTTCCCAAGCGCGGCGCACGATATCGTTCGTCACACCAACGTAGAGCGTGCCGTGCCGACGGTTGGCCATGATGTAAACGTAATACGCCATCGCTTGGTCTCACTGGTCCTCCGGTCGGCGCTTCGCGCCGCCGAAGGATGACAGTCGAGAGGAGGCGGCGCTGGCGGAATGAGAAGAGGCGAAGGCGATCGAGCCGACCGCACCTGTCGCCTCCCGCAAGGTCGGCAAGATAGGCCCTACCCGTTCGCGGCCATCGCGTGCTGCTTCGGGGTCACCGCGGCCGAATAGTCTTCCATCAGCGTCTTGCTGATCTGGCCCGGCGTGAAGCGGTACTGGGCGACCTCGGAGACCGGCGTCACTTCCGCGGCGGTGCCGGTGAGGAAGCATTCGCTGAAGCCGGCCATTTCCTCCGGCATGATCGCGCGCTCGACGACCTTCAGGCCGCGCGCCCGCGCGAGGTCGATGACCGTGCGGCGCGTGATGCCGTCGAGGAAGCAGTCCGGCGTCGGCGTGTGGAGGACGCCGTCCTTGACGAAGAAGACGTTGGCGCCGGTGGCTTCCGCGATCTGGCCGCGCCAGTCGAGCATCAGCGCGTCGGCGTAGCCTTTGCGCTCCGCCTCGTGCTTGGAGATCGTGCAGATCATGTAGAGGCCGGACGCCTTCGATTTCGACGGCTCGGTCACCGGATCCGGACGGCGGTATTTCGCCATGTCGAGGCGGATGCCCTTCAGCCGCTCCTCCGGCTTGAAGTAGGACGGCCAGTCCCACACCGCGATCGCGCAATGGATCGTGTTGTTCTGCGCCGAGACGCCCATCATCTCGCTGCCGCGCCAGGCGATCGGGCGCACGTACGCGTCGATCATGTTCTGGCGGACGAGCAGTTCGGCCGTCGCCTTGTTGATCGTATCGACCGAATACGGAATGTCGAAGCCGAGCAGCCGCGCCGATTCGTGCAGGCGCTTGGTGTGCTCGTCGAGCTTGAAGACGACGCCGCCATAGGCGCGCTCGCCCTCGAAGACCGAGCTGGCATAGTGCAGCCCGTGGGTCAGCACGTGAATCTTGGCGTCGGCCCAGGGCACGAAAACCCCGTCCATCCAGATGACACCGGGCCGATTATCGAAGGGCTGCGCAGCCATGGAACCGTTCTCCTCACCTGACCTAGGGCTCTTCTTATCTAGCCCCTTTTGGCGCTTGTCCGCTGGGGCCCGACATTTTGCGTCGCACCCCGATCGTCGTTATGGTGCCGCGCACCAAGAGATTCCGCGGAAACGACGCTAAAGGAAGCGCCGCGCGGCGTGTTCGTTCGTTGCGCCGCGAGCCTCGTTTTCGTAACAAACGACCGAAAATATGTCAACATGGCTGACGTAAATTTGAAAGAGACCGCAGCGACGGCAAAACGGGCGAAAGGCGGGGCCACCCTCGTCACCGCGCCGCTCTCCGCGAGCGACCAGCCCGAGATCCAGTTCATCGAGCTTCTCTTCTTTGCCTATCGCGACTTCATCTCCGATCCCGACGCGGCGCTGCTGAGCTACGGCTTCGGCCGCGCCCACCATCGCGTCATCCACTTCGTCAACCGCAATCCGGGCATCCGCGTCGCCGATCTCCTCGACATATTGAAGATCACCAAGCAGAGCCTCGGCCGCGTGCTGAAGCAACTCGTCGACAACGGCTTCATCGAGCAGAAGACCGGGCCTACCGACCGCCGCCAGCGTCTGCTCTATCCGACCGAGTCCGGCCGCGCGCTGGCGCTCCGCCTCATCGACCTGCAGGCCGCCCGCATCGGTAAGGCGCTGGCCTCGCTCTCGCCCGAGGGCCAGGTCGCCGCGGAAAAATTCCTGCGCGCCGTCATCGACAGCGGCGAGCGCGACAAGGTCGCCCACCTGATCGAGCGTTGAGCGTAGCTATGTCGACCACCGAAGCCCCTGCCCCGACGGCCGCCCAGGCTGGCGATCGTCCGCTTTCCGACGACGCGCCGCACCTGCTCGTCATCGACGACGACAAGCGCATCCGCACGCTGCTGTCGCGCTATCTGGGCGACCACGGGTTCCGCGTCTCCATCGCCGCCAACGCCGCCGAGGCGCGCCAGCGGCTCGCCGGCCTCGCCTTCGATCTGCTGATCGTCGACGTCATGATGCCGGGCGAAGACGGCATGGCGCTGGTCCGGTCGCTGCGCGAGACGATGACCGTGCCGATCCTGATGCTGACCGCACGCACCGAAAGCGAAAGCCGCATCGCCGGGCTGGAGTCGGGCGCCGACGACTATGTGTCGAAGCCGTTCGAGCCGCGCGAGCTGCTGCTCAGGATCAACAATATCCTGAAGCGCAGCGTGCCCTCGACCAAGCCGCTGATCGAGCAGGTGTCGTTCGGCCCGTTCACCTTCAACCGCGAGCGGCTCGAGCTGAAGCGCGCCGGCGAGCCGGTGCGGCTCACCGAACGCGAGCGCCAGATCATGGCGATCTTCGCCGCGGTGCCCGGCGAAACCGTGCCGCGCGACAAGCTGGTCGTATCGACCGGTCCGAGCGGCGAACGCACCGTCGATGTGCAGATCAATCGCCTGCGCCGCAAGATCGAGGCCGATCCCGGCAACCCGCTCTATCTCCAGACCGTGCGCGGCATCGGCTATCGCCTGGCGATCGCCGTCTAGGACCGGCGCGATGGCGACGACCATCGACGAACTCCCGGCTTCCGCTCCCGGCATCCGCGGCGTCTACGGCCGCGCCGCGCGCGCCATGGGCGCCGTCATGCCCAAGGGCCTGTTCGCCCGCTCGCTTATCATCATCATCGCCCCGGTCGTGCTGCTCCAGTCGCTGGTCGCCTTCGTCTTCATGGAGCGCAACTGGCAGGACGTGACGCAGCGCCTGTCGGCGGCGACCGCCGGCGAGATCGCGGCAATCGTCGACATCATCGAGCGCTACCCGCAGCAGCCGGATTTCTCCGATGTCGTCGACATCGCCGCCTCGCGCTTCGGGCTGAACATTGCCGTGCTGCCGCCGGAGCCGCTCCCCCCCGCCGGGCCAAAGCCGTTCTTCTCGCCGCTCGACCGCATGCTCAGCCAGGAGATCACGCGCGCGGTCGGCAAGCCGTTCTGGATCGACACCGTCGGCCGCTCCAACCTCGTCGAGATCCGCATCCAGCTTGCCCGCAACGTGCTCCGCGTCTTCGCGCCGCGCAGCCAGACCTATGCCTCGAACGCCCTCATCTTCATCTCCGCGATGGTCGCGACCAGCGTCGTGCTGCTCGCCATCGCTATCGTTTTCCTGCGCAACCAGATCCGCCCCATCCTCAAGCTGACCGCCGCCGTCGACAACTTCGGCAAGGGCCGCGCCGTCGGCGACTTCGCCCCGCGCGGCGCCCGCGAGGTGCGCCAGGCGACCGTCGCCTTCCACCTGATGCGCGAGCGTGTCGAGCGCCAGATGGAGCAGCGCACCGCGATGCTCGCCGGCGTCAGCCACGACCTGCGCACGGTGCTGACGCGGCTCAAGCTGCAACTCGCGCTGCTCGAGGGCAGCGAGGACGTCGTCGCGATGAAGAGCGACGTCGCCGACATGGACAAGATGCTGGAGGGCTACCTCGCCTTCGCCCGCGGCCAGAGCGACGAGGACGCGGTGCCGACCGATATCGCCGCGATGCTGCGCGACATCACGCAGGAATCGCGCGTCTCCGGCCACGACACCGAGTACGCCTTCTCCGGCGATCCGACCGTGCGGCTGCGCCCGCAGAGCTTCAAGCGCTGCATCGCCAACCTCGTCTCCAATGCCGGTCGCCACGGCGACAACATCGTCATCCTCGGCCGCCACGCCGACGACCACCTGACCGTGACCGTCGACGACGACGGCCCCGGGGTCCCCTTCGAGGAGCAGGAGGCGGTGTTCAAGCCGTTCTACCGCCTCGACAACGCCCGCAACCTCGACGAAAGCGGCACCGGCCTCGGCCTGCCGATCGCGCGCGACATCGCCCGCAGCCATGGCGGCGACATCGCGCTGTCCGACAGCCCGATGGGTGGGCTTAGAGTGACGGTGACTATTCCGGCGTAGGCGACTATCTTTGTCACCATGGGTGCCGCGACACGGAAGATCGAGGTTGACGAGGAGACCGCTGCCACGCTGGAGAAGCGGGCGGCGGAGATCGGCATGAGCGTGCCCGATCTTGTGGCTTGGCTGGTGCACGAGGAGCAAAAGCCGTTCGAGCTTTCGCCGGAGGATTTGGCGGAGCTGGACCGTCGTTCGGAAGCTGCCCGCACCGAGCCGAATGTGCCTCACGAAGACGTGGTCCGGTGGCTCAAGACGTGGGGCACGCCTGACTACAAGCCGTGGTTCAAGGATTGACGCTCAAGTGGTCGTCACGGTCGCTGCGTGATTTGCAGCGATTTGCCGAATTCCTTCAGCCGGAGCACCCCGAACTCGCCACGCGAATCGCCGACGAGATCGTCGGCAGGATGTCGACGTTGGCGGACTTCCCGCGGCTAGGACCGCGAATCGCCGGGCGTGACCGCCACCGCAGTATCGCTATCGACGTGCTCGGCGCGGCGTACGTGGTGCAGTATGAGATAGAGGGCGGCACAATACTGGTGCTTCGAGTCTTTCACGCGCGCGAACATCGTCCGATAGAATAGCGACGGTTCGGACGTGCCCGACCGATACGGCAGGGAGGCCGACAATGCCGACGAACGCTGCCGCGGTGACCAAGCTCGCATTGCTGATCGACGGCGACAACGTCAGCGCCACCTACATGCCGCTCATCATGCGCGAGGCCGAGATGATCGGTGTCGTCGCCATCCGCCGCATCTACGGCCAGTTCAAGAGCGGCAAGATGAAGTCGTGGCTGAAGCAACTCGACGTGTTCGACCTGACGCCGGTCAACGTCTCGCCGCTGACGCGCGGTAAGAACGCCACCGACATGAAGCTGGTCATCGAGGCGATGGACATGCTCGGCGGCCGCGGCTTCGACGGCTTCCTGATCGCGTCGAGCGACGGCGACTTCACGCCGCTGGTCGCCCGCATCCGCGCCAGCGCCGTCGCCTGCTACGGCTTCGGCATGAAGAAGGCGCCGGCGGCCTACAAGGCGGAGTTCGACCGGTTCTTCGAATGCGACACCGCGTTGGCGGCGGAGAAGAAGGCCGCGCCGCGGCGCGCCGCGGCGGCCCCTGCCCCGAAGCCGGCCGCGCCGACGCCGGTTCGCGCCGCGCCGCGACAGGCGCCTGCCGCGAAGCCGGTCGCGACTGCGCCCGCCACAGCAACGGCACCTGCCCCCGCGCCTCAGCGCGTGCGGCGCGCTCCCCAGCCGGCGACCCCGAAGCTGCCGATACCGGCGGCGGAAATTCTCTCCGCCATAGACGAGGTGCGCGAGTCCGACGGTTGGTCGCATCTGGGCTCGGTGAGCAACGAGGTGCGCCGCCGCGTCGGGGACTTTTCGCCCAAGAAGCACGGCCACGCGACGCTGAAGAAACTCGTCGCCGCGATGCCCGACGTGGAACTGCACACGACCCCGAACGGCACGGCGTTCGTGCGGCGGCGTTCGCCCTAGAACAGCCGCCCGCCGTCCGGCACGGCGAGCGACGGGCCGATCAGCACGACCTCGCCCTTCTCGTCGGGGAATCCCAACGTCAGCACCTCGGACATGAACGGCCCGATCTGGCGCGGCGGGAAGTTGACCACCGCCGCGACCTGCTGGCCGACGAGAGTCTCGGGCGTGTAGTGCCTGGTGATCTGCGCCGACGATTTTCTGCGCCCGATCTCCGGCCCGAAATCGATCACGATCTGGTAGGCGGGCTTGCGCGCCTCCGGGAACGTGCGCGCCTCGACGATGGTGCCGACGCGGATATCGACCTTGAGGAAATCGTCGAACTTGATCTGCGCTGCGGGCTTGTTCTCCGCCATGGCTACTTCGCCAGCTCGCGCGAGCGCTTGCGCGCCGCGGCGACTGCCTTCTTCATCAGCGCGGTCAGCCCCGGGCGACCCATCAGCACCTTCAGCGCCGCCGCGGTGGTGCCCTTCGGCGACGTCACGTTCTGCCGCAGCACGTCGGCGCCGAGGTCCGACTGGTAGAGCAGTTCGCCAGCGCCCTCGACCGTGGCGCGCGCCAGCTTCTCGGCCGCCGCCTTGTCGAACCCGACCGAGACGGCCGCGGCGGCGAGCGCCTCGACCATGTGGAAAACGTAGGCCGGGCCCGAGCCGGAAACCGCGGTCGCCGAGTCGATCATGCCTTCCTTCTCGACCCAGATGACATCGCCGACGGCTTCGAGCAGCGTCGTCACCAGCGCCTTCGCCGCCTTGTCGGTGCGCGCGTTGGCGATCGCGACCGTGATGCCGCGGCCGACCTGCGCCGGCGTGTTCGGGATCGAGCGGACGACGGCGACGTCGCCGATGCCGGCGGCAAGCTGCTTCAGCGTCGTGCCGGCAGCGATCGACAGCACGATGGTGTCGCGCCCGACCAGCGGACGGAGGGTCGGCAGCACGTCGCCGATGATCTGAGGCTTCACGGCGACAACGATCACCTTCGCCGTCGCGCCCGCCGGGACGAACGCATTGGCGGCGAGCCCGGCCTCGGACAGAAACGCGACGCTGTCGGGCGGCGGCGCCGGATCGACGACCAGCACCGCGCGCTTGTCGAGGCCGTTGTCGAGCCAGCCCTTGAGCAGCGCGCCGCCCATCTTGCCGGCGCCGACGAGGGCCAGGCGCGCGGTGGGGGAGAAGGCGAAGGCGAGGGTCATGGGAGGCGGCATCCGGTGGCGAGGGAGAAATGACTGCCATGACTTCGCGCCGTTGTCATTCCCGCGAAGGCGGGAATCCTGCTCGTCGCGAACGCGTCCCCCACCCGCCTCGCTGCGCTCGGCACCCTCCCCGCAAGGGGGAGGGAGGACAAACAACTTCTTCCGTGTTTGTGGAAACGCCGGACGTGCAGCGAGCATCCCTCCCCCTGCGGGGAGGGTGGCCCGCGAAGCCGGACGGGTGGGGGACTGCCTCGCACACCACGACGATGTCATCGTCCATGCGGAGTAGAGACACCCCTCCCCAAAACGCCTTCGGCGTTTTGACCCTCCCGCAAGGGGAGGGTTCGCTTTGCTGCACGACCCCGACTCCGCTTGAGCCCTCCCCTTGCGGGAGGGCCAAAACCGCAACGCGGTTTTGGGGAGGGGTGTGCCTCAGCGAGCACTGACTTCACCGCCTGGATCCCCGCCTTCGCCGGGAACGGAGTGCGCTACGCCTCGCCGTGCGTCTCGAACAGCACCGTCTGCAGCGCCTCCGGCGCCGTCTTGCCGGCCCACACCACGAACTGGAACGCCTGGAAGTATCGCTCGCAGGCTTCGATGGCGGTGACCAGCAGCTTCTCGACCTGCGCGCTGGTCGGTTCGGCGCCGCCCGAGAGCAGCATCGCCTGGCGATAGAGCACGACGCCCTCGCGCGTCCACAGATCGAAGTGGCCGATCCAGAGCTGCTCGTTGACGCCGGAGAGCAGACGCATGACCTCCATCTGCCGCGCCGGCGGCACCTTGAGGTCGAAGGCGCAGGCGAGATGGACGGCTTCCTTCTCGGCGAGCCATGAGAAGGAGACGTGATAGTCGCACCACCCGCCGGCGACCGAGACGGTGATCTCATCGTCCCCTGCCCGCTCGAACGACCAGTCGTTGAGCGCCGCGATTTGCTCGATCACGTCGACAGGGTTCGCCTGCCGCTCCTGCTCGAAGTCAATAAGGCTCATGGCTACCCGCTGCGGCTGACCAAGTTGTGGGGACTGTTGCTACGCAACAGAGGACGAACAAACCGGTCGATAACCCGAGGGGCTGGAATTCGGCCCCCGCAGCGAATCTCCGTTGAGAATCAGTATATAGCCGCCGCCCTTTGAGCCGCCACACTAGACTGTGGATGACATCGTTTCTTCACAGAAGCGAGCGCCGGCGCCTCCCGCGGTTACTTCGCGGCGAGCTTCGCCTCGAGCTCGGCGATGCGCGCCTTCAGCGTCTCGTTCTCGGCGCGCGCCTGCGAGGCCATCTCGCGCACAACGTCGAATTCCTCGCGCTTGATGAGGTCGAGATCGGCGACGATGCGCTCCATCTGACTCCGGAACACGGTCTCGGCTTCGCGCTTGACGCCCTGCGCGACGCTCGCTGCATCGCCCACCAGCCGCGCCATCTCGTCGAACAGGCGGTTTTGGGTCTGCGTCATGGCTTCGCCTCCGGCAATCCTGGGACAGCAGCTACTATGGGGGCGGCGGCGGGCCGCTTCAAGCTTGGCTTGACCGGCGCGGCCCCTGCGGCGCAGGTTGCGGCGCTTTTTAAGGTGCGAGGACGGCCCGTTTGGAACTGCTGGCGCTTCCCTTTCCGGCCATCGACCCGGTGCTCATCCAGGTCGGCCCGCTGGCGATCCGCTGGTATGCGCTGGCCTATATCGCCGGGATCTTCCTTGCCTGGTGGTACGCCAAACGGCTGGCAAGCGACGCTAAGCTCTGGGGACCGGCGGGCGCACCGCTGAAGGGATCCGACCTCGACGATTTCGTCGTCTGGGCGGCGCTGGGGGTCGTCGTCGGCGGCCGCCTCGGCTACGTCCTGTTCTACGACCTCCAGCATTACCTGCAGGAGCCCGGCGACATCCTCGCCGTCTGGCACGGCGGCATGTCGTTCCACGGCGGCTTCCTCGGCATGATGCTGGCGATGACGCTGTTCGCCCGCTCGCGCAACATCCCGGCATGGTCGCTGATCGACGTCGTCGCGACCGGAGTGCCCTTCGGGCTTTTCTTCGGCCGCCTCGCCAACTTCATCAACGGCGAACTGTGGGGGCGCGTCAGCGACGTGCCGTGGGCGATGGTGTTCCCGGGCGCCGGCGACACGCCGCGCCACCCGAGCCAGCTTTATGAGGCAGGACTGGAAGGTATCGTCCTGTTCGTCGTGCTCTGGATCGCGACCCACCGCTATCACAAGCTGGCGACCCGCGGCTTCGTCTCGGGCATCTTCTGCACCGGATACGGTATCGCCCGCACGTTCGTCGAAGCCTTCCGCGAGCCCGACGCGCAGGTCGGCTACCTCTGGGGCGGCCTCACCGAGGGGATGCTCCTGTCGATCCCGATGATCCTGTTCGGCGTCGGCCTGATGATCTGGGCCAACCGCCGAGAGGCGGCCGCCGCGTGACGCCGCTCGCCGAAAAGATGGCGGCGCTCGTCCGCGCCGCGGGGCCGCTGACCGTCGCCGACTACATGGCGATGTGCCTCGCCGATCCCGAGTACGGCTACTACATGCGGCGCGAGCCGTTCGGCCGCACCGGCGACTTCATCACCGCGCCCGAGATCAGCCAGATTTTCGGCGAGCTGATCGGGCTGTGGGCGATCGCCGTCTGGGAGATGATGGGCGAGCCGCGGCCGTTCGTCCTCGCCGAGCTGGGCCCCGGCCGCGGCACGCTGATGGCCGATATGCTGCGCACGGCCAAGATCAAGCCGGATTTCCTGCGCGCCGCCGACGTCCATCTGGTCGAGATGAGCCCGCGACTCCGCGAAATCCAGAAACAGACGCTGTCGGCGGCGGGCCTTGGCGTTCACTGGCACGGCTCGGTCGCCGACCTGCCGCCCGGCCCGGCGATCGTCGTCGCCAACGAATTTTTCGACGCGCTCCCCATCCGCCAGTTCCAGTGGATAGAGAAGCGGTGGACCGAGCGCATGGTCGGCCTGTCGGACACCGGCGATCTCGCCTTCGGCCTGGTGCCGGTCGAGCAGCGCCCGGCCGGCGTGGCGTTGCCCGATGGCGCCATCATCGAGGCATCGCCAGCCGGCAAGGCCGTGATGATAACGCTCGGCGAACGCTTCAAGCGCCACGGCGGCGCGGCGCTGATCATCGACTACGGCGCCGCGGCGCCGGGCACCGGCAGCACGCTGCAGGCAGTCCGCGCCCACAAATACGACGATCCCCTCGCCGCGCCCGGCGAGGCCGACGTCACCGCCCACGTCGATTTCGCGGCGCTCGCCCGCGCCGCGGTTGCGGCCGGCGCGGAGGCGCGCACGCTGATGGGCCAGGGCGAATTTCTCATCCGCCTCGGCCTCGTCGACCGCGCCAACGTGCTCGGCCGCGGCAAGGACAAGAAGACGCGCGATATGATCGCCGCCGCGATCGAGCGGCTGGCGGCGCCGAAGGCGATGGGCACGCTGTTCAAGGTGCTCGCCGTCTCTGCCCCCGGCCTCAAGCTGCCGCTGTTCGACCCGATCGAGATCGGAGCCACGCGATGACCGCGCCCCATATCACCGCACCGTCGCTGGTCATGCCCGGCGTCCGCCACGGCTTCTTCACCCGCGCCGGCGGCGTCTCGTCCGGCATCTACGCCAGCCTCAACTGCGGCGTCGGCTCGAGCGACGATCGCGCCCTGGTGCTGGAAAATCGCGCCCGCGTCACCGCCGCCATCGGCGCGCCGGCGGAGAAACTCGCGACGCCCTATCAGGTGCACGGCACCATCGCCGTCACCGTGACCGAAGTCTGGGCGCCCGGCGAAGGCCCGCGCGCCGACGCCGTCGTCACCAACGTGCCGGGCATCGTGCTGGGCGTTGGCAGTGCCGACTGCGGCCCGATCCTGCTCGCCGACGGCGAGGCGGGCGTCATCGGCGCCGCGCACTCCGGCTGGCGCGGCGCGCTCGCCGGCGTCGCCGAGTCCGTGGTTGCCGCGATGGAGAGACTGGGCGCCGACCGCAAGCGCATCGCCGCGGTGCTGGGGCCGACGATCAGCCAGCCCAACTACGAAGTCGGCGCCGAGGTGCGCGATCAGTTCGTCTCCGTCGATGCCGACTATGCGCGCTTCTTCGCACCCTCGGCGCGTGAGGCGCATTTCCAGTTCGACCTGCCCGGCGTGATCGTGGCGCGGCTCTCGGCCGCCGGCGTCAAGGCATCGTCGGTCGGCCTGTGCACCTATGCCGACGAGACGCGGTTCTTCTCCTTCCGCCGCACCACGCATCGCGGCGAGGCGGATTATGGGCGGCAGTTGTCGGTGGTGATGCTGGCGGCGTAGCGGAGGAGAGACACCCCTCCCCAAAACCGCGATGCGGTTTTGGCCCTCCCACAAGGGGAGGGCTCAAGCGGAGTTTGTTGGAGCGTGCCGTTTCAACACGGATGAACCCTCCCCTTGTGGGAGGGTCAAACCGCCGAAGGCGGTTTGGGGAGGGGTGTCTCTCTCAGAGTTCGCCGGCCCGCGGCGCTTCCAGCCAATCCAGCACGAAATCCGCGACCTCCTCCCAGCCCGCCATCGACGCCAGGAAGTGCGAGCGGTCCGGGTAATATTTCAGCGCCGTGATCGCCGGCGACGTCTTCTGCCTGGCGTAGCAGGCGCGCACCGAGCCCGGGCTCGCCGTGCGGTCCCTGCCCCCGGCTGTCATCAGCAGCGGCACCTTGCGGTTGGCCGGGTCGATCGCGTTGCCGATGTTCAGCACCTCGTCGAAATAGAGCTTGCCCGGCGTCGGCGCGACGTAGCGCTCGTAGGCGGCGCGCGCGTCCGCCTCGGGCATGCCGTTGGCGAAGCTCGACAGGAACGACGCGAACGACATCGTGTGCACGCGCTTCCACGCGTTCCACTTGAGGAACACGGGCAGCGCGCTGAGCACCGGGCCGATGCCCGGCATGACGCCCTTGAACGGCGCCGGGTCGAGCGCCACCCCGGCGGCGCCGAGGCCGCGGTCGAGCATGATCTGCGTGAACAGGCCGCCGAAGGAATGGCCGACGATGATCGGCGGCTCGGCCTTGGCGCGGATGATCTTCTCGTAGTGCGCGGCGATCTCGTTGATGCCGACGTTGGCGAGCGCCGGTGGCGGGTTGCGGCGAAGCTCGGCCAGCGGAATGTCTTCGAACGGCCACGCCGGCGCCTCGGCATCGTAGCCGTGCGCCGCAAAACGCACCTGGAACTTGTCCCACGAGGCCGGCGTCAGCCAGGCGCCGTGAATGAATACGACCGGTTTGCCCATCGTCCCTCCGCGTGGCGACACCGGCGAGTCTGGCACCATTTCGCGTTTGCGGCTAGACAAGCGGCAGGAGAGAGCAATGCCCCCAACCCAGCGCCGCAACGGCCGGATCGCGCGCCTGACCCTGGCGCTCGCGGCGGTATTCCTGCTCGCCGCCTGCACCAGCGTTTCACTGCCGCCGATGGGCCCCGGCCCGCCGCCGCTGATCTCGGCAAAGAAGACGCGCACGCTCGGCCCCGCGCCGGTAAAGGGCGAGGAGGTGCATTTCGCCTTCGCCCCGGTCACCGGCGTGCCGGCCGATATGCGCTTCGCGCTGGAAGACAGCCTCAAGAAATACGCCGCGACTCGCGCGCTCACCATCGTGGCGCCCGGCGACCCGACCGCCGTCTATCAAGTGAAGGGCTACCTCTCCGCCATCGGCGACGATGCCGGCACCGTGCTCGTCTACACCTGGGACGTGGCCGACGCCTTCGGCACGCCGCTCTACCGGATTTCCGGCCAGGAGTCCGCTGCCGGCAGCCCGACCGACCCGTGGATCGGCATCACCGGCGTCGAGATGGACGCCGCCGCCCGCGACACGATCGACAAGCTTGCCGACTGGGTGAACGGCTAGGACAAATCGCCCGCCACGGCGCCGGTTGTTTCTCGCGCCGCCCGCTGCTAGAAGGCCGCGGCATCACGCCGGTCGTTAGCCGGATCAGGTACCCCCTGAAAGCGGGCCAGGGCATGAAGCTGGTAGCCGGGAATTCGAATCGGACGCTTGCCGACGCTATCGGCGCGTATCTGGAAATCCCGCTAGCCAAGTGCTCGGTCCGCCGTTTCGCCGACCAGGAAATCTTCGTCGAGATCCAGGAAAACGTGCGCGGCGAGGACCTGTTCGTCATCCAGTCGACGAGCTATCCGGCAAACGACAACCTGATGGAGCTGCTGATCATCATCGACGCGGCGCGGCGCGCTTCCGCCCGCCGCATCACGGCGGTTATCCCCTACTTCGGCTATGCCCGCCAGGATCGCAAACCCGGCCCGCGCACGCCGATCTCGGCCAAGCTCGTCGCCAACCTGATCACCCGCGCCGGCACCGACCGCGTGCTGACGCTCGATCTCCACGCCGGCCAGTTGCAGGGCTTCTTCGACATCCCGACCGACAACCTTTACTCGGTGCCGGTGATGACGCGCGACCTCAAGACCCACCACGACATCTCCAACGTCACGATCGTGTCGCCCGACGTCGGCGGCGTGGTGCGCGCCCGAGCGCTGGCGAAGCGCCTCGACGCGCCGCTCGCCATCGTCGACAAGCGCCGCGAGCGTCCCGGCGAATCCGAGGTGATGAACATCATCGGCACCGTCGAGGGCCGCCGCTGCATCCTGTTCGACGACATCGTCGATTCCGGCGGCACGCTGTGCAACGCCGCCGAGGCGCTGATGGAAGCCGGCGCCCAGTCGGTGATGGCCTACATCACCCACGGCGTGCTCTCCGGCGGCGCCGTCGCCCGCATCACGGCATCGCGCATCGAGGAGCTGGTGATCACCGATTCGATCCAGCCGACCGAAGCCGTGCTCGCCGCGCCGAACATCCGCGTCTGCCCGATCGCAACACTGATCGGCGAGGCGATCGCGCGCACCGCGCACGAGGAGTCGGTGTCGAGTTTGTTCGACTAACCGCCGCCTCCCGACGCAGGCGGGCCAGGCTGAGCATCTCCGGATCGTTTGTGTAGGGACGCGGAACATCCGCCCGGCTCATCGGTTTTCGGCCCATGGCAAGGAAACCAAAGCCGCCCTCGCTCCGTGAAGCATCGATCTGGCGCCGTTACGGCTACGCCTGGATCACGGCGATTTTCTTCGTCGTCACCATCGTCGGCCACTGGATCTTCGGCTGGTACGCCTACGTCAACGATGAGACCGAACACGGCCAGCCGCCGGAGGTCTCGCAATACGTCATCGAGATGGGCCGCGACACGCTCGAGAATTGGCAGTCCGAGTTCCTGCAGTTGCTGTGGCAGGTAGGCGGTCTCGCCGTGCTTCTTTACGTCGGCTCGCCGCAATCCTCGGACGGCGATGAACGGCAGGAGGCGAAGATCGACGCGCTGCTCAAGCTTGTCGATGCGAAGCAGGCCGAGCGTATCATCGCCGACCTCGACGCGCGTTACGACCGCAAGGGCTAACGCCGTGGCCTCGCCGCTCCGCGCGCCGCTGACGCCATGCTCGGTCAACCTGTGCATCGACATGCAGCGCCTGTTCACCGCGGAGGGACCGTGGCCGACGCCGTGGCTGGAGCCGACATTGCCGGTAATCCAGGCGATCGCCGGCCGCCATCCCGAGCGAACGGTGTTCACGCGTTTCATTCCGCCCGAGAAGCCGGAGGACATGCCCGGCATGTGGCAGCGGTATTACCGCCGCTGGCCGGAGGCGACCCGGAGCGAACTCAAACCGGAATTGCTGGAGCTTGTGCCGTCATTGGCGCGGCTGGCGCCGCCGGCGGTGGTCATGGACAAGCCCGTCTATTCGCCATTCTCCGGCAGCCACCTGCCGCACCATCTTGCCGAACGCGGGGCCGATGCCCTGATCGTCACTGGCGCCGAAACGGACGTCTGTGTGCTGGCGACGGTGCTGGGCGCGGTTGACCACGGTTTCCGGGTCGTGCTTGTCACGGACGCGGTTTGCTCGTCCTCCGACGCCGGGCACCACGCCCTTTTCGAGCTCTTCCGGACGCGGTTTACAGAGCAGGTCGAGGTGACCAACGCCGAAACCGTGCTTTCCGCCTGGCAGCGGCACTAGACCGCCTGGTTTGCCTTTTTCCGCCCCCTCCCCTATAAGCCCGCCAGCCGCGCCGACACCCCTGGAGGCACGCGGCAAACAAAGCAAACCTAGGAGTTTCCGATGGGCCAGACTTACGAGCTCTCGGCGACGGTTCGCGAGAAGGTGGGCAAGGGGGCCGCTCGCTCGGTACGTCGTCAAGGCATGATTCCCGCCGTCATCTATGGCGGCAACAAACCCCCGCTTGCGATCAACCTCCCCCAGCGTGACGTCTCGTTCAAGATTCACGGGGGCGGCTTCTACACCACCGTCGCGACGATCGACGTCGCCGGCGAGAAGGTGCGCGTCCTGCCGCGCGACTTCCAGATCGACCCGATGAACGAGAAGCCGATGCATGTCGACTTCATGCGTGTCACCGCCGGCTCGACCGTCACGATCGAAGTGCCGGTGCAGTTCATCAACGAGAGCGCCGCGCCCGGCATTCGCCGCGGCGGCGTGCTCAACGTCGTGCGCCACCGCATCTCGGTGATCGCGCCCGTCGATGCCATCCCGGAGAAGATCGTCGCCGACCTCACCGGTCTCGACATCACCGACTCGCTGCACATCTCGAAGGTGCAGTTGCCGGAAGGCATTCGCACGACCATCCGCGACCGCGACTTCACCATCGCGACCATCGCCGCCCCGGCCGGCGTGAAGGAAGAAATGAAGGCGGCCGCCGATGCCGCTGCTGCTGCCAAGGCGGCGGCGGCTGCCGCGGCGGAAGCCGGCACCGAGGAAGGTGCTGCCGGCGCTCCGGGTGCTGCTCCGGCCGAAGGTGCCGCCGCTGGCGGTGCCGCGCCGGCTGCCGGCGCCAAGGGTGCCGCGGCTCCGGCTGCTGCCAAGGGCGGAAAGAAGTAACGGAGTCCGCTGAAACCTGCGGAGCTTCAGAATGCTGCTGCTTGTCGGTCTCGGCAATCCGGGACCGGAGTACGCCAGACAGCGCCACAACGTCGGCTTCATCGCCGTCGATGCCATCCATCGCCGCCACGGTTTTCAGCCGTGGCGGCGACGCTTTTCCGGCGAAGTCGCCGAGGGCACCATCTCGGGTGAGAAGGTGCTGCTGCTGAAACCCCTCACCTACATGAACGACAGCGGCCGCTCCGTGCAGGACGCGGCGCGCTTCTACAAGCTTGAGCCCAAGGACATTCTCGTCATCCACGACGAGGTCGACCTTCCCCCCGGCAAGACGCGAATGAAAGTCGGCGGCGGCGCGGCCGGCCACAATGGCCTGCGCTCCATCGATGCGGCGATCGGGCAGGACTACCGGCGCCTGCGCGTCGGCGTCGGCCATCCCGGCGTCAAGGAAGCCGTGCCCGGCTATGTGCTCCACGATTTTCCGAAGGGCGATGCGGAGTGGCTGGTGCCGCTGATCGACGCCATCGCCGACAACGCCGGGCTGCTCGCCGACAACAAGGACAACACCTTCGCCAACCGCCTGCACGCGCTGAGCGAGCCGGAGAAGGCCGCGAAGAAGACCGAGGCGGCGAAGCCTCAACCGAAGGCCGGCGAGGCGAAGCCGAAGGCGGCCGACGGCGAGCCGACGCCGGAAGGCCCCCTCGCCCGCAATCTGAAAAAACTGTTCGGGCTCTAACCTCTCCGCCTTCTCCGCGAAAGCCGGGATTCAGGAGGTGAGGCTCGCGCGCCAACGCGGCAGCGAACGCTATCGCAACACCTTGGCCCCCCGCTTTCGGGGGAAAGCGAAGGCCCGCCCAGCGTCACTCAGAAAACAGAGGTAAGAGGCGCAGCCGTGGTTGCGGCGGGAGGGAAACCCGGCCGCGCCTCTTGAAGGTGCTTCGCCGAGGTCAGGTCGGCAGCAGCACCTTGTTGATGACCTGGATGACGCCGTTCGACTGGTTAACGTCGCCGATGGTGATCTCGGCGGCATTACCCATCGCGTCGATCAGCCGGATCTTGTTGCCCTTCGCCTCGACGGTGAGCTTCTCGCCCTGCACCGTGGTCAGCGTGTAGGTCTTGCCGCCCATCGTCTTCGCCATCATGTCGGCGACCGAGATGTGGCCGGGCACGACGTGGTAGGTCAGCACCTTGACGAGGTCGGCCTTGTTGGCCGGCATCAGCAGCGTGTCGACCGTGCCCGCCGGCAGCGCCGCGAAGGCTTCGTTGGTCGGCGCGAATACGGTGAACGGGCCGGCGCCTTCCAGCGTATCGACGAGGCCGGCGGCCTTGACGGCCGCGACCAGCGTCGTGTGGTCCTTCGAGTTGACGGCGTTCTCGATGATGTTCTTGGACGGATACATCGCCGCCCCGCCGACATCGACGGTCATCTCGGCGGCGAGCGAAGCAAGCGGAGCGACCGAGAGCGCCGCGGCGGCGAAAATAACGGCAGCAGCGGCGGTGCGGACAGGCGAGGAATGCGACATGGGGTGGGCCTCGTGGTTGGCGGCGAGGATTCGCCGGCGCCAGTCGCTCTACACCCTTGTTAGTATAGATATTGGGACAATTGCTACCAATAGTTGTCGTCGATGACCGGGAATCGCTACAATTCGAGGGAAATGCCAGACAAACTGGCGTAAACGGCCGCCGCCACGCGCTGCGCCACGCGACGGCCCCCGCCCACAATCGTCGGGCGCTGACCGCTTTCAGTACTTCGGCAGCGACTGGCTGGTTGGCGGCCGCACGTCAGCAGTGGACCCGGTGATCTCGCAAACGACCTCCCCGGTGGCGGCGGCCGAATAGCACAGGAAGTTGTTCTCCTGATCGGTCAGGTAGATGTCCGTCACCTGATCGACGCACGTCTTGTAGTGCGCCTTCACGTCGACGACGGCCAAATCCATGTTGCCGTTGCCGAACTGGATCTCCTCGCCGCCCGTCCAGGCGCGCGGCTCACCGACCGCGATCTCGCCGACGCTGACGTTGGTCTGTGTCTCAGACCGCTCGAGCGACGTCCGCAGTGCATGGCGAACGGTCTGCTCGAGATCGCTGGCGCCCTGCCCTTCATCCGATTCGAAGCAGACGTTCTTCGCCACCGCCGCGCCGGGGCACGGCACCGACTGCAACTGCTCGGCCCGGAACGATTGCCCCGCCCCCTGATTTAGCCGGCTGTCGCGCGCCATGTACTGCCCGTCGATGTTGCTCGGCCCCAGGATCACGGCAGGCGTGCCGTTGGCGAGCACGCATTCGCCAGCCGCGAACTGGGCAAACGCCGAGGGCGACCAGAGGACGACAGCGAGAACCGCGGGAATGAGCAGGCGCACGGCGGGCACTCCTTCGGGGAGGGTAAGTCTACAGCCCGACGTTGCTACACCCGCCTAATTCCCGGCAAGCGACCGCTCTGCGGCGAAGCGCCACAAATCGGCGTCGATCGTTACCCGCTCGGCGGGGCGCCGGAACCGAGTTCGACCGTCACGCCGCGCTGCGCGGCGAGCCGCGTCATCCGGTTGCGCAACTCGGCGAGCGACATCGATGAATTGGGATATTCGTAGAGCAGGCGCGCCGCTTCCACCTCGACGACCAGCGTCGCATTTCGCCGTGCCGCCTTTTCGATTGCCACGCTGGCGTAGCCAAGGATGTGCAATCGCGTATCCAGATCAGCAAGAAGTGACATGACAGTCAGACCTCCTCGTCGCCGCTGATCCGAAGATTAAGCAGCGGACGTCGCGGCTGACTGTTCGGAACTGCACACCGTCGCGACGGATCGCGAGGTCGGTTAATCAAACCGCAGCGGCAAGGCGCTTGCGCCGCGCGCCCCAGTCCAGACCGTCGACCGCGCCGATCGAGGAAACCGGATGACGGCGCGCGATCATGTCGGCGAGCTTCACCGGCTCCGACAACATCGGCCAGTGCCCGGTCGGCAGCGATTCCAGCGTCCACTCCCGCCCGGCCATGGGCGCGAACCACGGATCGCCGGAGGCGATCATCTGGCGCACCGCGTCGAGCGGGATGGTGCAGAGGATCGCGCGGCGCGGCACGTGCGGCCGATGCGAGCCGCGGAGGTGCACTAGGTCGGTTGCGACCTTCAGCGGCTGCGGCACCGCGAGATGACGGAAGAATGAGCGGTTGGCATCGTCGAGGCCGGCCAGCGCCGCCTCGCCCAGCGCCTCCCACGATGGCAGCGGCAGGCGCCCGCCGACCGCCGCGGCGATGGCGTCGGCACGGCCGTTCGGGCCGGAGAAATCGGCGATGCATTTGCCTTCCGGCACCGGACCCGAATCGACGAAGACGAGACTGGCGACCCGATCGGGCACGCGCGCCGCGACGATATCGACGATGGCGCCGGCGCCGCTGTGGCCGACCAGCACGACGTCATGCAGGTCGCCGGCGACGAGGAAATGGACGACGTCGGCAACGTGCGTCTCCAGCCCGATGGCGGGCGACGCCTCGGCCTTGCGCTCGCCGAGGCCCGTCAGGCTGAGCGGGAACGCGCGGTGGCCGGCAACCTTCAGCCGCGCCGCCACGTCGCGCCACGCCCAGGCGCCGATCCAGAACCCGCCTACCAGCACGAACGTCGTCATGGCCTCGCTCCCGTTCTTGAGGTTTGGGGATAGCGGGCGGCGTGGACAACTGCTGTCAGGAGTGCGGGTGACCGCTGTGGATGAGAGACACTCGTGGCTGCGAGGATGAGAGACACCCCTCCCCAAAACCGCGTTGCGGTTTTGGCCCTCCCACAAGGGGAGGGCTCAAGCGGAGTTTGGTGAAGCGCGATGTTTCAACAAAGTGACCCTCCCTTGTGGGAGGGTCAAACCGCCGAAGGCGGTTTGAGGAGGGGTGTCCCTCCTTCTTCAAGCAGCCGCGCCCAGCCACAAGCCTCCAGTCTTGCCCAATCCCCCTTGCCTCACTAGAACCACCGCCAAATCCCCTCCCTCGAAGGAATGACCGATGGGTTTCCGCTGCGGCATCGTCGGGTTGCCGAATGTCGGCAAGTCGACGCTTTTCAACGCCCTGACGCGCACCGCCGCGGCGCAGGCGGCGAACTATCCGTTCTGCACCATTGAGCCGAACACCGGCGAGGTCGCGGTGCCCGATCCGCGGCTGGAGAAGCTCGCGGCCGTCGTCCATCCGCAGCAGATCGTGCCGACGCGCATTTCGTTCGTCGATATCGCCGGTCTCGTGCGCGGCGCCTCCAAGGGCGAAGGGCTGGGCAACCAGTTCCTCGCCAACATCCGCGAGGTCGACGCCAACCTGCATGTGCTGCGCTGCTTCGACGGCACTGACGTCACCCACGTCGAGGGCCGCGTCGATCCCGTCGCCGACGCCGAGACCGTGAACACCGAATTGATGCTCGCCGATCTCGCCTCGCTCGAGCGGCGTGTGACGGCCCAGCGCAAGAAAGCGCAGGGCGGCGACAAGGAGGCGAAGGCCGAGGTCGCGCTGATGGATGCGGCGCTGGAACTGCTCAACGCCGGCAAGCCGGCGCGCCTGGTCGACGTGCCGAAGGGCGAGGAAGCCGCCTTCCGCGCGCTCAATCTTCTGACCTCGAAGCCGATCCTCTACGTCGCCAACGTCGACGAAGGCTCCGCCGCCGCTGGCAACCGGCACTCCAAGGCCGTCGAGGCGCTGGCGAAACTGGAAGGCGCCGGCTTCGTCATGATCTCCGCGGCAATCGAGGCGGAAATCGCGCAGCTCCCCGATGCCGAGCAGAAGGAATTCCTCGCCACTATCGGCCTGGAGGAGCCCGGCCTCGACCGCCTGATCCGCGCCGGCTACGCGCTGCTCGGCCTGATCACGTATTTCACCGCCGGACCGAAGGAAGTGCGCGCCTGGACGGTGCACAAGGGCGACCGCGCGCCGCAGGCGGCGGGCGTGATCCACACCGATTTCGAAAAGGGCTTCATCCGCGCCCAGACCATCGCCTTCGACGATTACGTGCGGCTCGGCGGCGAACAGGCAGCCAAGGACGCCGGCAAGGCGCGCGACGAAGGCAAGGAATACGTGGTCGCCGACGGCGACGTGATGCTCTTCCGCTTCAACGTGTGACGGCGTGTCGCGGCGTTTATTCTCATTCTAACTATCAACAATGTCGTGACCCAAACTGTGAAGGGCCGACCGGAACGGCGGCTGTCGCAACACGTTCTCCTGAGGCTGCGGGACTGAGCAACCAGGAGACTGAAAATGAAAACCTCCCACGGACTTCTCGCCCTATCCGCCGCGGCGCTGTTCACGATCGCCGCAGCCGCCACGTCGTTCGCCGAGGATGTCACCCCGGCCGCCACCGACAACTCGGAGTCAACCTCCGCGAACACTGACCTCACCGGCAGGGCTGTGCTGGGCATCGACATCAGCAACGCCGGCAATACGCCGGAGACCGTGCAGAATTTCTTCGCCGGGCTCTCGTCTGACGATCAGACGGGCCTCCGTGCCACATGCTCGCGGGTCCTGTCCGACGGCTCGGCGGTCGGCAACCTGGGCGTCATCCAGTTCTGCCAGAACTTGCAGGCCGGCTAACCGGCAGCGTGAAATCGCCGGTCCCGCGCATCGCGGGGCCGGCGTTTTTTCATGTCCGGTCGAGCAGCCGGTCGCCCTCGGCGAGCGAGCGGAACGGCCGGCCGTCGAGCGCCTGGCGCAGCTTCCGCGACAGATCGAGGTCGAGGTAAGGCTTGGGCAGCACCAGCCCCAGCCGCGAGAATTGCTGGCCGGCCAGCGGGTGCGCGTGGCCCGACGTGAACAGCACCCGCACGTCCGGCAATCTTTCCGCGACGATCTTCGCCAGCGCCGGTCCCTGCATCGGCCCGCGCAGGAAAACGTCGGTGAACAGCACGTCGATCGGCGTGCCCGTATCGACGACCGCAAGCGCCGACGGCCCGTCGATCGCGGAGAGCACGCGATAGCCCAGCCGCTCGACGCGCGACTTCGCCACCTTGAAGACGTCGGGATCGTCGTCGACGACCAGCACGACCTCGCGATTGCGCGCCATCTCGACCGTGCCCGGCTGGGGTCGCTCCGCCGGCGCCGACGCTGGCCCGACGGGGCGGCACGGCAGGTAGAGTCGGACCGTCGTCCCGTGCCCGGGCTCGCTGTAGAGGCGGAGCAGCCCGCCCGACTGGCGCGCGAAGCCGTAGGCGCCGGAAAGACCGAGCCCGCTGCCGTGCTCGGCGTCCTTGGTGGTGAAGAACGGCTCGATCGCCCGTTCGCGCACTTCCGCCGTCATGCCCGTGCCGGTGTCGGCAACCGAGATCAGCACGTAGTCGCCGGGCACGGCCTCGCCGTCGCTCTCGGTGAATTTCTCGTCGATCGCGATGTTCTCCGCCGCGATGGTGATCGTTCCGCCTTCCGGCATCGCGTCGCGGCCGTTGAGCGCCAGATTGACCAGCGCGCTCTGCAACTGGTCGCGGTCGAGCAGGCAGCGCGGAATGTCGTGCGCCACCGCGATCTTCACCTCGACCGAAGGCGGCAGCGTGCGGCGCAGAAGATCGGCAAGGCTGGTGATCTCCTCGCCGACGTCGACCGCGGCGGGCGTCAGCGCCTGCCGCCGCCCGAAGGTGAGCAGCCGGCGCGTCGTCGCTTCGGCGAGCCCCGTCGCCCTCGCCGCCGCCTGCAGCGAGGCGCGGATGACAGGGTCGCTGACCACCGGCAGCGCATCCTCGATGCCGTTCAGGATGACCGTCAGCAGATTGTTGAAGTCGTGCGCGATGCCGGCGGTGAGCTGACCGACGGCGGCGAGCTTCTGCGCGTGGCTGAGCTGCTCGCGCGCCAGCATGCCCTCGGTGACGTCGCGATAGACCATGGCGACGTGGCGGATGGTGCCGTCGGCCTCCGGCAGCGGAAACGCGCTCATCTCGATCTGCACGCGCCGCCCCGCGACCCTGACGTTCTGGAGCTGGCTGGCGTCGTACTCGAACGGCGGCGTCGTGACGCGCTCGCCCTCGAAGGCGCGCCGCAGGATCGCGACGATGCCGAGCCGCTCGCCGATATCGTCCTCGAACAGCGAGTATTCCGGCGGCGGCACCGAACCGAACAGATCCTTGAACGCCGGATTGGCGAGCACGCAATGGCCGTCGCTGGCAAAGATCGCGATGCCGAACGGCGAAAAGCGGAAGATGCCGTCGGCAAACGCTGCCGGATCGGCGATCCCCGCAAGGCGATCGGCCAGACGGCCCGGATAGGTTGTGTCAGTCACCGCATTCGTCCCGGAAATCCCCCTTCCCGGGGACTCCTTCTGTACGAAAGCGTGCACTACGACCGGCTGAAAGTCACGCCCGCGTAACCGGGCGGAGCGCCGTGTTTCCACGGCGCCCCGTTACACGAATGCGTTACTGCGCCGGCGGGCCCGCCCAGGCCGGCAGCGCGTCGATCTTTTCCTGCCGCCGCTGGTCGGCCGATTTCTTGTAGTCGTTGCCGAACGGTGCGGATTCGAACGAGCCGTATTCCGGGTTGGCGATCACGATCCAGTCGTGTCCGATGTGGGCGATGTTCTTGTCCAACGACGCCTGGCGTTCGGTTTCGGAGCCGCCGAAATCGTCGGAGAAATCGCCCCAGTTGTCGCCGAGCATCAGCAGCACGCGATAGTCCTTGGCGACGAAGTCGCGCCGCGTGCCCTTCTTCGACGTCCAGTCGGGCTGCTCCTTGGAAAACAGGAACGTGTCGACGTTGCCGCCCATCGGGAAGCCGAGCGCCTCGGCATTCTTGCGTGTGTCGGCCTCCTGCGTCTCGTCGCGGTTGGTGACGTAGAAAATCTTCACGCCCTTGGAGTCGGCATACTTGAGGAAGTCGAGCGCGCCGGGCACTGCCTTCGCCGCCTGCGCCTTCGTCCACGCATCGTACGTCTTGCCGGCGTAATCCTGCCCGGCCTTGATCAGCCACGACTCGTAGCCGCCGTTGTCGAGCATCGTCTCGTCCATGTCGGTGATGATGGCCAGCGGCTTGTCGGCGGCGTCGGTCTGCCCGAGCGCGCTCCACGACTTGTCGGCGAGCGCCTCGTCGAGGCGGATCTTCGCCAACTGGTACATCGACAGCGTGTTGGCCTTGAACTCGATCGAGTTCGAGACCCACAGGGTGGCATTCAGGAGATCGTTCTGCGGCACCGGATCGGCCGCGTAGGCACTGCTCATCGGGATGGCAAGCGCAAGCGCCGCCAGGAATGCTTTGCCGTACATCGAGTTCGCCTCTCTGTTGACAGGAATGGTTCGGGCCCACCAGCCAGATGCATCGAGCATAGCAAACAGAGCAACGGCATCGCGACAGGGATTCGGAAAAATAGTTTGCCGGCTTACTTAGGCGCGTTCGCTCGTCCTGGTGGCGGCATGTCCATTCCTCCCGCTCATCCCTTCAAGCGAGGGTCCATGTATCGCGGTCAGCAAATGTGGTCTGCCGGAACGGGGATACTCCTCCCACATGGATTGCCGCTTGCGCGGGGATGAGCGGAGACAGGCAGGCCCCGCCCTTCCATTTCCATTCGACGGCTCCGCAGGGCCAGCCCTAATCCGTCTGCGGCTCCGGCGGCGGGTCCTTCTTCGCCTTGTCTTCCCATTCGCGGAAAGCCGGATCGGCGAGTACCGCCTCCATGTAGGCCGCGCCCGTCGCGCCAAGCTTGACGCCGTAGGTGCGGAAGCGCGTCACCACCGGCGCGTACATCGCATCGGCGATCGTCCAGCGGCCGAAGAGGAACGGCCCGCCGCCCGTCTTGCCCCAGCTTTCGCGCGCCTCGCGCCACATCTTCTCGATGCGCGCGATGTCGGCGTTGGCGCCCGGATGGTTGGGGTTGTTGTGTCGATCGAGCAGCGCCATCGGCAGATGCTCGCGCAGCGGCCGGAAGCCGGAGTGCATCTCCGCCGAAATCGAGCGCGCATAGGCGCGCGCCGCCGCCTGCTCCGGCCACAGCTTCGCGTCCGCGAAAAATTCGGCGAGGTATTCGCCGACGGCGAGCGAGTCCCACACCCTGATCTCGCGGCCGTCGCGCTGGTGCACCAGGAACGGCACCTTGCCGGTCGGCGAAAGCTGGTTGAGCCGCGCCTTGCCCTCGAAGGTGCGGTAGCGGATCACCGTCTCCTCGAACGGCGCGCCGCTTTTCTTCATCGGCAGCCAGCCGCGCAGCGACCACGACGAGAGCGTGCGATAGCCGATGTAGATGTGGAACTCGGCCATGCGATCAGTGTCCTTCGAAGCTGACGAGGGTGTGCAGTTTGACGTCCTTGGCGGCGATGCGGCGGGCGCCGCCGAGATCCGGCAGGTCGATGACGAACGCCGCCGCGACGATGTCGCCGCCGGAGCGGCGGATGAGCTCGATCGCCGCTTCCGCCGTGCCGCCCGTGGCGATGAGATCGTCAACCAGCAGCACGCGCGCGCCCTTGTGGATCGCGTCGGCGTGAATCTCGATGGTGTCGACGCCGTACTCGAGGCTGTACTCCTGGCCGATGGTGCGCGCCGGCAGCTTGCCCTTCTTGCGGATCGGCACGAAGCCGCGGCCGAGCGCATGCGCCACCGCCCCGCCGAGGATGAAACCGCGCGCCTCGATGCCGGCGACGTAGTCGATGCGCTGCGTAATGAACGGCAGCACGAGTCCATCGACGGCAGCGCGCAGCCCGACGGGGTCGGCGATCAGCGTGGTGATGTCGCGGAAAAGGATGCCGGGTTTCGGATAATCCGGGATCGTGCGGATCAGCGCCTTGATATCGACGGTCGCGGTCATGGGCCCCCCGAAGAGACGCGCCTCTGCCGCCCCGCTCTTAGCAAACACGCGCCGGCAAAGCCATGCGGCGCGGCGCCGAAACGCGCGGATTAACTAAGACTTAATCTTGATTTCCGAGCGGCTTGGCGGCCTCGCCGAGCATGTTACGGTCGCGGCAGGTGCGGCGTGTCATGACAGATCTGGGAATTGCTAATCATGAAACGCACCATCCCCAATGCAATTGCGGCGCTCGCCGTCATCGGCTTCGCCGCGCAGCCGATCGCCGCCAATGCCGTCATCCGTCTTCCCTGCCCGCCGCTCGTCGCCGATCCGGGTCCTCTGCCGATGCTGGCCACCGTCGGCTTCATGCTTTGCGCCGGCCTCACGCTCGGCAAGGTAGATGCTGACGACGCCCGCGGCATCAGGAAGGCCGAGAAGGGCGATCACGTCCGCGCCCTCCTGAGCTGCCTGCTGCCCTTCCATTTCAAGCACAAGAACGTGGTCTCGGCGAAAGGCTAGAGCCGCCGCTTCATCGCGTAGCTTCAAATCAACCGCGCCTGGGCAACCGGCGCGGTTGATCTTTTTCTGGCTGGGCTTGACCCCACCCCCACCCCGCCCCTATGTTCATCGCCATCGGAGAACGAAACCATGGCGACGATCAAGATCAACGACGACGCGATCTGGATAAAGGGCATCGAGGGCGACCCCGGCCTGCAGGAACGAATTCGGGGCCTGCGCCCCCGTCAAGTGCTCGATCTCGAGGTCGACGGCGTCGTCGGCCAGTGGGAGCGCATGCGCGACGGCAGCGACGGGCGCCCGACCCTGGGCATCAAGCCGATCGGCAAGATGCGCGAAGTCTGGTCCCGCCTGCGCCAGAGCGCCACGCAGAAGGTCGTGCCGCTGCGCGAGGTCGTGACCGCCGACAGCTACCTCACCGCCCTGCCCGCGACGCTCGGCGAATGGGACTCGAAGGAGGACGACGAGGCCTACCGTGATCTGTAGCTTCGCCGACGTCGTGGTCGTGCCATTTCCGTTCGTCGACCGGCCGATTTCGAAGACCCGGCCAGCGCTGGTCTTTTCCAGCGCCGCCTTCAACGAGGAGCACGATCAGTCGGTCCTCGCGATGATCACCACCGGTGCAAACTCGGCATGGCCGAGCGACATCGTCATCGGCGACGGCAAGCGCGCCGGCCTCGCCCGTCGCTCCGTTATCCGCTGGAAGCTGTTCACGCTGCCGAACCAGATCATCCTGAAACGGATCGGCACGCTCGGCGAAAAGGACCTTGCCGCGGTTAAACGCTCGGCCCGCCGCTATTTCCTGCAGTGAGGGCTCCGCGCTAGTGCGCGACGCCTTCCCACACCCGCTTCTTGGTCAGGTACATCAGTCCGGCGAACACCAGCAGGAAGATGAACACCATGAAGCCGATGCGCTTGCGCTCGACCAGGTGCGGCTCCGCCGTCCACATCAGGAACGCGGCGACGTCGTGCGCGTACTGGTCGACCGTCTGCGGGCTGCCGTCGGTGTAGGTCACCACGCCGTCAGACAGGGGCGGCGGCATCTTCAGCGACGCGGCGGCGAGGAAGTACGGGTTGTAGTGGGTGCCGTCGGGGATCGTCACGCCCGGGGGCGGATCCTGGAAGCCGGTGAGCAGCGCGTGGATGTAGTCCGGCCCACCCTCCTGGTACTGCGTGAAGAAATCGATGATCGCCCAGAAGACGCCGCGCGGCGCGCCGCGTGCCTTGGCCATCAGCGACAGATCGGGCGGCGCGGCGCCGCCGTTGGCGGCAGCAGCGGCCTGCGTGTTCGGGAACGGCGCCGGGAAATGATCCGACGGCTTGCCGGCCCGCTCGAACATGTCGCCGGCCTCGTTCGGCCCGTCCTGGACCTGGAACGATGCGGCGAGCGACTTGACCTCGTCGTCGGTGAAGTGCGGCCCGCCCTCGTCGCCGAGGTTACGGAAGTAGAGGTACTTCATCGAGTGACAGGCGGAGCAGACTTCCTTGTAGACCTGGTAGCCGCGCTGGAGCTGCGCCGTGTCGTACCTGCCGAACGGACCGGCGAACGACCAGCTCTGCAACTCGGGCAGCTTGATCGGGAAATGCGCCTCGCCGGCTTCGGCGGGCTCGGCCGCCGGTTCCGCGGCGGCGGGCGCCGCCGGGACAGCAGCCGCGGGCGCCTCGGCAGCGGGAGCGGCGGCAGGCGCCGCGGCATCCTGCGCAAAGGCCGGCAGCGTGATCGCGGCGAGCGCTGCGGAGAAGACGGCGGCGGCGAGTTTCATGGGATCAGACCTTCGCCGCGGCGGCAGCATTCTTCGCCAGCACCGCCTCGGTGATGCTGGTCGGCAGCGCCTTCGGCCGCTCGAGCAGTCCCACCACCGGCATGATGACCAGGAAGAACGCGAAGTAGTAGACCGTGAGGATGCGCGCCGCGATGACGAAGCCGCCCTCCGGAGGCTGCGAGCCGAGGTAGCCGAGGCCGATCGCGCAGATGACGAAGATCCAGAAGAACTGGCGGTAGATCGGGCGGAAGGTCGCCGAGCGCACGCGCGATGTGTCGAGCCAGGGCAGGAAGGCAAGCACCGCGATCGCCGAGAACATGGCGACGACGCCGAACAGCTTGTCCGGAATGGCGCGCAGGATTGCGTAGAACGGCAGCAGGTACCATTCCGGCACGATGTGCGCCGGCGTCTGCAGCGGGTTGGCCGGAATGTAGTTGTCGGGCTCGCCGGTGTAGTTCGGCACGTAGAACACCAGCCAGGCGAACAGCAGCAGGAAGACGCTGAGGCCGAAGAAATCCTTGATCGTGTAGTACGGGTGGAACGGCACCGTGTCCTGGCCGCTCTTCACATCGACGCCGGTCGGATTGCCGTTGCCGGGAATGTGCAGCGCCCAGATGTGCAGCACGACCACGCCGGCGATCATGAACGGCAAGAGGTAGTGCAGCGCGTAGAAGCGGTTGAGCGTCGGGTTGTCGATCGCGAACCCGCCGATGAGCAGCGTGTGGATCGCGTCGCCGACCAGCGGTATCGCCGAGAACAGGTTGGTGATGACCGTCGCACCCCAGAACGACATCTGCCCCCACGGCAGCACGTAGCCGAAGAAGGCCGTGCCGATCATGAGCAGGAAGATGATGACGCCTAGGATCCAGAGAATCTCGCGCGGCTCCTTGTACGAGCCGTAGTAGAGCCCGCGCAGCATGTGGATGTAGACCGAGAAGAAGAACAGCGACGCGCCGTTGGCGTGCAGATAGCGGATCAGCCAGCCGTAGTTCACGTCGCGCATGATGTGCTCGACCGAATCCATCGCCAGGTTGGCGTTCGGCGTGTAGTTCATGGCGAGCACGACACCGGTGACGATCTGCGCCACCAGCATGAAGACGAGGATGGCGCCGAAGTTCCACCAGTAGTTCAGGTTCTTCGGCGTCGGATAGGCGACGAACGACGGATATATGAAGCCGACGATCGGCAGCCGCGCCTCGAACCATTTGGCGAAGCCGCTTTTCGGGGTGTAGGTCGAATGTCCGTCCATGGTCTGTCGCCCGCCCCGCCTCAGCCGATCAGGATCGTGGTGTCGGTAGTGAAGGAATACTTCGGCACCTCGAGATTTTGCGGCGCCGGCCCCTGCCGGATGCGCCCGGCGGTGTCGTACTGCGAGCCGTGGCACGGGCAGAACCAGCCGCCGTAGAGGCCCTGCTGCCCGAGCGGCACACAGCCCAGGTGCGTGCATACGCCCAGCATGATCAGCCAGTTTTCCTTGCCCGAGGCAGAACGGTTGTCGTCGGTCGCCATGGCGTTCGCCGGCAGATTGTCGTTGCGCGCCACCGGATCCTTGAGGTCGGACAGCGCCACCGCCTTGGCATCGGAAATTTCCTTGGCCGTGCGGTTGCGGATGAACACCGGCTTGCCGCGCCATTTTACGGTGATCGACTCGCCCTCGCCGACGGCGGCGATATCGACTTCGATGGTCGCCAGCGCCAGCGCCGCCTGATCGGGATTCATCTGGTCGACCAGCGGCCAGGCGACGAGCGCAGCGCCCACGACACCAACGGCGCCGGTGGCGATATAGAGAAAGTCGCGGCGGGAGGGTTCCGGCTTGTCCCCGTGCGGGGCGGTGCCGATGATGGTTTCAGTCGCCAAGACAGCTCCTAAGCCCCGAATCCAGCGCCAGAAAGGCCCGCCGGGTCGCGGATTGTTTAGCGACCCGGCTTAGGACTTGTCCAGAGTAGCCGGGCCGAATGCGCACATTGTCGCGGTTTTGGGGGGATTGGGCCAGCCCGCTGACCCGCTCGCGGCGAAGCGCCGCTCCCTCTGCCCGCTCGTCCCCGCGAAAACGGGGACCCAGGTGTTCCGCTTGAGAGTCGCGGGGATATGCAACAGCCGCCGTCCCTATCCTCCTAGGCCCCGCTTTCGCAGGGAGGAGCGGAGGGAGATGCCCTACTCCGCCGCCGCGGTCTCCACATACGGCGCCGGCCCCGCCTCGGCCCGCTCCGGCGCCGGATCAAGGAAGCCGCCCGACTGCCGGCTCCACAGCGAAGCGTAGAGGCCGCCCTGGCGGACGAGGTCGGCGTGCTTGCCCATTTCCACGATCTGGCCGTGGTCGAGCACGACCAGCCGGTCCATCGCCGCGATGGTCGACAGCCGGTGGGCAATGGCGATGACGGTCTTGCCGACCATCAGGCGGTAGAAGCTTTCCTGGATCGCCGCCTCGACTTCCGAATCGAGCGCCGAGGTCGCCTCGTCGAGCACCAGGATCGGCGCGTCCTTGAGAAGCACGCGCGCGATGGCGACGCGCTGGCGCTGGCCGCCGGAAAGTTTCGCGCCGCGCTCGCCGACGTGCGCGTCGAAGCCGATGCGGCCGTAGTGGTCGGACAGGCCCGGCACGAAGCCGTCGGCATGCGCCTGCCGCGCCGCCTCGATCATCGCATCGTCGCCCGCTTCCGGCTTGCCGTAGAGGATGTTGTCGCGGATCGAGCGGTGCAGCAGCGAGGTGTCCTGCGTGATCAGGCCGATCTGGGCGCGCAGCGAATCCTGCGACACCTGCGCGATGTCCTGCCCGTCGATGACGATGCGCCCGCCCTCGAGGTCGTAGAAGCGCAGCAGCAGGTTGGCGATAGTCGACTTGCCGGCGCCCGAGCGGCCGACCAGCCCGACCTTCTCGCCGGGCTTTATGGTCAGCGACAGGTTCTCGATGATGCCGCTCTTGCGGCCGTAGTGGAACGTGACGTTCTCGAAGCGGATTTCGCCCTTGGTCACCTTCATCTCGCCGGCGCGCGGCTTGTCGACGAGCTCTTGCGGGCGGGCGATCGTCTCCATGCCTTCCTGCACGGCGCCGACGTTGTCGAAGATGCCGATCGAGGTCCACATGATCCAGCCCGACATCGTCGCGATGCGGAAGGCGAGCCCCGCCGCGATGGTCAGCGCGCCGAGCGTCATGGCGCCATGCGCCCACAGCACGACGCCGAGCGCCGCGGTGCCGCCGATCAGCAGCCCGTTCATGATGACCACCGACGTCGACATCGCGGTGATCATGCGCGTCGAGCGCTGGAACTTCTTCTGGTGGTCGCTGACGGCATCCAGTGCGTAGTCGTCCTCGCGCGAGGTGTGCGCGAACAGCTTCACGGTCTGGATGTTGGTGTAGCTATCGACGATGCGCCCGGTGAGCATCGAGCGCGCTTCCGACACGATCACCGAGCGTTCGCGGATACGCGGCACGAAATAGTAGAGCACGAAGACGAAGCAGACGATCCAGATCGCCAGCGGCACCGTCAGCCACAACTGGATCTGCCCGAACAGCACCAGCGAGCTGATCGAGTAGATCGTGACGAACCACAGCGCGTCGCACACCTGCACGACGGATTCGCGCAAGGCCGGCCCGGTCTGGATGATCTTGGAAGCGATGCGGCCGGCAAAATCGTTGGTGAAGAAACCGACGGTCTGCCGCAGCACATAGCGGTGCGTCTGCCAGCGCACGAGATTGGTGAACGACGGCGCCAGCGACTGCTGCACGAGCAGGTCGTGCAGGATGTTGAACACCGGCCGCGCCAGCACCACGACGAACGCCATCCACGCGAACGTCCAGCCATAGTCGCGCAGCATGTTCTGCGGCGTCGTGTGGCTGAGCATGTCGACCAGGTCGCCGGCGTAGCGGAAGATCGACACCTCGATCAGCGACACGAACAGCCCGACGAACATGAGCGCGACCAGCACCGGCCACACCTGCTTGGTGTAGTGCCAGTAGAAGGCATAGAGCGCCGGCGGTGGCATGCTCGGGTCATGCCGCCGGAAGGGGTCGATGAGGCTTTCGAAGAAACCGGTGATCGATCGAAAAATCATGGGAAATCAGCCGTCGTCCGAAGGTCGCGATAGAGACCCAACCGGGCGGCTTTGCAACCGCCCGGCGGGAAATGCGTTATTCCGCCGCCTGCCCGATCGCTTCCGGATCGAGGAAACCGCCCGACTGGCGGCTCCATAACGAGGCGTAGAGGCCGTTGTTGCGCAGCAGTTCGTCGTGCCGGCCGACTTCGACCACGCGGCCCTTATCGAGCACGACGAGGCGATCCATGGCGGCGATGGTCGACAGGCGGTGCGCGATCGCGATGACGGTCTTGCCGGCCATCAGGCCGTAAAGCGTCTCCTGGATCGCCGCCTCGATTTCCGAATCGAGCGCCGAGGTCGCTTCGTCGAGGATGAGGATCGGCGCATTCTTCAGGAAGATGCGCGCGATCGCGACCCGCTGGCGCTGGCCGCCGCTGAGCTTGATGCCGCGCTCGCCGACGTGGGCGTCGTAGCCGGTGCGTCCCTTCGGGTCGATCAGCGTCTGGATGAACTCGTCGGCGTGGGCGAGCTTCGCCGCCTCGACGATCTCGGCCTCGGTCGCATCCGGCCGGCCGTAGGCGATGTTCTCGCGCACCGAGCGATGCAGCAGCGAGGTGTCCTGTGTCACCATGCCGATCTGCCGGCGGAGCGACTCCTGCGTCACCGACGCGATGTCCTGCCCGTCGATGCGGATATGGCCACCCTCGAGGTCGTAGAAACGCAAGAGCAGGTTGACCAGCGTCGACTTGCCGGCGCCCGAACGGCCGACCAGGCCGATCTTCTCGCCGGGGTGAATGGTCAGCGAGAAATCCTCGATCACCTTCGTCGCGCGGCCGTAGTGGAAGCGGGCGTGGTCGAATTCGACGACGCCCTGCGACACGACGAGTTCCTTTGCCCCGGCCTTGTCGAGGATGGAGACCGGCTTGGTCAGCATGCCCATGCCGTCCTCGACCGTGCCGATCGACTCGAACAGGCCGGCGACCTCCCACAGGATCCACTGCGACATGGACCGCAGCCGCATCACGAGGCTGATCGCGATGGTGATGCCGCCGACGGTGACGAACGACCGCGTCCACCCGTATATCGACAGGCCGGCGACGGCCGCGACCAGCGCCGAGTTCATCACCGTCAGGTAGAGCGACAGGCTGGTGAACATGCGGCCCTGCCGCTGCACGGTGACCAGGAACTCGTTCATCGCGTCGCGGGCGTAGCCCTGCTCGCGGTCGGTATGGGCGAACAGCTTCACCGTCTGGATGTTGGTGTAGCTATCGACGACGCGACCGGTCATCTGCGCCCGCGCATCGGCCTGCTGCTCGCCGACCTTGCCGAGTCGCGGCACGAACCACGCGATCAGCCCGATGTAGGCGGCGAGCCACACGACCAGGATCGCGACCATCCACAGATCGCTCTGCCCGAGAAGGAACACCGTGCCGATGAAGTAGGTGATGATGTAGACACCGACGTCGACGACCTTGGTGACGGTGTCGCGCACGGCCAGCGCCGTCTGCATCACCTTCTGCGAAACGCGGCCGGCGAATTCGTCGTTGAAGAACGACAGCGACTGCCCGAGCATCTGGCGATGCGCGCGCCAGCGCACCAGCATCGGATAGACGCCGAACGTCGTCTGGAACTGGAACAGCGAGGCAAACAGCGTCAGCGCCGGCACGGCGATGAGCACGACCAGCCCCCAGAACCAGAGCTGGCCGCCGTACTGCGCGACGAACCCGGCGCGGTCCGCCTTGCCCATCCAGTCGATCAGGTCGCCGGAAAACTGGATGAAGCCGATCTCGACCACCGACAGAATCGCCGTCAGCAGCGCCATCAGCGCCAGGTAGGGCAGCGCCGGGCGCGAATAGTAATAGAGGAACGCCAGCAGCTTGCCCGGCGGACGCGTACCGTCCTCCGGCGGATAGGGCGAGATCAGGGTTTCGAAGAAACGAAACAAGGCGAAGCTCCAGGTGGCAGGCGGCTCTGACTAACCGCCGGCGCGGCCGGATCTGGTCAGCAGAAATGCGGACGACGAAGCGCCCCCGGCGGGGCCGGTGGCTTTAGGGTGGATAGCGGCAAGTCGTTGACGGGCGCCTGTTTAGGGCAGTTTCACCCAGGATACCAGAGCCGCCCTGCCCCAGGGCCCGGACTACCGCCGCGCGTGGCAAACGGGCCACAACCGGCCCGCCGACTCGCCCTTCGAGCCAAACAAACGGTGGAGAGCCGTAACAGCGCGGGGTAGTACGCTAAACACCACCCACCGGTTGTAGGCGCGGTCTGTGAGGCTGTGGCGACAACCCCAACGTCTTCGTCGTCGGCAAACGGCTCATAGTCGCGTCCGAGGTGCTGTTCCCGACCGCGTCGGACAAGGTCGAAGCGGCACAACGGCGAGTTGACACTGCCGGTGCGCGCTGCCTCACTCCCTGAAAACGGGGGGAGCGATGGCGGACGGAGACAACGGCGTAACCTGGCTCGATCGCGTCCGGCGCGGCGAGCACTTCGAGATGCCCGACCCGACCCTGATCGCGGACCTGATCAAGACGCGAGCCCTGGTCGATCGCTTCAACGCCCTGCCCGTCAGCGAGTTCGACCAGCGCACCGAGTTGATGCGGCAGTTTTTCGGCAAGGTCGGCACCAACGTGCTCGTGATGCCCGGGCTCAACATGGACGTCGGCGTCAACATCTCGATCGGCAACGACGTCTTCATCAACGTGAACAGCACGTTCCTCGCGGCATTTCCGGTCACCATCGGCAACGGCGTCGCGATGGGTCCCTCGGTGATGATCATGGCATCGGGGCATCCGCCGCGCGCCGCCGATCGCAAACGCCGCGATCCGGTCACCGGGCAGACGAAGGAAGTCACCATCGGCGCGCCCATCGTCATCGGCGACGACGTGTGGATCGGCGCCGGCGTCATCGTGCTGCCCGGCGTCACTATCGGCGCCCGCTGCACCATCGGCGCGGGCAGCGTCGTCACCAAATCGATCCCGCCGGACATGCTCGCCTACGGCAACCCCTGCCGGCCGGTGCGCAGCCTCGCCTAGCGCGGAGCGCTACTCCGCCGCCGCGGCCGGCTGCACCTCATCGAGGCCAAGGAAGCCGCCCGACTGGCGATGCCAGAGCTGGGCGTAGAGGCCGCCGAGGCGCAGCAGCTCCTGATGCGTACCGGTCTCGACGATCTTGCCCTTGTCCATGACCACGAGGCGGTCGAGCACCGCGATGGTCGACAGGCGGTGGGCGATGGCGATGACGGTGCGATCCTTCATCAGGCCGTAGAGCTGGTCCTGGATGGTCGCCTCGACCTCGGAGTCCAGCGCCGAGGTCGCCTCGTCGAGGATCAGGATCGGCGCGTCCTTGAGCAGCAGCCGCGCGATCGCGACGCGCTGGCGCTGGCCGCCGGAAAGCTTCACGCCGCGCTCGCCGACGTGCGCGTCATAGGCCGATCGGCCGTTGAGATCGTGCAAGGACCGGATGAATTCGTCGGCTTCCGCCCGCTTCGCCGCGTCCGCGATTTCGGCGTCGCTGGCGCCCGGCTTGCCGTAGCGGATGTTGTCGCGGATCGAGCGATGCAGCAGCGAGGTGTCCTGCGTCACCACGCCGATATTGGCGCGGAGCGACTCCTGCGTGACGTGCGCAACGTCCTGCCCGTCGATGGTGATCTTCCCGCCTTCCACGTCGTAAAAACGCAAGAGCAGATTGACCAGCGTCGACTTGCCCGCGCCGGATCGCCCGACCAGGCCGACCCGCTCGCCGGGCTTCACCGTCAGCGACAGATGATCGATGACGCCGCCCGGCCGCCCATAGTGGAAAGAGACGTCGTCGAACCTGATCTCGCCGTGCGCCACGGCCAGCGGCTGGGCGTCAGCGGCATCGACGACGGAATACGGCCGGCTGATCGTCTGCATGCCGTTCTGCACCGTACCGACGCTCTCGAACAGCGACGTGATCGTGCGGATGATCATGCCCGACATCTGGTTGAGCCGGATGACCAGCGAGGTCGCGAGCGCGATCGAGCCGACGCTGATCGCCGACACCGACCACAGCCACAGCGCCAGCCCGCCGATGCCGAAGATCAGCAGCGAGTTCAGCACCGTCAGCGTGATCTGCAGGTTGGCGACCGTCTCGGCGAACCTGCGGTAGGCGTCGAGATGGATGCGGAAGCCTTCGTAGGCGAAGGCATCCTCACGCTCGGCATGCGCAAACAGTTTCACCGACTGGATGTTGGAGTAGCCGTCGACGATCCGGCCCGACAGGCCGGAGTTCGCTTCCGCCACGGCCGCCGAGCGAGCCCGCACCGGCGGGATCAGGTAGACGATCACCAGCACGTAGCCGACGGTCCACAGCGCAATCGGCGCGATCAGCCACGCGTCGATGCCGACGAACAGCCACAGCGTGCCGCCGACATAGATGATAAGCGTCCAGATGCCGTCGATGAGGCCGTTGACGGTGTCGCGGAGCGAGGGCCCGGTCTGCAGCACCTTCTGCGCAATGCGCCCGGCGAAGTCGTTCTGGAAAAACGCCAGCGACTGGCGCAGCACGTAACGATAGCTCTGCCAGCGCACCGAGAAGGTAAGCGCCGCATCAGGCCGAGCTGGCCGAACGAACGCGACAGCAGCGCGTTCAGCGGCCGCAGCAGCACACGATGACCAGCGCCATGCCGAGCAGCTCGGGCCAATAGGTGGCGAAGAACGTGACCTTCGGCCCCTCGGTGGCGCGGTCTACGAGCCAGCCGAGGAACACGAAAATGCTCATCTCGGTCACCGCCGTGACCAGCGAAATCAAGAGGACGATGACGATCGTCCCGCGCACCGGCATCAGGAAATGGCGGTAGAAGGCAAGCAGCGTATCCGGCGGGCGCGTGACAGGAGTCTCGACCAGCGGCAGGATCAGGCGTTCAAACCAGCGTCTCATGCCAACCGCGATGCCTTCCCTAGCCCTTTACCAGCCGGATATTCCGCAGAACGCGGGCAACATGCTGCGTCTCTGCGCGTGTCTCGCCGTGGAGGTTCACATCATCGAACCGGCGGGATTTGACCTTTCCGACCGCGCGCTGAAGCGGGCCGGCATGGACTATCTGGCGCATGTGAACCCAGTTCGCCACCTCAGCTTTGGCGAATTCGAGGAATGGCGGAAGGCGAAGGGCCGCCGCCTTGTACTTCTCACGACGCGGAGCGCCAAACCTTACGCCGATTTCATCTTCGCCAAGGACGATGTGATCCTGGTCGGGCGGGAGAGCGCCGGAGTCCCGGACGCGGTGCATGAGGCCGCGGACGCCCGGCTGGTGATCCCGATGGCGCCGTGGTTGCGGTCGCTCAACGTATCTACCGCCGCCGCGATAGTGTTGGGCGAGGCGCTGCGGCAGACGGGTGGATTTCCGGTCATGCCCAACAAATGAGCGTGCGGCGCATCGTTTAGCCAAGCGGCTGCACCGTGCCCCTCCACCGCCTTCGGCGGTCCCCCTCCCCCGTTGCACGGGGAGGACCAGCCCGGGCCTCCGGTGCTCCCCCGTTCAGGGGGGAGCTGTCGGCGTAGCCGACTGAGGGGGCTTGGCATCCTTCTTGCGAATTCCATCCCGTGCAGAGCGTCTAGGGTTCCGGTTGCCATGCTCGGCAATGCTGGTCCGAGAGACGCGGCTCGCGCGCTGCCCGCGCTGCGAGAACACGGCGGGCCAAAATCCCGGGAGGTCACTGCACGGGTTTGCTGAGCGCGAGCCCGCCTCCCGTCCGTGCTCGGCAAACTTCGCTTGTGATGGGCCGTCCGGCCGCAACCGATCGAAGGAGCCTTCCCGATGCAGTCCAAGTTTCTGAAATTCGCGCTCGCCGCGGCAGTGATGACCGCCGGCATGGCGACGCATAGCGCCTTCGCCGAGGCCAAGAAGGAATTCAACATCGCCTGGTCGATCTACGTCGGCTGGATGCCGTGGCCCTACGCCGCCGACGCCGGCATCGTGAAGAAGTGGGCCGACAAGTACGGCATCACCATCAACATCACGCAGATCAACGACTATGTGGAGTCGCTCAACCAGTACACCGCCGGCAAGTTCGATGGCGTCACCGTCGCCTCGATGGACGCGCTGACCATACCCGCCGCCGGCGGTGTCGACACCAGCGCCATCATCATGGGCGACTATTCCAACGGCAACGACGGCATCGTGCTGAAGGATGGCAAGACGCTCGCCGACATCAAGGGCCGCGACATCAACATCGTCGAGTTTTCCGTGTCGCACTACCTGCTGGCGCGCGGCCTCGACACGGTCGGTTTGACCGAGAAGGACGTGAAGACGGTCAACACCTCCGACGTCGATATCGTCGCCGCCTTCAAGTCGCCGGACTCCAAGGCCGTCGTCACCTGGAACCCGCAGCTTCAGGAAGTGAAAGCCGAACCGACCGCCACTGAGGTGTTCGACTCCAGCAAGATCCCCGGCGAGATCGAGGACCTGCTCGTCGTGAATACGGAGACGCTGAAGGACAACCCCGACCTCGGCAAGGCGCTGGCCGGCGCCTGGTACGAGACGCTGGCGCTCGTCACCGCCGACACGCCGGAAGGCAAGGCGGCCCGCGAGGCCATGGGCAAGTTGTCCGGCACCGACCTCGCCGGCTACGAGTCGCAGTTGAAGACGACGTTCCTCTTCGACAAGCCGGCCGACGCGGTGAAGTTCACCACCAGCCCGGACCTCGTGAAGATCCAGGACCTCGTGCGGAAATTCTCGTTCGATCACCAGTTGCTCGGTACCGGCGCCACCTCGCCCGACGTCGTCGGCATCGAGATGCCCGCCGGCACGCTCGGCGACCCGAAGAATATCAAGCTGCGGTTTGATCCGACGTACATGCAGTTGGCGGCCGACGGGAAGCTCTAGAAACGTGGCCACCGGTGAGGTTGCCCCCTCCACCATGCCGCGCATGGTCCCCCTCCCCCGCTTCGCAGGGGAGGATCGCCAAGCGGCGCCTCCGGTGCTCCCCCGTTTACGGGGGAGCTGTCGGCAAAGCCGACTGAGGGGGCACGCCGCAGCAAGGACGCCGGAGGACCAGCCATCCACCGCCTGATGAACATAGTCCCCACTCGCGGCACGCGGGTGGGCTGGCGCTGCTCCCGTTCCTGCTGATCGTGCTGGTCTACATGGTCGGCTCGGCCGAGCGGCGCGCGGCGAACCCGAACGACAAGATCCTGCCGCCGATTTCGGAAATGGCGGAGAGGCGTCAAGCGGCTGGCGTTCGAGCCTGACCAGCGCACCGGCGACTACATCCTCTGGGCCGACACCGCCTCGAGCCTGCAGCGCCTGCTGATCGGCCTCGGCATCGCCACCGCGATCGGCCTCACCCTCGGCCTCGCGCTCGGCGTGCTGCCGATTGTCGATGCGACGTTCCGCCCGGTGGTGGCGGCGATCTGCCTGATCCCGCCGATGGCGATGCTGCCGATATTGTTCATCGTCTTCGGATTGGGCGACCTCTCCAAGGTCGTGCTGATCGTCTTCGGCGTGGCCCCGTTCCTGACCCGTGACATGGCGTTTGCCGTCGAGCGCCTGCCGCGCGAACAGTTGATCAAGGCGCAGACGCTTGGCGCCTCGACCTGGCAGGTCGCGATCCGCGTCGTGCTGCCGCAGATCATGCCGCGACTGATCGAGGGCGTGCGCCTGTCGCTCGGCCCGGCGTTCCTGTTTCTGATTTCGGCCGAAGCGATCGCCGCCGACACCGGCCTTGGCTACCGCATCTTCCTCGTCCGCCGCTACCCTCGCGATGGACGTGATCCTGCCTTACGTCGCGTGGATCACGCTGATTGCCTACCTCATGGACTTCGCGCTCTCGAAGCTGTCGCAGAAAGGCTTCGCCTGGGCGCACGTCGAGGAGCGGCGATGAGCGCCATCGCCATCCGCGACGTCTGGGTCGAGTACGGCGACCAGGTCGTACTGGAGCGGATCAATCTCGACATCGCCGAGGGCGCGTTCCTGTCGGTGGTCGGCCCCTCCGGCGCCGGCAAGAGCACGTTCCTGCGGCTGATTCTTGGCCAGGAACGGCCGACGCGCGGCACGATAAAACTCGACGGCAAGCCGCTGCCCGGCGAGCCGGGGCCGGATCGCGTCGTCTTCCAGCGCTACTCGGGTGTTCCCGCATCTGACGGTGCTGCGCAACGTGCTCATCGGATTCGAGTTCGAGCGCAGTCCCCTCCTCGCGCGCCTTCGCGGTCCCGACCGTAAGGACGCCATCGCCGAGTGCGACGCGCTGATCGAGGCGGTCGGCCTCATGCCCCATCGCGACAAGTATCCGCGGCGCTGTCGGGCGGCATGCAGCAGCGCCTCGCCATCGCGCAGGCGCTGGCCAAGCGGCCGAAGGTGCTGCTGCTCGACGAGCCGTTCGGCGCGCTTGATCCCGGTACGCGCGCGCAAATGCATGCCCTGATCAAGCCGCTGTGGGCCGAGCACAGGATCACCGTCATCCTCGTGACCCACGACATCAAGGAAGCCTTCGCGCTCGGCACCCGGCTGGTGGCGCTGAACCATTACCGCGCCGATCCGCAGGCACCCGGCCGCTACGCGCCACCATCACCTACGACTTCGATCTCAACCCGAACTCGCCGGTGCCCGTGCTGTTCGGGCCGGCGAAGAACAACGACAAGAGCAGAGGAGCGATCCAATGATAGAGCGACAGCGGGAGCATGTATCGCGAAAGGCCGGCGCATTCGCCCCGCCGCAACGCGAGCGCCGCCACCACCCCGATTTCAACGCGCGCGAGACTCAAGGGTGGAAGGCGATCGAGGCGGAGGACAAGCTGTCCGGCAAGGGCTGGCGCCGCGAGCAGCAATGGGCGCTCGACATGGGGCCTGCCCGGCTCGGATTCGCTCACCGACAAGATGATCCCGACGTTCGCGCGCGGCGAGCTCCCGCACTTCGCCGGCATCAACACGTTCCTCAAGGCGCCCTACGTCGAGAACGTCCGCGACGTCGCCAAGTACGACGCGGCGGTCATGGGCATCCCCTTCGATTCCGGCACCACCTACCGGCCGGGCACGCGCTTCGGGCCGCAGGGCATCCGCCGCATCTCCGCACTCTACACGCCCTACAACTACGAACTGGGCGTCGACCTCCGCGAGCAGATGACGCTGTGCGACGTCGGCGACGTGTTCACCATTCCCGCGAACCTCGAGAAGAGCTTCGACCAGATCTCGAAGGGCGTCAGCCACGTCTTCTCGTCGGGCGCCCTGCCCCTGATGCTCGGCGGCGATCATTCGATCGGCTTTCCGTGCGTACGCGGCATCGCCCAATGCACATCGAAGAAAATTGGCATCATCCATTTCGACCGCCACATCGACATCCAGGAGAAGGATCTCGACGAGCGCATGCACACGACGCCCTGGTACTGGGCGACGAATCTCCCGAACGTCTCGCCGACCAATCTCGTCCAGCTCGGCATCGGCGGCTGGCAGGTGCCGCGCCCGGGCGTCGCCGAAGCCGGCAAGCGCCAGACCAACGTGCTGACCATCGCTGACATCGAGCGCATCGGGCTGGAGAAGACGGCCGAGATCGCGCTGGAGCTGGCATGGAAGGACGCCGACGCGGTCTACATTTCTTTCGACGTCGACTCCCTCGACTGCGGCTTCGTTCCCGGCACCGGCTGGCCCGAGCCCGGCGGCTTCCTGCCGCGCGAGGCGCTGAAGATTCTGGGGCTCGTCGCCGCCGAGGGCCTCTGCGGCCTCGAGGTGGTCGAGGTCTCGCCGCCCTACGACACCTCCGACATCACGGCGCTGGTCGGCGTCCGCGTCGTCGTGGAAGCCTTGGGCTCGCTCGTCGCCCATGGGAAGCTAGGGAGCCACAAGGGCATCATCGACAAGCCGGTGAGCTACTGACATGCACGAGGGACATCACCATCACGACCACGGCAACGGCGGCTTCGGCCACAACGGCACCGCCCCCGCCCGCCAGTGGCAGACGCCGCATCTCATCCCCGGCGTCACGGTGCAGGAAGCTGCGCCGCGCGAGCCTGACCTCGATCTGGTCGAGACCGCGTTCGTCGACGCCTTCCCGCGCGCGCCCGACCCGACCAGCTTCCTGCGGCTCGCCGGCGTGCCCTTCGTCGGCGAAGCGGCGGACGGCAAGCGCCTCAGCCTGCTCCGCGTCGAGGTCAGCCAGACCACCGACATCGGCGCGCTGACGCCGCACCTCGGCGGCGCCGGCCACCGCTACGATCCGCTGCCGGCGAAGATGACCTCGCAGCGGCAGAAGCTGGCGCTGGTCTATTTCGACGGCGCCGCCGTCGTGTCGCTGTCGCTGGCCGAGGCCAAGGCGCTGGTGAACCTGACGCCGCCGCGCTGACGACTACCCACCGTTGTCGTCCCCGCGCAGGCGGGGACCCAGTAAACGCTGGTGGTAGTTGGCGGCCCCAGACCGGCATCGCGTTCTTCTTCGCCCGACGGTGTCTACTGGGTCCCCGCCTTCGCGGGGACGACAAGGGAGTGCGGTTCGACATACACTCCCGGCAAAACAAGCCGCCGGGAGGGTGTGATGGCGAAGATTGTGTGCGTGCTCTACGACGATCCGGTCACCGGGTATCCGAAGACGTATGCCCGCGACGGTCTGCCGAAGCTGGACAAATATCCCGGCGGCCAGACGCTGCCGACGCCGAAGGCCATCGACTTCACGCCGGGCGAATTGCTGGGCTCCGTCTCCGGTGCGCTGGGCCTGCGCAAGTTTCTGGAAGGCGCCGGCCACACGCTGGTCGTCACCTCCGACAAGGACGGCCCGAACTCCGCCTTCGAGCGCGAGATCGTAGATGCCGACGTCGTCATCTCGCAGCCCTTCTGGCCGGCGTACCTGACGGCGGAGCGCATCGCCAAGGCACCCAAGCTGAAGCTCGCCGTCACCGCCGGCATCGGCTCCGATCACGTCGACCTGTCCGCCGCCATGGCGCGCGCCATCACGGTCGCCGAGGTCACCTACTGCAACTCGATCAGCGTCGCCGAGCACGTCGTGATGATGATCCTCGGGCTCGTGCGCAACTACATCCCATCATACCAGGTGGTGGTGAACGGCGGCTGGAACATCGCCGACTGCGTCGCCCGCTCCTATGACGTCGAAGGCATGAGCGTCGGCACCGTCGCGGCGGGCCGCATCGGCCTCGCCGTGCTCCACCGGCTGAAGCCGTTCGACATGAAGCTGCACTACACCGACCGCCACCGCCTGCCGGAATCGGTCGAGAAGGAACTCGGCCTCACCTTCCACAAGTCGGCCGCCGACATGGTGCCGCACTGCGACGTGGTGACCATCAATGCGCCGCTCCATCCGGAGACCGAGAACCTGTTCAACGCCAAGCTGATCAACACGATGAAGCGCGGCGCCTATCTCATCAACACGGCGCGCGGCAAGATCGCCAACCGCGACGACGTCGCCGCCGCGCTCCGCTCCGGGCAACTCGCGGGATACGCCGGCGACGTCTGGTTCCCGCAGCCGGCGCCGCAGGACCATCCGTGGCGGACGATGCCGCACCACGGCATGACGCCGCACATCTCCGGCTCCTCGCTGTCGGCGCAGGCGCGCTATGCCGCGGGCACGCGCGAGATACTGGAATGCTGGTTCGACAAGCGCCCGATCCGCGAGGAGTATCTGATCGTCGATGGCGGCAAGCTTGCCGGTACCGGCGCGCATTCCTATTCGTCGGGCAACGCTACCGGCGGCTCGGAGGAAGCGGCGAAGTTCAAGCGGTGAGCAGGAAGGAGAGTCCGATGCGCCCGATCATCGTGGGGTTTATCGTCACGGCGGCATTGGCGTCGCTTGCCGGCCCGTCGTCAGTGTCCGCCGGCACGACGCAGCTTGCCGCCACATTCAACCACGCCAACAGCAACCGCTATCAGCACCTGGTGTGCGTCTACGCGCAGGGCGGCGTCGTCCACCAATGCCCGCTGACGATCACCGGGCCACAGGCGAAGGCGGGCCTGCCCTGCTATTGCGGCAATTCGCCGAAGGGCATCATCAAGAGCGTCCCGCTCCAGAACGCGCCCTAGCGCAGCCGTCAAAACCCGTGAGGGGTTTGCGCTGGGTCAATCCGGCGCTATAGCCGCACGCGCCATAGTGGCCCGCACAAGCTCGGCGAGGCCCATCATGAACGTCCACGTGAACCCGGTCATGCCCGACAACCTCGAAGACAAGAAATCCCGCGCCGCGGCGTGGTTCGCGGAGCTTCGCGATAGCATCACGTCAGCCTTCGAGGGGCTGGAAGAATCGCTGCCCGCCAATGGCCCCCTCGCCGACCGGCCGACCGGCCGTTTCGTACGCACGCCGTGGAAGCGCACCGACCACACCGGCGCCGATGGCGGCGGCGGCGTCATGTCGGTGATGCACGGCCGCGTCTTCGAGAAGGTCGGTGTGCATATCTCGACAGTGCACGGCGAGTTCGCGCCGGATTTCCGCAAGGACATCCCCGGCGCCGAGGAGGACCCGCGCTTCTGGGCGGGCGGCATCTCGCTGATCGCGCACATGCAGAACCCGCATGTCCCCGCCGTGCACATGAACACGCGCATGGTGGCGACGTCGCGGAACTGGTTCGGCGGCGGCGCCGACCTCACGCCTGTGCTGGCGGAGCGCCGCACGCAGACCGACCCCGACACCATCGACTTCCACGCCGCCATGAAGGCGGCCTGCACGCGCCACAGTGCGGTTGCCGACTACGACCGCTACAAGAAATGGTGCGACGAATACTTCTTCCTGAAGCATCGCAACGAGATGCGCGGCGTCGGCGGCATCTTTTACGATTGGCTGAACTCGGGCGACTGGGAGGCCGACTTCGCCTTCACCCGCGATGTGGGACTGGCGTTCCTCGGCGTCTATCCGGAACTGGTGCGGCGCAATTTCGCCAAGCACTGGAGCGAAGCGGAGCGGGAGGAGCAGTTGGTACGCCGCGGGCGCTACGTCGAGTTTAATCTGATCTACGACCGCGGCACGATCTTCGGGCTGAAGACGGGCGGCAATATCGATTCGATATTGTCGTCGATGCCGCCGGTCGCGAAGTGGCCGTGACGACCTTCCACCCCTGTCATCCTTCGGCGAGGCCGTAGGCCTCGACCGGAGGACCACTCTCCCCCGCACAGCGGTATTTGTTGAAACTGATCCTTCGGTCGGCGCTCCGGTCGGCGCTGCGCGCCGCCGAAGGATGACAGTAGAGGGGATGCCGACGCGGGAGTGGAAGGCGTTCCCCTACCCGCCTCGCATTCGCTCGGCACCCTCCCCGCAAGGGGGAGGGAGGATAGGCAACTCGCATTCGAAATATTCGAGCGCCGGAAGAGCAACGCGCGTCCCTCCCCCTTGCGGGGAGGGTGGCCGGCGAAGCCGGACGGGTGGGGGCCTGCGTTGCAGTCCTATTGCTGCGCTGCGATCATCTGCTGCAGCCGCGCCCTGAGCGCCGCCTCGTCCGGCGCGAAATCCTGCTCGATCCACCACGCCTCCACGGCGCGGAGCAGCGTGCCGATCGCGGGGCCGCGCGGCACGTCGGTGACGTCGCGGCCGCCGAGCGGGAACACCGGCGCCTTCCACCGGTCGGGCAGATGATAGAGCTGCTTCCACACCGAGCCTTCCGGCGTCACGCTCCAGGCGAAACCCTGGAACACGCCGTCCCGGAAGGCTTCCTCGCCGAGCCGGTAGAGCGCGCGGCGCTCCGCGCGCGCATCGGGAAACGGCGTGAACGAGCGGGCGGCGGCGAGCGTCGCCGTCATGCGGTCGCGCTCGAGGTTGGAAAGGCGCAGCCGCTCGGTCAGGCGCAGCGCGTCTTCCTCCACGCGGCAGCCGAGCGCCGTCAGCCGCGTTGCCGGCGCGACCTCAGCCTTCGCCGCGGTCGATGCCCGCACCATCTTGCCGAACGGCGCGAGATAGGCGACGCCGCCGAAGACGACGCCGAGAATGCCCGACTCCTGCATCAGCGTCGCGACCTCGACGGCGCGCGGCGCGATCACGATCTTGCGCATCTCCTGCCCGATGCGCTCGGCCGAGAGATCGCGGATGTCGTTGCGCGCGCGGATCGCGGCCGACAGGGCAGCCGGGTCGATGGCGCCCTCGCCGTATTCGGCATGGAAACGGAACAGCCGCAGGATGCGCAGGCGATCCTCGGCGATGCGCTGCGCCGGATCGCCGATGAAGCGGATGCGCCGCGCGCCGATGTCGGCGAGGCCGCCGACCGGATCGTGGACAGTGCCGTCCCTGTCGACCGACAGCGCGTTGACCGTGAAATCGCGGCGCATCGCGTCGGCTGTCCAGTCGCGCCCGAAGCGGACGACGGCGTGGCGCCCGTCGGTGGCGATGTCCTCGCGCAGCGTCGTCACCTCGTACGGGTGTCCGTCCATCACCAGCGTGACGGTGCCGTGGTCGATGCCGGTCGGCACGACCTTGATGCCGGCCGCGGTTGCCTGCGCCGTCACCTTGTCGGGCGTCGCCGTCGTGCCGAAATCGATATCGCGGATCGGCACGCCGAGCAGCGCGTTGCGCACCGCGCCGCCGATGATGCGCGTCTCCTCGCCGTTCAACAGCGCGAAGATTTTCTGCACGTCCCCGCGCCGGAACCACGCCTCGCCGGAAAGATTGGGCAGCGCGTCCATCACGGCGTCGCGGGCGGCGGCTCGAAATGGCCGGGGATGATCTTGCCGTTTTCCAGGTGCGCCGGGACGTAGACCCCGCCCGGCGGATCGGAATCGAGATGGACGAAGGCGACGAGGATCGCGATGACCAGCACGGCGCCGGCAAGCGCCAGGTAGCCGATGGTGCGGATTTCCCAGTCCGCCGCCTGGGTCAGCGTGCGCTGCGTCACGATCAGCCACAGCGCATAGGCCGCGAACGGCAGCAGGAAGAAGACCGCGTCGAAGGCGACGAACCGCAGCATCAGCCGTAGACCTGCTCGTAGAGCCCGCGGATGATTCCCGCGGAAACGCCCCAAATATAGCGTTCCGCGAAGGGTATCTCATAAAACCAGCGTTCCCGCCCGTAGAAGCTGCGGGAAGCGCGACGATGGTTAGCCGGGTTCATCAGGAAGGCCAGCGGCACCTCGAAGACATCGGCGACCTCGTCCGGGTTGGGCGCCAGCACATAGCCGACCTCGACCCGCGCCAGCACCGGCACGATGCGGAAGCCCGTGCGGCTGAGATACGGCGGCAGCGTGCCGACCACCGAAATGAGGTCGCGACCAAGCCCGATCTCCTCCTCCGTCTCGCGCAGCGCCGCCGCGACCGGCGAGGCATCCTCGGCGTCGATCTTGCCGCCCGGAAACGCGATCTGCCCCGCGTGGTTCGGCAGATGCTCCGTCCGCAGCGTCATTATCACCGTCGCCTCCGGCTCCCGCGCCACCACCGGGATCAGCACCGCGGCATCGCGATAGGTCGCCGGGACGCCGGTGAGGTCCGGGTTCAGCACGTGGTCGCCGCCCGCTTCCCCCGTCCGCGCCAGCGCGCGCGATGCGGCGGCGAAGAACGTCGCGGGGGCGAAGGGAGTGGCCTCGGTCACGTCGCCGCTTTCACTTTGCGGTGAAGCCGGCGCGTACGATGTCGCAAACCATTGGCACGGCCACGCTTTCGCCTCGCTTCCTGCTTGTTATCGATATCCTCGGGTCTAATGCCCAAGCGTCTGCAATCCCCTATTGCGCTGCAAACGCCCATGCAACAATCCCCAAGGTCGCCCGCGAGTCCGGAAGAGGCCGATGGCCTCGGCTGGCGGAGCCCGAAGACGAGGTCGGATATATGAGCGCCATCAATACCGCCACACCCCCGGACATGGACCGCATCATCGCCGAGACCGACGCCGCGGTCGGCAAGATCCGCGCCGCCCGCGCCGCCATCGGCAAGGTGATCTACGGCCAGGAGTCGGTGGTCGAGCGGACGATGGTGACCATCCTCGCCGGCGGCCACGGCCTGCTCATCGGCGTTCCCGGCCTTGCCAAGACCAAGCTGGTCGAGACGTTGGGCACGGTTTTCGGCCTGACCGCCCGCCGCATCCAGTTCACGCCCGACCTGATGCCTTCCGACATCATCGGCTCGGAGGTGATGGACCAGGCGAACGACGGCCACCGCGCCTTCCGCTTCCTGCCCGGCCCCGTGTTCGCGCAATTGCTGATGGCCGACGAAATCAACCGCGCCTCGCCACGCACGCAGTCCGCCCTGCTCCAGTCGATGCAGGAGTATCATGTGACCGTCGCCGGCGCCCGCCACGACCTGCCGGCGCCGTTCCACGTGCTGGCGACCCAGAACCCGCTGGAGCAGGAGGGCACTTACCCCCTGCCCGAAGCCCAGTTGGACCGCTTTTTGCTCCAGATCGACGTGCTCTATCCGGACCGGACCGCCGAGCGGCGGATGCTTTTCGAGACGACCGGCGCGACCGAGGCGCATGCCGAGGCGGTGCTCGATGCGGTCACACTGCGCGGCATCCAGCAGCTCGTCCGCCGCATGCCGGTTGGCGAAAGCGTCGTCGAGGCGATCCTCGATCTCGTCCGCTCCGCCCGCCCCGACGGCGCCCCCAACCCGAAGCTCGCCTCCGCCATCGCCTGGGGCCCCGGACCGCGCGCCAGTCAGGCGCTGATGCTCGCCGCCCGCGCCCGCGCGCTGATCGATGGACGCTACGCGCCGTCTCTGGACGATGTCGCGGCGCTGGCCGAACCGGTGCTCCAGCACCGCATGGCGCTCTCCTTCTCCGCCCGCGCCGACGGCCTGACCGTCCGCGACGTGATCGCCGAGCTCAAGCAGAAGATCGGATAGCGCCCCCACGATGGACCGCGCCGCCCTCGCGCCACTGACGGAGGCCAAAGGCATCGCCGACGCGATGCCCGAGATGCTGATCGAGGCGCGGCGCGTGGCGAACGTGGTGCTGGCGGGATGGCACGGCCGCCGCTCGCCAGGCCGCGGCGAGACGTTCTGGCAGTTCCGTCCCTTCGTCACCGGCGAGGCCGCAGCATCGATCGACTGGCGCCGCTCCGCCCGCGACGAGCACCTGTTCGTCCGCGAGATGGAATGGGAAGCAGTGCACACACTCTGGCTCTGGCCCGACCTGTCGCCGTCGATGGAGTTCCGCTCGCGCCTGGCGCCGGTGAGCAAGCGCCAGCGCGCCACGGTGCTGACGCTGGCGCTGGCCGAGCTGCTGGCCAATGCCGGCGAACGCATCGGCCTGCTCGGCGCCTCCGACCCGATCATGGCGCGGAACGCCGCCGAGCGCGTTGCGGCACTCCTGCCGCGCGCCGGCGACGCCGGCCTGAAGCCCAGCGCCAGCGCGCTCCGCCGCTTCTCCGACGTCGTGCTGTTCGGCGATTTTCTCGATCCGATCGCCGAGATCGACGCGATGCTGGACGCGATCCTGAGGACAGGCGCCCGCGCCCACATCGTGCAGATCACCGACCCGATCGAGGAAACCTTCCCTTACGCCGGCCGCACCGAGTTCGTCGATCCGGAAACCGGCGCCCGCCACGTCGTCTCGCGCGCCGAACAGTACCGCGAGGACTACCAGCGCCGTCTCGCCGCGCTCCGCGAGCATCTGCGCACGCTGACGCGCCGCCTCGACTGGACGTTCCTCGTCCACCGCACCGACAAGCCGGCGACGGAGCCGCTGCTGGCGCTGCACGCGCGCCTCGCCGACCGCTCGCACAGCCTTGGCATGCATGTGGGACGCGCCGCATGATCGGCGCCTTTGCCTTCGCCAATGCCGGGATGCTGCTAGCGCTCGCCGTGCTGCCGGTCATCTGGTATTTCCTGCGCCTGATGCCGCCGAAGCCGCGGCTGGAGCAATTCCCGCCGACGCGGCTGCTGCTCGAGATCGCGCAGAAGGAAGAGCAGCCGGCGCGGAGCCCCTGGTGGCTGACCGCGCTCCGTCTGCTGCTCGCCGCCGCCGTCATCTTCGCGCTCGCCGGCCCGGTGTTCAAACCGACCGGCGAGGTTGCGCCCGGCGCCGGCCCCTTGCTGCTCGTCGTCGATAACGGCTGGGCCTCGGCGCCGCAGTGGCCCTCGATGCTGGCGACGGCGCACCGCGTCGTCGATCTCGCCACCGAGCAGAACCGGCCGATCGCGCTTCTCGCCACCGCCGAACCCGCCAACCAGAATCTCGCGCCGAGCGACGGCGCCGAGATCGGCCGCCGCCTCGATGCGCTGGCACCGCGACCGTGGTCGCCGGACTACGCCGCGCTCACCCCCGCGCTTGGCGTGGCAACCAGGACGACCGCTTTCGGCGGCACCGCCTGGCTTTCCGACGGTCTCGGCGGCGACGCCGTCACCGCGTTCGGCGCGGCGCTCGGGGCCGACGTCAACGGCCCGCTGCTCGCCTACACCGACACCGCGACCGACCTGTTCGCGCTGAAGCCAGCCGTCGGCGATGCCGATGCGCTGACCGTGCCGGTCATCCGCCGCAACCCGGCCGAGGCGGCCGGCGGCCTGGTGCGCGCCACCGACATCCGCGGCCGCGTCATCGGCGAGCAGCCGTTCGCATTCGCCGCCGGCAAGGCATCCGCCGACGCGAAGTTCACGCTGCCGGTCGAACTGCGCAACGACATCGTGCGGCTTGAGGTGACCGGCACCAGCACCGCGGGCGCGGTGCAGCTCCTCGACGACCGCTGGCGCCGGCGCCAGGTCGGGCTGCTATCCGGCGCCTCGGTCGAGGCGGCGCAGCCGCTGCTCTCGCCGCTCTACTACATCTCGCGCGCCGTGCAGCCCTTCGCCGACGTGCGCGAGCCGCGCGACGCCAACGCCGACGTCGCCATCCCCGAACTGATCAACGGCGGCGCGTCGGTCATCGTCATGGCCGACATCGGCAACCTCGCCACCGACGCCGAGGACGCGGTCGAGAAATGGGTGCAGAACGGCGGCACGCTGGTGCGCTTCGCCGGCCCGCGCCTCGCCGCCGCGACCGACAAGCTGATCCCGGTGACGCTGCGCCACGGCGACCGCGTTCTGGGCGGCACGCTCTCGTGGCAGACGCCGCAGCCGCTCGCCTCCTTCAGCGACAAGAGTCCGTTCGCCGGACTGGCGGTGCCCGACGACGTGCTGGTGCGCCGGCAGGTGCTGGCCGAGCCGGATGGCGCGCTCTCCGACCGCACGTGGGCGGCTCTCGCCGACGGCACGCCGCTGGTGACGGCCGCGAAGACAGGCAAGGGCTGGCTGGTGCTTTTCCACGTCACCGCCGATACGAGCTGGTCGAACCTGCCGCTTTCCGGCACCTTCGTCGATATGTTGAGGCGAATCATCGCCTTCTCGGCCAACGCCGGCAACGGCGCCGACACCGCGTCCGCGCCGCTGCCTGCCTACCGGCTGCTCGACGGCGCCGGCCACTTCGCCGCGCCGACGGCCGACGCAGAGCCGCTCAGCGGCGACATCGCCAAGGTCACGGTCAACCTGCAGCATCCGCCCGGCCTCTACGGCTCCGAGGACGGCTTCCGCGCGCTGAACCTTCTCGGCGACGACGCGACGCTGGCGCCCTTCGCGCTGCCGTCGAGCGGCACGACGACGGTCCGCAACTATCCGACCGCGGCACCGACGATCCTGTCGCCGTGGCTGATTGCGCTCGCCGCCGGCCTGCTCGGCCTCGACGCGCTGGCGGTGCTGTGGCTGAACGGCGGCTTCCGCTGGCGCCCGCGCCGCGCCGCCGCCACGACCGCGGCAATCATGCTCGCCGCGCTGGCGCTGTTCGCCGGCAGCGGCCGCACCAACGCCGACGAGGCGAGCGACGCCTTCGCCCTGTCGGCGATGGACAAGACGCACCTCGCCTACATCATCACCGGCGACGCGCAGGTCGACGAGACCAGCCGCGCCGGCCTCCTCGGCCTCTCCGACGAGTTGGCGGCGCGCACCGCGCTCGAGCCGGGCGACCCGATCGGCATCGACCCGGCGAAGGACGAACTGGCGTTCTTCCCGCTGATCTACTGGCCGGTCGTGCCGACCGTTGCCGCACCGCCGCCGGCGACGATGGCCAAGATCGATGCCTACATGCGCCAGGGCGGCTCGGTGCTGTTCGACACGCGCGACCAGCTCGAGCGCTCGATCTCGGTCAACAGCTTCGGCGGCACGCCCGCCGCCGATCGCCTGCGCGATATCCTGTCGAGCCTCGACGTGCCGCCGCTCGAGCCGGTGCCGGCGGACCACGTGCTGACCAAGGCGTTCTACCTGCTCAACGACTTTCCCGGCCGCTACGCCGGCGGCCCGCTCTGGGTGCAGACCACCGACACCTCCGACGAGCGCAGCGACCGCCCGGCGCAGGCTGGCGACGGCGTCTCGACCATCCTCATCACCGAGAACGATTTCGCCGGCGCCTGGGCCGTCGATGCCGATCGCACCTTCCTCTACCCGACGGTGCCCTCCGACCCGATGCAGCGCGAGATGGCCTACCGCACCGGCATCAACATCGTGATGTACACGCTGACCGGCAACTACAAGGCCGATCAGGTGCACGTGCCCGCGCTGCTCGAGCGGCTGGGGCAATGACGCGCGCCGCGGCGGTCCATCCCCTCCCATGTCGTTCCCGCGAAGGCGGGAACCCAGTACACGCCGGCAGCGCGTTTCAATCGTCGGTCCTGCGTTTACTGGATCCCCGCCTTCGCGGGGATGACAACGAGAGGAGGAGCGGATGAACTGGTCCGTCTCCTTCGCCCCGCTCGTTCCGCTGCCCGTGCTGATCGCCATCGCGGTCGTCGCCGCGTTGCTGATCCTGCCCGGCATCTTCCGCCGCATGCGCGGCGCCTGGCTGCGGGTCGCGGCGGGCGTCGCGCTGCTGCTGGCGCTCGCCAATCCCGTGCTGCTCAACGAGGACCGCGAGCCGCTGTCGACGGTCGTGGCGCTGGTGGTGGACAAGAGCGCCAGCCAGTCGCTCGACGGGCGCGACAAGGTCACGGCCGAGGCCGAGGCGCAGCTCAAGGATCGCCTGTCCCAGTTCCACGGCATCGAGGTGCGCACGGTCGAGGCCGGCGGCAACCAGGGCGGCCAGCCGGTGGACGGTACGACGCTGTTCGGCCCGCTCGCCACCGCGCTCGCCGACGTGCCGCCCGAGCGCGTCGGTGCCACCATCATGCTGACCGACGGCCAGGTGCACGACATCCCGGCGAACGCCTCGGGCCTGCCGGCGGCGCCGCTCCACGTCCTGCTATCCGGCCACGAGGGCGAGCGCGACCGGCGCATCGTCATCGACCAGGCGCCGCGCTTCGGCATCGTCAACGAGAAGCAGACCGTCAAATTCCGCGTGCTCGACGATGGCGCCACCGGGCCCGAGGCGCCGGTGCGCGTGACGATCACCCGCGACGGCGATCCGCTGTCGGTCGAGACCGTGACGCCCGGCGCGCCGTCGGAGCTGACCGTCGACATCCCGCACGGCGGCCAGAACATCCTCGAGTTCGAGGCCGAGCCGCTCACCGGCGAGCTGACGCCGGTCAACAACCGCGCCGCGGTCGAGATCGAAGGCATCCGCGAGAACCTGCGCGTGCTGCTCGTCTCCGGCGAGCCGCATGCCGGCGAGCGCACGTGGCGCAACCTCCTGAAGTCGGACGCCTCGGTCGACCTCGTCCACTTCACCATCCTGCGCCCGCCGGAGAAGCAGGACGGCACGCCGATCAATCAGCTTTCGCTGATCGCCTTTCCGACGCGCGAATTGTTTTCCGAGAAGATCGACCAGTTCGACCTGATCATCTTCGACCGCTACCAGCACCAGGGCGTGCTGCCCCTGCTCTACTTCGACAACATCGCGCGCTACGTCCGCGACGGCGGTGCGCTGCTCGTCGCGGCCGGGCCGGACTACGCTTCGCAGGGCAGCCTCTACGACACGCCGCTGGCACCGGTGCTGCCCGTGGCGCCGACCGGCAACATCATCGAGCAGCCGTATTATCCGACGGTAACCAAGGTCGGCGAGCGCCATCCGGTGACGCGCGGCCTCGACGGCTCGGCGTTCAGCCCGCCGCACTGGGGCCGCTTCTTCCGCCTCATCGACGTCGATAAGCCGCAGGGCAACGTCGTCATGGACGGCGCCGAGGACAAGCCGCTGCTGATCCTCAATCGCGAAGAGAAGGGCCGCGTCGCGCTGCTGCTCTCCGACAACACCTGGCTGTGGGCGCGCGGCTACGAAGGCGGCGGCCCGCACGTCGACCTGCTCCGCCGCCTGGCGCACTGGCTGATGAAGGAACCCGACCTCGAGGAGGAGGCGCTGCGCGCTTCCGCCCGCGCCGGCGGCCTGACCATCGAGCAGCAGACCATGGCCGACACCAGTTCGCCGGTGACGGTGCGCAAGCCTTCCGGCGCGACCTCGACGGTGAACCTCGCCGCCGCCGAGCCCGGCCTTTGGCGGACGACGATCCCCGCCGACGAGATCGGCCTCTGGCGCGTCGAGCAGGGCGACAAGCGCGCCTTCGCCCACGTCGGCGCCGCCAACCCGAAGGAATTCATCGACGCGCGCTCGACGGCGGACAAACTGAAGCCGCTGGTCGATGCGACGCACGGGCTGATCACCCGCATGGCCGATGCATCCGGCAAAGTGACGCTGCCGCGCATCGTGCCGGTGCGCTCGGCGACCGCGACCGCCGGCTCGGACTGGATCGGGATTCGGATGACCGACGCGAGTGTGCTCAAGGGCATCACGCGCATCCCGCTGTTCACGGGCTTCCTCGGTCTGTTTGGGATTGCGGGATTGTTCGGGCTGCTGGCGCTGGTCGGCCTGCCGTTCGCGACGTGGATCCGCGAGGGGCGATAGAGCGTAGCGGTCCTCCCCCGTTTACGGGGGAGGTGGCGGCGCACAGCGCCGACGGAGGGGGCCGCCCCCTCCACCACCTTCGGCGGTCCCCCTTCCCCGTAAACGGGGGAGGACCACAACAACTAGCGCTTACCCCCAACCCACCGCCGCTGCGCGGCGGTCCCCCCTCCCCGCAACGGGGAGGGAAATCTCGCTGCAGCGGCCTACCTTCCCTCCCCCTTGCGGGGAGGGTGCCGAGCGTAGCGAGGCGGGTGGGGGACCGCCTCGAGATTGAAACTTAGTGCGCCGAGCCCTGGCTCATGCCGCCACGCCGCGGCTTGGCCATAAAGCCGACCTCGCCGATGACGTTGCCGTTGTGCGGGCGCGACGGCGCGTTCGGGCGCTGGCCCTGCTGACCGCCGCCCTTCTTGCCGCCCTTGCCCTGATGGCGCGGCTTGCGGTTTTCGCCGTTGCCGTCGCGCTGGCCGCCGCCGTTGCGTTGCGGCTGCTGGCCGCGGCCGCGATTGCCGCCGTTGCCATTATTGCCCCGATTGCCGCCGCGGCGGGCTTCGGCCGCAGCCTCGGCGTTGTCCTTGGTCGGGTCCCAGTTCGACTCAGCTCCCGCCATCGGCACCTGCCGGCGGATCAGCTTCTCGATGTCGCGCAGGAACGGCATCTCGTCGGACGAGACCAGCGAGATGGCGATGCCCGAGGCGCCGGCGCGCGCCGTGCGGCCGATGCGGTGGACGTAGGTCTCCGGAATGTTCGGCAGGTCGTAGTTGATGACGTGGCTGACGCCATCGACGTCGATGCCGCGCGCCGCGATGTCGGTCGCGACCAGCGTGCGGATCTTGCCGGCGCGGAACGCCGCCATGGTGCGCTCGCGGTTGCCCTGCGTCTTGTTGCCGTGGATCGCCTCGGCCGGGATGCCGGCGTCGTTCAGCGAGCGCACGACGCGATCGGCCCCATGCTTGGTGCGCGTGAAGACGAGAGCGCGGTCGACGGCCTCCTTGTTGAGGATGTCGGCGAGCAGGCGCGGCTTGCCGGCACGGTCGGTGCGGATCGCGCGCTGCTCGATCAGCTCAACGGTGGTGGCGGCCGGAGTGACCGCGACGGTGACCGGATCGCGCAGCATCTGCTTGGCGAGGTCGGCAATCTCCGACGGCATGGTCGCCGAGAAGAACAGCGTCTGCCGCGCCTTCGGGATCATCGCGACGATCTTACGGATGTCGCGGATGAAGCCCATGTCGAGCATGCGGTCGGCCTCGTCGAGGACGAGCACGGTGACGCGGTCGAACGAGACGGCGCGCTCGTTGGATAGATCGAGCAGGCGGCCGGGGGTGGCGACGAGGATATCGACGCCGGCGGCGAGCGCGCGGATCTGCTTGCCGATCGGCACGCCGCCGATGGCCAGCATCGTCTTCAGCCGCATGTGGCGGCCGTAGGTGTGGAACGAGTCGACGATCTGGCCGCCGAGCTCGCGCGTCGGGCACAGCACGACGACGCGCGGCGCCTTGGGCAGCAGCTTCTCGTTGGCAGCGGCGAGGCGATGCAGGATCGGCAGCGCGAACGCCGCGGTCTTGCCGGTGCCGGTCTGCGCAATGCCGATGACGTCGCGGCCTTCCAGCGCCGGCGGGATCGCTGCGGCCTGGATGGGCGTCGGCTTCTCATATTTCTCTTCGGTGATGGCGCGGGTAATGGGCTCGGCGAGGCCGAGTTCAGTGAAAAGGGTCAATTCGAGTCTCTCGATTCAAGCGAAGAGGCCCGAACCTCGTTTCACGAGAATCGGCGCGACGTCGCGGTGGTTATCAACCAATCCCGCGATGCCTGGGCTGTCGATATTTCAGGGTGATGACGGGCGCTGAACTCCGCTTCGCGGAATCGTGCAACGCGGCCCGTGGCCGACATATGGGCCGGAACAGGGTGCGAAGCAATGAATATTATCGTCGCGTGCCTAACGCTTCGCGCGTTCCGCCGCCCCGCCCAAACCCTCCAGCGCCCCCGGCGCCAATCCCGCGACCAGCACCCGATCCGGATCGACCCACGCCGGCAGCGTGATCGCGTCGCGCCCGAGAAACTCGAAACCGAGCGGCCCGTAGTACGGCAGATCGCCAACCAGCATGACGACCTTGTGGCCGGCGGCGCGTGCCGCATCGAGCGCCAGGCGCACCAGCGCGCGTCCGGCTCCCTGCCCTTCGTAAGCCGGCGAAACAATCAGCGGCCCGAGGATCAGCGCCGGTCTGCTGCCGATGGTGATCGCCGTCAGGCGCACCGAGGCAACCACCTTCCCATCGACCGTCGCGACATGGGAAAGCGCGAGGTCCGGTGGCACGCCGTCGCGCAGCACGGCAGCAGCGCGCTTCGTCCAGCCCGGCGGAAAGACGGCGTTGTGCATGGCATCGATGACGGGAGCGTCGGACGGCTGCTCGAGCCGGTATACGAAAGGAGAGGTCATGGGAGGGGCCTGGAAAACGGGATCGGCGAGATCCGGCCCGCCCGCGCTAGAGGTGCGCGGCGGCAGGCCGAACGGCGGCGCGTGACCGGAGGTCACGGGCGGAAATTCGTCGTCGCGCGATGCGGCTTGCCATGGGCGATGCCCCTAACACGGCGCCGCCGGCCGGTCCAGACTCACCAGTCGGCCGAGCGCGGCGCGCCTTCCACGATCTCGGCGATGCGTCGGCGCGTCGGTTTGGTGATGTCGGCCGGCAGCGCGTCGAGCGCGAAGAATTGCGCGTCGACGATCTCGATATTGGGATACTGCGGCCGCCGCGCCTGGCGCCAGTGGCGGCAGACGTAAACGGCGACATGGTCGCGCGCACCGTGCGCCCGCTGCAGATAGAGGCCGAAGAGCTCCGCCTCGCCGGTGAGCGCAATGCCGCTCTCCTCCTCCAGCTCGCGCGCCATCGCCTCGGCGATGGTTTCGCGCCGCTCGACGCCGCCGCCTGGGAAATGCCAGCCCGGCGTGTAGCTGTGCTTGATCAGCAGCACGCGGTTCTGCGCGTCGAAAACCACGGCCCGGACACCCAGCGTTAACCCTCGGCGATGGCGCTGGAAGAACAAGAAGGTCCGGATGGGAAGCCGAAAAAGCAAGGGATATTAAACCTTTAGCCGCCATGCCATTGGCGCAACCGAGACCCGCGTGCCGCCGTCTGGCGGTTCAGGGCGCCGATCGCTACCTCAAGCCTTAGCGAAATCACGACAAGCGAGATTATCATGTTCACCCGCATCGCCCGCCGCATCGACAGCTACCGCCACCTGTGGAAGCAGGAAACCGCGTTCCGCGACCGCCGCGTCGCCGGCATCGTCATCGGGTTCCTCGGCCGCTAGACGCGCCTTTACGCTGTCGCGCCCGTCCGCTAATGCGGGCGGCATGCTGCTGGCGCATATTTCCGACGTCCACCTCGGGCCCCTGCCCGCCGTGCGCTTCCGCGAGCTCGCGAACAAGCGCGTCTTTGGCTACGTCAACTGGCAGCGCAACCGCGCCGGCGTCTTCGACATCTCGGTGCTGACCGCGATCACCGACGACATCGCGGCGAAACATCCCGACCACATCGCCGTCACCGGCGATCTCGTCAACCTCGGCCTCGATGCCGAATACGACGCCGCGCTTGCCTGGCTGAAGACGCTGGGCACGCCGCACGACGTCACCGTCGTGCCCGGCAATCACGACGCGTATCTCCGCCGCTCGATCGAACGCTACTCGACGACCTGGCTGCCCTATGCCAACGGCGATCATCCCAACCCGACGATGGCGTTCCCGTTCATCCGCCGGCGCGGATCGCTAGCGCTGATCGGGCTGTCGACCGCGGTCGCCACAGGCCCGTTCATGGCGACCGGCCTGATGGACGAGCAGCAGGCGGAGGCGTTCGGCAAGGCGCTGGAGGAAACCGGGCGCGAGGGCCTCTGCCGCGTCGTGCTGATCCATCACCCGCCGCTGCATTCGCTGACCACCTGGCCGCGGCGGCTGATCGGCGCCAGCCGCGTGCGCGCGCAAGTCGCGAAGTATGGCGCCGAGTTGATCCTCCACGGCCATAACCATCGCACCTCCGTCGCCGAGATCGCGGGCCCCAACGGGCCCGTGCCCGTCGTCGGCGCCGCCGCGCCGTCGATCACGCCGAACCGCCGCCATCCCGGCGGCGCGTACAATCTGCTGACCATCGAAGGCAGTGCCGGCAAATACGCGATCGCGATGGCGGAACGCGGATTCCGCGGCAGCGCCATCACCACGGTGCTGGAAAAGAAACTCTAGCCGACCGCGATCCAGGCGTAGGCGAAGAGCGCGGTCCCCCCGATCAGGATGCCGCCGAGGAAGGCGGCGACCAGCCAGCCGACGTTGCGCGGATCGATCGCCGGCACGGCTGCCCGGCGCGGGCGTGCCGCGGCAGCCGTTGCCAGCGCCTCGCGCGCCAGCGCCCGCCGGTCTTCGTCGCGGCGCGTCTCTTCCGACAGGCGCGTGCCGAGATCGTCCTGCCGTGCCCGCTTGATCAGCCAGTCGCCCTCCATCGCGCGCTCGCGCTCGATGATGCGCTCGGCGACGTAGTGCGTGATCGTGTCGGCGATGTCCTCGATCTTCGCCGTCTCGAGAATGACGGTGCGGCCGAGGCGGGTGTCCTTGAGAAAGCGATACGAGCGCCGGTCGCGCGCCATCACCACGAACGACGTCATGTCGATCCACAGCCGCGGCGGCGTTCCCGACGCGACGGTGAAGATGAACTGCTCGTCGTCGGCCGGCACTTCGTTGAAGACCGAGCGCAGTTCCTCGGCCAGAATCTCCAGCCGCGCCCGCTCCGCGTCGCGCAGTTCCACGACGACGTCCGAGCGCTCGGCCTCGGCCGTGCGCACGCTGCGCAAGGTATCGCGCAGGCTGCGCACCTTTTCGCCGCGGTTATCGGTCGTGTCACTCAATGCTTGAAACTCCGGAAGCGGCGCGCGACGGTTAACCAAAGGTTAGCAAAGTCGGCTCGCTTGCGAGAGGGGAAAGTGCACGGAATGGACCATGAAGTGGTGAACGCCCTGCCGGCCGCCGCGGAACGCGTCCGCAAGGCCGCCGAAGCGCTCGGACTGGCCATCGCCGTTAAGGTGATGCCGGCCGCCACCCGCACCGCCGAGGAGGCCGCCGCGGCCTGCGGCTGCGCCGTCGGCCAGATCATCAAGTCTCTGATATTCAAGGGGAAAGAGACGGAGCGCGCCTATCTCTTCCTGGTCTCGGGTTCCAACCGGGTGAACGAAAAATCGGTCGGCGCCAGGCTCGGCGAGGCGATCGTGCGACCCGACGCCGACTTTGTCCGCGCCACCACCGGCTTCGCCATCGGCGGCATCCCGCCGCTCGGCCACGCCACCCCGCTCGTCCCGTATCTCGACGCCGACCTGTTGCAATACGGGACGGTGTGGGCCGCGGCCGGCACGCCGAACGCGGTGTTCGAGGTCGATCCGGCGAGGCTGAGGGATGCGACGCGGGCGGTGGTGATTGGGGTGACTTGAGTTGCGGAGAGACACCCCTCCCCAAAACGCCTTCGGCGTTTTGACCCTCCCGCAAGGGGAGGGTTCGTCGTGTTGAAAGATCGCGCTTCAACAAACTCCACTTGAGCCCTCCCCTTGCGGGAGGGCCAAAACCGCGCAGCGGTTTTGGGGAGGGTGTGCCTCCGCAGACTCTCAAGCCTAGTGCCGACCCCGTGACACATGCGTAGCGCCGGCCATCATCGCAGCCTCCACCGCGGCGCGCTTGGGCATCGGCGCCACCGCCCCGTATCCCTCCGTCGACAGCGCCGCCGCCACGTTGGCATAGCGGCCGGCAGCGAACGCATCGCCGGTGCGCAGATATTCCGCGAGGAACGCGCCGGTGAACGTGTCCCCCGCCCCGGTCGCGTCGACCAGCTTCGCCGCGCGCGGCGCAATCCGCTCGCGCTTCTCCTTCGTCGCGATCAGCGCGCCTTCGGAGCCGAGCGTCATGGCCACGACCTTCGGCCCGACGCTCAGATAAAAATCCGCGATCTTGTCGGGATCGTCGAGGCCGGTGAGCTGGCGCGCATCGTCGATCGAGGGACGCAGGATATCGCTGAGCCCTGCGGCGGCGTGGATAACCGCACGCGCCCGGTCGAGCGGCCAGAGGCGCAGGCGCAGGTTCGTGTCATAGGAGACGGCGACGCCCGCCGCCCGCGCCGTCCGCATCGCGTGGAAGACGGCGTCAGCGGCCGACGACGATATCGCCTGGCTGATGCCCGAGGCGTGCACGACCTTCGCCGCATGAATCGCCTCGACCGGCATGTCCTCCGGCGTGATCCGCGAGGCGGCCGAGCCGGCACGCATGTAGGAGAAGACGTGGCCCGAGGGACCGTGGTTGACGAAATAAAGCCCGGTGTGGGCAACCGGACTGCGCTTCACGGCGCTGACGTCGATCCCCTCGCCCTGCCACAGCGCCAGGAAAGAGTCACCGAACTGGTCGGCGCCGACCGCGGTGACGTAGCCGACCTTGGCGCCCTGCCGCGCCGCGGCGATCGCTGCGTTGGAGGTGTCGCCGCCATGGCCGGAGCGGAACACGGTCTCGCCCGGCGCTTGGTTTAGCTCGAACAGCGGCTCGCCGATCGCAATAATGTCGAAGCCGGCCATTCGTTCAGAGCGCGCCGGCGATTGCTGCGGCGTAGAGCTTCTCGTAATCCGCGGCCTTGAGCGGGCGCGGATTACCGCCCGTCGACGGATCGATCTCGGCCATCGGCGCGGCCTGCGCCACGGCGTCAATGTCGAAGCCGATCTCCTTCAGCGTATGCGGGATGCCGATGCGCTTGCGCAACTGCAGCACCCAGTCGACGACCGCCTCGGGCGTATACTTGGGCAGATCGAGATAGCGCGCCAGCGCCGCCAGCCGCTCCTTGATCGCCGGCGCGTTGTGCAACAGCACGTACGGCATCACCACCGCGTTGGTGAGGCCGTGGTGCGTACCGCGCAAACTCGACGCCGGATGGCTCATCGAATGCATGCCGCCGAGGCCCTTCTGAAACGCCACGGCCCCCATCGACGATGCCGCCAGCATGAAGGCGCGCGCGTTGATGTTCTTGCCATCTTCCACCGCGACCGGCAGCCACTCCTTGCAGAGGCGCAGGCCTTCGAGCGCGATGCCCTCGCCAAGCGGGTGGAAGAACGGGCTGCAGTACGATTCCAGGCAATGCGACAGCGCGTCCATGCCGGTCCACGCTGTGATCTTGGCCGGCAGGTCGAGCGTCAGCTCCGGATCGGCGATGACGACGCGCGGCAGAAGCTTAGGATGGAATATGATCTTCTTGGTGTGGTCGCTCGGATCGGTGACCACGGCGGCACGCCCGACCTCGGAGCCCGTGCCCGCCGTCGTCGGCACCGCAACGATCGGCGCGATCGCGTCGCTGTTGGCGCGTGTCCACCAGTCCTCGCGGTCCTCGAAATCGAACACCGGCCGCGTCTGCCCCGCCTGGAAGGCGACCAGCTTGCCGATGTCCATGCCCGAGCCGCCGCCGAAGGCGATGACGCCGTCGTGTCCGCCCGCCTTAAAGGCGGCGATGCCGTCGTCGAGATTCTTCAGCGTCGGATTGCCGTCGACCTTCGAGAAGACCGCGACCGGAATCTTCGCCGTCTTAAGAATTTCCAGCGCCTTCGCGACAATGGGCAGGTTGACCAGCCCGGGATCGGTGACGAAGAGCGGCCGCTTGATGCCGGCGGCCTCCAGCGCCTGCGGCAGTTCGCTGATCCGCCCGGCGCCGAAGCGGACGGCGGTCGGGTACGACCAGTTGGCGCGCAGCGACGGATATTGGTCGATCATGATTTTTCTTCTTGCTTAGGCGGCTAGGCGATCTTGGTCCTGAGATGGAAACTCTTCGGCCGCGTCAGGTGCTCGTAGCCGACGCGCGACAGCGTCGCGCCGCGGCCGGATTCCTTCACACCCACCCAGGCAAGGCCGGGCTCGAGGTAGTCGGCGCGGTTCATGTAGACGGTGCCGGTCTGCACATGATCGCCGATCGACTTCGCTGCGTCCTCGTCCGCCGTCCAGATCGAGGCGGTGAGGCCGTAAGGTGAATCGTTCATCAGCCGGATCGCCTCGGCATCGTTGGCGACCTTCATGATGCCGTGCGCCGGGCCGAAGGTTTCCTCCATCATGATGTCCATGGAGTGATCGACGTTGGCGAGAAGCTGCGGCGCCATGTACGGCGTGCCGACCTTTGAGGCGGCGAAGTTTTTCTCGTCGATCAGCGGCCGCGCGCCCTGGCGGATGGCCTTGGCCACCTGCTCACGCACGTAGTCGGCCGCCTTGGTGCGCACCAGCGGCCCGAGCGTCGTCGACTCGTCGGTCGGCGAGCCAAGCTTGTAGCTGTTGATCAGCGCCACCGACGCCTCGAGGAAGCGGTCGTAGACGGCCTCGTGGACATAGATGCGCTCGGCCGCGCAGCACGACTGGCCGGAGTTGAAGTAGCCGGCGTCGATCACGTTCTCGACCGCGAAGGCGATGTCGGCATCGGCGCGCACGTAAGCCGGATCCTTGCCGCCAAGCTCCAGCGTCGTCGCCGGAAAATTCGGCGCCGCGGCGACGGATGCCATCACCGCGCGCCCGCCGGCGGTCGAGCCGGTGAAGCCGACCTGATCGACCAGGCCGGACGAAATCGCGGTGTGCGTCGCTTCATGCGACATGTTCAGAATCTGGAATACGTCCTTGGGAAGACTCGCCTTCTTGAACATCGCGTCGATGTGCTCGGCGACCAGCGCGGTCTGCGACGAATGCTTCATCACCACCGTGTTGCCGGCGATGAGCGCGGGCAGCACGGCGTTCAGCGCCGTCATGTAGGGGTAGTTCCACGCCGGCAGATTGAGCACGACGCCGAGCGGCTCGCGGCGCAGGAACAGCGTGAAGTTCGGCTTCGGTCCGACGTCGATATCGGCGAGCGCCTCGGGCGCGATCTTGATCATGTAGCGCGCGCGCTCTTCGAAGCCGCGCATCTCGCCCGGCCCGTAGCGCACCGGCCGGCCCATCTGCCACGCCAGCAGCTCGGTCACCTTCGCCTTGTCGGCGACCATCGCATCGGTGAACGCGGCCGCGAACTTCAGCCGCTCGGCCAGCGGCACCTCGCGCCAATGCAGTTGAGCCGCCCTGGCACGCTGCAGCGTTTCGTGGACGCTCTTATCGTCGGCCAGCGGGCGTTCGGCATAGACGCTGCCATCGACGGGGGAGATGATTTTCAGGGTCTGGTTCATGAAGAACACACAACTAGCATTGGATGGCGAGCACTTGCCCGGCGTCGCGGTATTCCAGGATAAGGCGGTCGCGCGTCACGATGGTGTAGCCGTGTTCCCGGGCGGTAGCGACGATAATTCTGTCGCTCGGGTCCCGAGGCGGCTTGCCAGGAAGGAAACAGGAATCGATGAAGATCGAAGGGCTCACATCAGCGGGCTCGAAAAACTGTATCGCCATCAGCTTGTCGAACCAAATCTTCGGCGAATAGGGCGAGGCAAACCGCCCCCTCACTGCCAAAAGTCCGACCTCCCAAGCCGTTATAGCCGACACGAACACAGGTTCCGCGAGATCACGCGCCCGGTCCATTGCGTCTTCCGCGACGGGATGAAGCTCAGCGCCTGCAACGATCCATAAGGCAGCGCAAGTATCGAGGAGTAGCGGCATATCAGGAATGCCAATGATTCCAGTTTGGGTCCTCGATCAAATCGGCCCATTCGGGATCGGCAGGTTCTGTCAGATCAACGCCGGGAGCGATCCACGTGACGTCTTTTAGCGCTCCAAACGCCGGATGGCGGCGACGCTGTTTGTCAGCTCCGGCTGCCTTCTCGATCACCGGAGCGACATTGTCCGCCGACTTGCGAAACACCAATCGCCCTTTCTCAATATCTACCTGCTCCGTCTTGTAACCAGCTGCCAACCACTCGCTCGTCATGACGTTGTTGGTGGGATTGTTGCTCCACCAAGCCGGATAGTTCTTCGAATTCGGCAGGCGGAAGCCGAGCACTCGCTCGATCTCGGCAAATGTCATCGGCACCACGTCAGTGCCTCGTTTCTGGAGGAAGGAACGGATTGGCGCGTACTTTCCCATGGCATTTCCTTTGCCACGAACACTACTAAACACAACTAAGTGTGTCAACTAACACTTAATACCGCTCAAACCCACGCTTCAGTTCCCAGTCCGTGATCCGCCGGTCGTATTCGAACTGCTCCCATTCCGCCGTATGGACGTAATGGTCGATGACTGCGTCGCCGAACGCCGTCCGCAGCATCTTCGACTTGTCCATCAGCGCCGAAGCTTCGCGCAGCGTCTTCGGCACTTCGCGCAGCCGCTTGCCCTGGTAGGCGTCGCCGACGTAGGGCGCCTCGAGCTCCAGCTTCTGCTCGATGCCGGCGAGCCCGGCCGCCAGCAGCGCCGCATAGGCGAGGTACGGGTTGAGGTCGGCGCCGCCGACGCGGCATTCGATGCGGATGGCCTTGGAGTGCGCGCCGCAGAGGCGGAAGCCGGCCGTGCGGTTGTCTTCCGACCAGATCGCCTTGGTCGGCGCGAAGGTGCCGGCCTGGAAGCGTTTGTACGAGTTGATGTAGGGCGCCAGGAACCACGTGATCTCGCGCGCATACGCGAGCTGGCCCGCGACGTACTGCTGCATCAGCTTCGACATGCCGTGCTCGGCCTTGTCGTCCTGAAACAGCGCCTTCCTGCCGGCGGCGTCCCACAGGGAATTGTGGATATGGCTGGACGAGCCGGCGAGATCGAAGCGCCACTTCGCCATGAAGGTCACCGACTTGCCCTGGAGCAGCGCGATTTCCTTCACCGCGTTTTTCAGAATGACGTGGTTGTCGGCCATGGTCAGCGCGTCGGCGTAGCGGACGTTGATCTCCTCCTGCCCCGGCCCCCACTCGCCCTTGGAATTCTCGACGGGGATGCCCGCGCCCTGGAGGCCGAGGCGGATCGCCCGCATCACGCCCTCCTCCTTGGTCGTCTGCAGGATGTGGTAGTCCTCGATGTAGCGGCCGGCGGTCTTCAGGCTGTCGTATTTCTTGTCGGCCGCCGTCTCGTAAGTCTCGTCGAAGAGATAGAACTCGAGTTCCGAGGCGAAAAACGAGCTCATCTTCTGCGCCGACAGGCGCGCGATCTGCTTCTTCAGCATGCCGCGCGGCGCGTGCGGCACGTCTTCGTGGTCGTGGTGGTCGAGGATGTCGCAGAGCACCAGCGCCGAACCCGGCAGCCACGGGATGCGCCGCAGCGTCGCCATGTCCGGCTTCATGACAAAGTCGCCGTAGCCCTTTTCCCAGTTGGCGGCGGCGTAGCCGGGCACCGGCTCCATGTCGATGTCGTTGGCGAGCAGATAGTCGCAGCCGTGCGTCTCCTCGTGGGCGCTGTCGAGGAAGTATTCCGCCTGCATGCGCTTGCCGACCAGCCGGCCCTGCATGTCGGGGAACGCGACGATGACCGTGTCGATCTCCCCCTTGCCCACCGCCGTCTGCAGATCCTTGAACGTCAGCATTCCCGGCATGACACGCTCCGCGCCATCTATTGGAACAAACCCGCGCGGCAGTCTGCCGCGCGGGCGCGCTATTGTCGAACCTGTAGCCGGCTAACTAGCGCTCGCCGACCGCCTTTTCCGCCTCCGCGATCGCCGCCTGGCGCGCCGCGATGATCTCGCCCATCGGCGGGCCCTTGAACCGGCGCTGCTCGAAGCCGAACCACACCAGCGCCGTGAGCACGAAGAAGCCGATCACGATGTACGCGGCCTTGTCGTTAGGCGGCTGGATGCCGAGGACGATGATCAGGATCATCGACAGCACCGACAGCACGGCGAACAGCATGAAGACGCCGCGCCCGAGGTTCCACGGTCCCATCTTGTCCCACTTCGGCGTGCCCCACGCGATCGCGCCAAGCACGATCGGGAAGGTGAACGACAGGAACAGGAAGATGACCGTGCACGACACGACGATGGTGTAGGCCGACGTCCCCGCCACCGAGATCAGCGACGAGCCCCAGACGAAGAGCACCGACAGCGTCGCCCCCGTCCAGATCGCCGCCACCGGCGTGCGATATTTCGGGCTGACCTTCGACAGCGCGCCGGAGGCCGGCAGGCCGCCGTCACGCGAGAAGGCGAAGATCATGCGCGAGGCCGATGTCACCGTCGCCAGCCCGCAGAGAAGCTGCGCAACGAAGACGACGATGTAGACGATCTCCTTGACCACCGGATTGACCATCTGGTCGAAGGCCCAGAACCAGACATTCCAGCCCTGCGCCGCCGCCTGATCCATATCCGGGAGCATGAGGACGAAGGGCACCAGGAACACGAGGCCGAAGATCGCCGACCAGACCACCGACATCACCATCGCGCGCGGCACCGAGTGCGCCGCCTTGATGGTTTCCTCGGAAGTGTGCGCCGAGGCGTCGTAGCCGGTGATCGTGTAGATCGGCATCAGCAGGCCGAGGGCGAACACCCACCAGTTGGAGACGGGCGGCCAGACACCGCCGCCGGCATCGCCCGAATAATTCTTGAACGTGAACAGGCGGCCGATGTCCCAGGTCGACGCCGCCCACAGGCAGACGATGCCGATCAGGATCGATCCGCCGAAGATGAGCCAGCCCGAGAAATCGGTGAGCCGCGCGGTCAACTTGATGCCGAGGTGGTTGATGAGCGCCTGCGCCCCGGTGATGATGATCAGGAAGATCGTCTGGGTGACGAGATTGTTCTCGATCCCGAGCTGGGCGCCGAAGGCGCCGATGAAGAACGTCCATGTTCCGACGTTGATGGCGCCGAGCACGGTGATCAGGCCCAGCAGGTTGAGCCACGCCGTCACCCAGCCGGTGCCGCGGTTGCCGAGGATCGAGCCCCAGTGGTAGAGGCCGCCGGCCGTCGGATAGGCCGACGAGATCTGCGACATCGCCACGGCAAACGTCAGCGACACGAAGCAGCCGACCAGCCAGCCGATGCCGATCGCGATGCCGCCCGCGCCCGACGTCGCCTGCGGCAGCGAGTTGATGCCGCCCGACAGGATGCAGATGATCGAGAAGGAGACGGCGAAGTTCGAGAAGCGCGATAGCCGCCGCTCGAGTTCCTGGGCGTAGCCCATGCTGTGGAGGATTTTGACGTCCTCCTTCTTGTGGTCGTCGGTATAGGTCCCGTCCATGTTGCTCATGCGTCGCTCCTTAGAGCCGGCGTAGCGGTTACGCGGCTGCCCCTGGTTGCTTGACCCTCGCCGCGCGACAAAGCCCGCGCGGAACGCCCCTCATACGCACGCAAATTTCCTGGCTTGGTGGGCGGCGGCGTGTGGCTTTCAGGGGCCCGTCTGATCGACGAACCGCGCCACCCGGCACTTTTGCGGACGCAATGAGCGCGTCCATAGCCACCCCCGATAGGGCGGGCGACTCGGATGTGCCCGTCCCAATGTCATCCTAGTGTTACAGGGAATCCGGCGAACGGCAATTGGCCCGCGAAATCGGTGGCTTACACCACCACCGCGGCGGCCGGCTGCGGCCGGTCGGCAAGATTGCGGGCCAGGAATACAGCCAGGAGCGGCAACGGCAGGATGAGCGCGAAAGACGCGCGAATCCCCCATTGTGACGCCGATAAGCCCATGATCGGCGGCGTCAGGAACAACACCACAGCGTTCATGAACGAGATCGACGCGACATTGATCGACGCCGGCCGGTCGCCGAGACGCGCGGCCGCCGACATCGCCTGCGGGAACGACGTCGCGACGCCGAATCCGATCAGCGCGAAGCCCAGCAGCGACAGCGGCACCGACGCACCGATGACCACCAGCACCAGCCCGACGAACGAGATCGCCGACAGCACCATCGCGACCCGCACCGGTCTGTAGCGTTCGATCCAGCCGTCGCCGAGCATCCGCCCGACGACCTGCGCGCCGATCGCGACCGACAGTGTCGTCGTCGCGATCCACTCGGCGGTGTGGAACACGTCGCGGAGATAGATCACCGACCACGTCCGAATTCCGGCCTCCAGCCAGATGCTGCCGAGCGCGAACGCGATCAGCATGAACGTCGCCCACGTCGGCGTCGCAAAGCGCGGCGCCTCGACCTCGCCGCTGTGTGGGCGGGGCGCCAGCGGCACCATCGGCGCCACCAGCACCAGCGAGGCAACGAGCACGACCGGCACCGTCGAGAAGAGATGCACCGCCGGCGGCACGTGCAGCGCCACCATGGCAATGCCGATCAGCGATGCGGCAAAGAAACCGAGACTCCACATGCCGTGGCAGCGGTTGAGGATGCGCCGGCCGGTGGCGTACTCGATGCGGTCGGCCTCGACGTTCATGGAGATCGCCGTGGCGGTGAACCCCATCGCCACCAGGATCGAGCAGAAGAAGAAAACGACCGGCGTCGGCGCCAGCGTATCCAGCGCGATCGCTAGCGCAAACAGCGGCAGGCCGAAGGTCAGCGTCAGACGCGTGCCGAAACGCTCGATCAGGCGACCGGCAAAGGGGAAGGTCGAGAAGGCGCCGAGGTCGAAACCGAGCAGCGCGAGACCGAGCTGCGCCGGCGTCGCGTGCATGGCCTGCTGCATCTCGGCCAGGCGCGAGAAGAAGCCGCCGATGGCCAGCGCCTGGATGAAGAACACGGCCATGATCGTGGCGGCCGGCGAAAGCTTCCATCGCAACATCGGTCGAGTGCCCCCGCACGTACCGCCGCATTCTCGCTATGCTGGTGGCCACGCCGCGCCGCGTCAATAGACGCGGCAGCGGCATATGACAGTGCCGACAGCGCTACTCAACGCCGGGTGCGTCATGTATCAACACGGCGCGGAACCGGCGGGCAGATCGCCGGCCGTGGGGGAGATGATCCAAATGAAGCTCGCGTCGCGCCGTCTCGGACGGACCAAGGTTCAGGTCACCACGCTGGGGCTGGGCACCGCCTCGCTCGGCGGCAACATGCTGGCGGTCAGCGATCCGATGGCGCGCGAGATCGTCGATCTCGCGCTGGACAGCGGCATCCGCTACGTCGATACCGCCCCCTACTACGGCTACGGCAAGTCGGAGCGCTCCGTCGGCGATGGCATCCGCGATCGCAAGAACTGGGTGCTGTCCACCAAGGTCGGACGACTGCTCGCCCCGCGCTTCGGGCCGATCCCCGCCGGCGAGAACTGGAAGAGCCCGCTGCCTTTCGTTCCCGTCTACGACTACTCGTACGACGCGGTAATGCGCTCCTTCGGCGACAGCCTGCAGCGCCTCGGCCTCAACCACATCGACATCCTCTACATCCACGACATCGACGTGCCGCTGCAGAACGACGCCAGCCCCAGGGCGACGTACCGCAAGTGGGTGAAGAGCGCTTACAAGGCGCTCGACGAGCTGCGCCGCAACGGCGACATCAAGGCCATCGGCTTCGGCGTCAACGTCACCTGGCCGATCGCCGACGCCCTCGACCTCGGCCAGTGGGACGCCTTCCTGCTCGCCGGCCGCTACACGCTGCTCGAGCAGGCGCCGCTCGCCGCGCTTTTCCCGGCGGTGAAGAAGCACGGCGCCTCGATTGTGGTCGGCGGCCCGTTCAACTCAGGCATCCTTGCCGGCGGCGCCACCTTCAACTACGCCAAGGCGCCGAAGGAGATCGTCGCCCGGGTCAAGAAGATCGCCGCGGTCTGCGCGTCGCACAATGTCCCCCTCCCCGCGGCCGCCCTGCAGTTCCCGGTCGCCAACCCGATCGTGTCGAGCATCATTCCCGGCCCGCGTTCGCCCGATGAGCTGAAGCAGATCCTGGGCTGGTGGGAGACCGCCATCCCTGCGTCGTTGTGGAGCGACCTGAAGAACGAAGGCGTGTTGGATCAGGCGGCGCCGACGCCTAAGTAAGGACGCGCGAAAGCGCCAATCCGTCTGGAGGAAATCCCGAGGTTATGCTTTCAGAGCTCACGGCGCTCGCTACCGTCGTCGTCATCGATCTCGTGCTCGCCGGCGACAACGCCGTCGTCGTCGGTATGGCCGCCGCCGGGCTGCCGACCGAGCTGCGCCGCAAGGCGATCGTGCTCGGCATCGGCGCCGCCGCCATCCTGCGCATCTTCTTCGCCGTCTTCACCACCCAGCTTCTTGCGATCATCGGCCTGACGCTCGCCGGCGGCATCCTGCTGCTCTGGGTGGTGTGGAAGCTGGCGCGCGAAATCATCGCGCAGCGCAAGCAGCACGAGCTGATCGACGCCGGCGCCGAGCCGGTCGCCCCGCCGGCGAAGGACCTCCGCCACGCCCTCGTGCAGATCGTCGTCGCCGATGTCTCGATGTCGCTCGACAACGTGCTCGCCGTCGCCGGCGCCGCGCGCCAGCACATCTGGGTGCTGATCATCGGCCTCGCCCTGTCGGTCGCGCTGATGGGTGCCGCGGCCAGCCTCATCGCCCGCGTGCTGCACCGCTACTTCTGGATCTCGTACGTCGGCCTCGCCCTGATCGCGTTCGTGGCGGCGCGCATGATCTGGGAAGGCGTCTGGGAAGTCAGCCACGTCGTCGCTGGAATTTAGATCGCGCTAGCGCTGGTTGTGTTGCCGCGGGCCGGCCCTTGCGCGGCGCGATTCCTGGCGCCATGATCCTCGACCTTAGGTTGACCTCGGAGGGCGACGGTGGCCATCGACAGCGACCTCTTTTTTGCGCGGCGCCTGGGCCTTGGGCTGCGGCCCGATGAGACACTCCCCGCGCCGCCGCGCGAGTGGGCGATGGATCAGCTCCGCTCGATCCCGCCGCTCGATTTCTTCGACAAGAAGGGCCAGAGCATCGTCGGCACGCTGCCGCCCTACGCCAAGGTCATCGACAATTTCGAAGCAGCCGCCAAGACCTATGACGTCTTCTGGAACACCAAGAACAAGCTCGAACGCGGCAGCGGAAAGCTATCGAACGACGAATACAATCGGCGGGTGACGCAGGAAGTCTACCTTCCCTATCTCGCCGCGCCGGTCTGGCGTGACACGAGCGTCAATACGCTCACCGCAGTGAATGGGAAAAGCGGCGTCTTCGAGCGCTTCTGGATGTTCTGGTCCAACCACTTCACGGTTGCGACCGTGGGAGTGGAGAATCACCTCTACTGGGGCCCGCACCTGCGCGCGATCCGCAACCGCATGACCGGCAAGTTCGCCGACATGCTGTTCGACGCCGTCTCCAGCCCGGCGATGCTCATGTACCTGAATAATACCCAATCCGTCGGGCCCCATTCGCGCGACGCGCGCGATCCCAACCGGGACCAGCGCGATCTGAACGAGAACCTCGGCCGCGAGTTGCTTGAGCTGTACACCGTCAGTCCGGCCGCCGGCTACACGCAGGCCGACGTAACCGAGACGGCGTTGCTCCTCACCGGCTGGCGTGTGTACGGCGGTCCCGAAGGTTACCGCAGACCGAAGCCCGAGCCGAAGTTCGGCACCCATTTCGAGCCCAATGGCCATGAGCCGGGTCCGCGCACGGTGATGGGCAAGGGCTACGCGCCGAAGGGCAACGGCCAGAACATGCTGCGCGACCTCATCGACGATCTCGCCGCCAATCCGGCGACGGCCCGGCACCTCGCGGCGAAGCTTGCCCGCGCGTTTGTCGCCGACGATCCGCCGCAGGATTGCGTCGATCGCATCGCCAAGGCCTACAGCGACAGCGGCGGCGACATGATCGCGCTGCACTCGGCCGTGGTCGAGGAGGTGCTCGCCTACGCGACGCAATACTCCAAGATGACGACGCCGCAGAACTGGCTGGTTCAGGCGTATCGCGCGACGGGTGTTCGGGTGCCGATTGGGAAGATCGAGCGCGGCGGCGACGTCGAGTCGCTGCCGCTGATCTACAAGGAGATCGGCCAACCCCTCAATGAATCGGCCCAGCCAAACGGCTTCTCGGATCTCAAGGCCGACTGGCTGTCGAAGGAGATGCTCGACCGCCGCACGCGCCAGGCCTACCGCATCGGCTCCGTCGCCTTCGACCTGACCGTCGAGGCCCTCGGCGCCTACGCCGAGCGCCTCGCCGGTACCGACTCATCCCTCGCGCGAATGGTCAAACGAGCGGAGTCACGACCGATCGCGGTCGCCGTTCTTCTCGCCAGTCCCCAGTTCCTGAAGATATGAGGGCGCGCACATGACTCCGTCTTTCGAGTGCAGCGAGTCGATCAGCCGGCGCTCCTTCCTCAAGGCCACCGCAGTTCTCACCTTCGCCGGCCTGCCCAACCTGTCGTTCGCCGCCGAGGTGAACAACCGTCGGCTTCTGGTCATTCTTCTGCGCGGCGGGCTGGATGGCCTCGCCGCCATGCCGGCGATCGGGGATCCGGGGCTGAAGGGCCGTCGGCGTCATCTGATGCCTGACGGCCTCCTGAAGCTTGACGGATTTTTTGCCCTCCATCCCGCACTGAGCAACATCCACGACGCCTATGACAACGAGCAGGCACTGCTCGTTCATGGCGCGTCCTTCCCCTACACCGGCCGCTCGCATTTCGAGGGGCAGGACATCATGGAAAGCGGCATGCTGAAGCCGTACACGTCGCAGACCGGCTGGCTCGGTCGCGCCCTCGACGCGTCGGGCTATCGCGCCGTCGCCATGGCGCTGCCGGTACCGCTCATTTTGCGCGGCCGCGCCACCGCCGAAAGCCGCTACCCGACCTGGATCAGCAGCCCGCCGCGCGCCGTGTACGACAAGCTCGGCGCGCTGTGGTCGGAGGATGCGGACACGGCGGCCTACGGCTCGCAACTTGCGAGCAACGCACCAGAGGGCGTCGGCATGACCGCCACCGTCGACGTCGGCTCGCAGGTCGACATGAAGGTCCTGGCGCTCCAGGCGGCGCTGCAGTTGCGTCTGCCGGACGGCCCGCGCGTTGCGCTGCTCGACGACGTCGGCTTCGACTCGCACGCGAGCGAGCCCGGCGAATACAGCCGGCTGCTCACCGAGGTCGACCAGGCTATCGGTGTCTTCAAGCATTCGCTCGGCGAGGAAGCGTGGAAGAACACGCTCGTCGTAACGGTCACCGAATTCGGCCGCACCGTCGCCGAGAACGGATCGTGGGGCACCGATCACGGCTGGGGCAGCAGCGTGTTCGTCGTCGGCGGGGCCCTGAAGAAGTCGGGCATCGTCACCGACTGGCCGGGGCTGAAGCCGGCAGACCTGTTCGAAGGCCGCGACCTCAAGGCAACCATCGACGTGCGCTCGCTCTACGCGTCGATCGTGACGGCGCAACTTGGCATTGATCCCGAGATCGTCCGCCGCGACGTGATCGACAATCCGAAGGACGATCGCTTCGAGGCCTACCTCTAGCCGGCCGTGTCCCCCGCACTGTCCGGCAGGGCTTTACGCCTCGACACGTTGCACGCCAGGGTTTGACGAGGCAGTATCGGTGCGGTTGCGGTCAGGCGTGGGCAGCGGGCCATGGCGGTAGATAGCGATCTTTTTTTTGCACGCCGGCTCGGACTGGGACTGCGGCCCGGTGAGACCCTGAAGGGACCGCCCCGCGATTGGGCGATGGAGCAGGTTCGTTCCGCACCGGCGCTGGATTTTTACGGACCCGACGGCACCAATCTTTTCGACAAACTGCCGCCGTTCGCGAAGCCCGACGAGAGTTTCGAAACCGCCAGCCGCGAGTGGGAGGTCTACCGCACCAAGCTCGACGCGCTCGAAGCTGCCAGCCGAAAAATGTCGAACCAGGAATTCCAGGATCGCAACTGGAAGGAAATCGTCTTTCCGTACATGAGGGCTCCGGTATGGCGCGACGTGCTGGTCAAGACGCTGACTGCCGTGAACGGCCCCAGCCCGGTGTTCGAACGGTTCTGGATGTTCTGGTGCAACCACTTCGTGATTGCCGTCCAGGATACCGAGATCAAGCTGTTCTGGGGGCCGCATGGCCGCGCCATCCGCAACCGGATGACCGGGAAGTTCGCCGATCTGCTTTACGACGCGATCGCCAATCCCGGCATGCTGATGTACCTCAACAACGATATCTCGACCGGCCCGCATTCGGATGCCGCGCGGCGCGAGACCGAGAATAACGATCTCAACGAAAACCTTGGCCGCGAGCTGCTCGAACTGCACACCATCAGCCCAGCCGCCAACTACACGCAGGACGACGTTCGCGAAGTCGCGCTGATCCTGACCGGCTGGCAGATGTATGCCGGCGCCATCACCAACGGCGGCCGCAAGGCGAAGATTCCGTACGGTGTGCGTTTCAATCCGTATCGCCACGAGCCCGGCGATCGCACGGTCATGGGGAAGGTCTACAAGGCCAAGGGCAAGGGCGAGAACCTGTTGCGCGAGCTGATCGACGATCTCGCCGTCCATCCGGCGACCGCGAAGTTCCTCGCGCTCAAGCTCGCCCGCGCCTTCATCGCCGACGATCCGCCGCAAGATTCGGTGGACGCGATTGCTACCGCCTTCAGCCAATCCGGCGGCGACATGATCGCCGTCCATTCGGTGGTCATCGAGGAGGTGATCGCAAAGGCGCCGCAATATCCGAAGTTCACGACACCCGACCAGTGGCTGCTCGAATCGTACCGCACGACCGGCGCTCCGGTTCCGCTGAACGAGCCTAACGGCAGCCTGGAGTCCCTTCCCTGGACGCTGAAGGAACTTGGCCAGGCGCTCGAGGGCTGCCCGCAACCGGACGGATACTCGGCTCTCAAGTCGGACTGGCTGTCGAAGGAACTGCTCGACCGGCGCGTACGGCAGGCCTATCGCATCGGCAGCACGGTTCGCAATCTCACGGTCGAGGCGCTTACCGAATACACCGGCCGGCTTGCGGGCACAGACTCGCCGCTGACCCGGCTCGTGCAGCGGGCGGAATCCGAAGCGGTCGCCGTCGCGTATCTTCTCGCAAGTCCCCAGTTCCTGAAGACGTGAGGCGCCGGCATGACCTCCAGCTTTGAATGCGCCGAGTCGATCAGCCGACGGTCCTTCCTCAGGGCCTCGGCAATTCTCACCTTCGCGGCCCTGCCGGAAATGTCCTTTGCCGCCACCCCCGGCGACGGTCGGCTTGTCGTCATCCTGCTTCGCGGGGGCATGGATGGACTGTTCGCGGTGCCTCCCATCGGCGACCCGAGCCTCAAGGGCAAGCGGCGACATCTCGTGCCGGACGGCACGACCAAGCTCGACGGCCTTTTCGCGCTCCATCCTTCGTTGTCCAACATCAGCCAGTTCTATCGCGCCGGACAAGCCGTGATCGTGCACGCGACATCGAACGGCTACACCGGCCGATCGCATTTCCAGGGCCAGAACCTGATGGAGACGGGCGCCGATCAGCCCTACGCGCTACAAACGGGCTGGCTTGGCCGCGCCCTCGACATCAGCGGCTACACGTCCGTCGCGATATCGCTTCCCGTTCCGCTCATCCTGCGCGGCAGGCAGGTCGTCGAAAGCCGCTTCCCCACCTGGATCAGCACGCCGCCCCCCGTGGTGTACGAGGGACTCGGCCGCATCTGGTCGGCTGACGCCGACACGGCGGAATACGGCGCACAACTCGCCGCCGCCGCCGGCCAGCCGCGGATGACCGGCTATATCGGCATGGGCCAGGACGCCCAGTTGAGCGGCCTTGCCCAGGTCGCCGCGAAGCAATTGGCGCGATCCAACGGACCGCGCGTCGCCGTGCTCGATCACGTCGGCTTCGACACGCACGCCAGCGAGCCCGGCGAGCACTCCGACAAATTGCGGGACGTCGATCAGGCGATAGCCGAACTCCGCAAGGGCTTGCCTGACGACATCTGGCGGAAGACGCTGATCGTCACGGTCACGGAGTTTGGCCGCACCGTTGCCGAGAACGGGTCGTGGGGCAGCGATCACGGCTGGGCGAGCTGCGCCTTCGTGGTCGGCGGGGCGCTGAGGAAATCTGGCGTCGTCACCGACTGGCCGGGGTTAAAGGCAGCCGATCTGTTCGAGGGCCGCGACCTCAAGGCGACCATCGACATGCGCTCGCTCTATTCGGCCGTGCTTACGGCGACTCTCGGGATAGACCCCGATGTCGTACGCCGTGACGTGCTCAACGCCCCGAGAGACGATCGCTTCGAGGCCTACCTCTAGGCCGTCGACGACCGCTTCCACAGGTTGATGCCGGCTTCTTCCGTGCGCTTGTCGATTTCGGCAAGCTCCGCCTTGGTGAATGCCAGATTGTCGAGTGCGCCGACGGCGTCCTCGATCTGCTCGACACGCGAGGCGCCGATCAGCGCCGAGGTCATGCGCGGATCGCGCAGCACCCAGGCGATCGCCATCTGCGCCAACGTCTGCCCGCGCTTCTTGGCGAGCTTGTTGAAGGCGGTGACCGCGGCCATGTTCTTGTCGTTGAGGAAATTCTTGTTCCACGACTGTGCACCGGAAGCCGCGCGGCTCCCCTCCGGCACCCCCTTCAGGTACTTGTCGGTGAGCAGCCCCTGCGCCAGCGGCGAGAAGGCGATGACGCCCATGCCCTCGGCGTCGGTGGCGTCGAGCAACTGATCCTCCTCCGTCCAGCGGTTCATGATCGAGTAGCTCGGCTGGTGGATCAGCGCCGGCGTGCCCAGCTCGCGCAGAATTTTCGCCGCCTGGTGCGTGCGCTCCGAGGAATAGGAGGAGATGCCGACGTAGAGCGCCTTGCCGGCGCGCACCGCTGCATCGAGCGCGCCCATCGTTTCCTCCAGCGGCGTCTCCGGATCGAAGCGGTGCGAATAGAAAATGTCGACGTAGTCGAGCTTCATCCGCTTGAGGCTCTGGTCGAGGCTGGCGGTGAGATATTTGCGGCTGCCCCATTCGCCGTACGGCCCCGGCCACATGTTGTAGCCGGCCTTGGTCGAGATGATCAGCTCGTCGCGATAGCGCCCGAGGTCCTCCGACAGAATCTCGCCGAACAGAGCCTCGGCCGAGCCCGCCGGCGGGCCGTAGTTGTTGGCGAGGTCGAAGTGCGTGATGCCGAGATCGAAGGCGCGGTGGCACATCGCCCGCGCCGTGGCGGCATTCGAGGCGTGGCCGAAGTTGTGCCAGAGGCCGAGCGAGATCGCCGGCAGCTTCAACCCGCTGCGGCCCGTCCGCCGGTACTGCATCTTTTCGTAGCGCGTTTCCGACGGAAGGTACGTCATGCGTTGCCGCTCCCCGATTATCGTGTAATCCGGGCGGCAACCTAAACCGATCGGCGCGCGCGGCAAGCCCGGCGCCCGTTCCAAATGCGAACGATGGAGACGCGCGATGCCTGTCAATCCCTTCGACCTCACCGGACGCCTGGCGCTGGTCACCGGCTCGAGCAAGGGCATCGGCTACGCCATTGCCGAGGGCCTCGCCGAGGCTGGCGCCGCGGTCGTGCTCAACGCGCGAAACGGCAAGGAGCTGGAGGAGGCGCGCGCCCGCCTCGCCGCCGCCGGCCACGCGGCGCACGCCCTGTCGTTCGACGTGACCGATCCCCGCGCCGTCGAGCAGGCGATCGACAAGATCGAAACCGACATCGGCCCGCTCGACGCGGTCTTCAGCAACGCCGGCATCCAGCGCCGCGGCCCCCTGGTCGACTTCAAGCCCGAGACATGGCGCGAGATCATGACGACCAACCTCGACGCGGTGCACTACGTCGGCCAGGCGGCGGCGCGCAAGATGATCGCGCGCGGCCGCGGACGCATCGTCAACACGTGCTCGGCGACCAGCGAGATCGCCCGCACGTCGATTGGCCCCTACACCGCCGCCAAGGGCGCGGTGAAGATGCTGACCAAGGCGATGGCGACCGAATGGGCGCCGCTCGGCCTGAACGTCAACGGCATCGGCCCCGGCTACTTCAGGACCGAGCTCAACCGCGCCCTGTTCGAGGACCCGAAGTTCACCGACTGGCTGAAGCAGCGCACGCCGGCACGCCGCTGGGGCGACATCAACGAGCTGAAGGGCGTGGCGGTCTTCCTGGCGTCGGACGCGTCGAGCTTCGTCAACGGGCAGGTGATCTACGTCGATGGCGGATTGCTGGCGTCGATGTAGCCTCCACTCCGCTTTGCCCGCGCAGGTCAGGCTCCGGAAACAATCCCCGCCGCCACCAGCCGCTCGACATCTCCCGCCGCATATCCCAACTGCGCCAGCACCTCGGCCGTGTGCTCCCCCAGCCGCGGCGAGGCGCGATCGTAGGCGAGCGGTGAGGCCGGCATCAGGATCGGGCTGCGGATCGAGGGCACCGTGCTGCCGTCGCCGGCGTGCACGTCGATCCGCATCTTGCGGTGCACGACCTGCGGCTCGGCCATCACCTGCGCGACGTTGTTGATCGGGCCGGCCGGAACCTTCACCGCCTCGAGAGCCGCCAGGAGGTCGTCGCGGCGGAAGCGCCGCACGCCCTCGGCGAGCTGCGGCACCAGCACCGCGCGGTTGACCACGCGCGCCTCGTTGGTCGCGAAGCGCGGATCGTCGGCGAGCGCCGGCACGCCGATCACGGCGGTGAAGTGCCGGAACTGGCTGTCGTTGCCGACCGCAACGATCAGATGGCCGTCGCTGGTCGCGAACTCCTGATAGGGCACGATGTTCGGGTGCGCGTTGCCCATGCGCGTCGGCGCCGTGCCGGAGACGAGGTAGTTCATCGCCTGGTACGACAGGACGCTGGTCATCGTATCGAGCAGCGCGAGGTCGATGCGCTGCCCCTCGCCCGTCTTGTCGCGATGCGCCAGCGCCGCCTGGATCGCGACCACGGCATAGACGCCGGTGAAGATGTCGACGAAGGCCAGTCCGACCTTCTGCGGCGGGTAGCTCGCCTCGCCGGTGAGATCCATGATGCCGCCCATCGCCTGGATCATGAAGTCGTAGCCCGGGCGCGGCGCGTCGGGCCCGTCCTGCCCGAAGCCGGTGATCGAGCAGTAGACGAGGCGCGGATTGGCGGCGTGCAGGCTGTCGTAGTCGAGCCGGTATTTCGCCAGCCCGCCGACCTTGAAATTCTCCAGCACCACGTCGCTTTCCGCCACCAGCCTGGCGACGACCTCACGCCCTTCCGGCTTCGCGAAATCGACCGCGATCGAGCGCTTGCCGCGGTTGCAGGCGTGGTAGTAGGCCGCGGCGTGCGTGCCGTCGGCATTCTCGACGAAGGGCGGGCCCCAGTGGCGCGTGTCGTCGCCGGCGAGACTCTCGACCTTGACGACGTCGGCGCCGAGATCGGCGAGAAGCTGGCCGGCCCAGGGACCGGCAAGCACGCGGGCAAGTTCAACGACCTTGAGGCCGGCAAGCGGAGCTGTTTTCGACATGCCGCGAGGGAGTGCACGAGAGGCCGGCATCCGCAAGCGGCTGCCTCAATGCAAAATGCCGCGAGCGCTTCTCAGCGCCCGCGGCATTCGTCGAACGAACAGTTGGCGGCTACATCGCCATCTTGGCGTCGTCGTCCGGCAGGCCGAAGCCGGCCACGAGGATGACGACGGCGAGCACGACGTGCAGCCACTTGTCGGCATCGTTCATCGCGATGAAGCCGAGCAGCATTCCGTCGGAAGTGACGAGGAAGAATCCGAGAATCGCGACCAGCGCGTAGACCACGCCGATGATCTTCAGTGCCATGCCGCTGCCGAGGCTGGAGTAAGCACCGGCAAGAAGAACCAGACCGCTGATCAGGTGGATCAGGTTATGCCAGATGTTGACCTGAAACAGGCCGAGCACCGGGTTATTGACGAAGCCAAGCAACCCAATCACTACGAACACTATTCCAAGTACGATCGCAGCCATTTTTGCTGACATGCCAGTCCTCCGTGGCGAATCACCGCAGAGAAACATTGCGCCGTTATGACAATCCGCTCAAGAGATGGGCAGGTTTGCGGCTTTCTTGGGCAGATCAGAACGCGGCAATACCTGTCTGCGCCCGACCGAGAATGAGCGCGTGAATGTCGTGCGTACCCTCGTAGGTATTCACAGCCTCAAGATTGACCATGTGCCGGATGACATTAAAGGAATCCGCGACGCCGTTGCCGCCGTGCATATCGCGCGCCGCCCGCGCGATATCGAGCGCCTTGCCGGCGTTGTTGCGCTTCACCAGGCTGACCATTTCGGGCGTCGCGAGGTGTTCGTCGAACAGGCGGCCGACGCGGAGCACCGCCTGAAGACCGAGCGCAATCTCGGTCTGCATGTCGGCGAGCTTCTTCTGGATCAGTTGCGTCGCTGCCAGCGGCTTACCGAACTGCTTGCGCGCCAGCGTGTAGTCGCGCGTCCGGTGCCAGCAGTCTTCCGCCGCGCCCATCGCGCCCCACGCGATACCGTAGCGCGCCCGGTTGAGGCAGCCGAACGGCCCGCCGAGCCCCGACGCATTCGGCAAGATCGCGTCGTCGCCGACCTCGACGCCATCGAGCACGATCTCGCCGGTGATCGACGCGCGGAGCGCCACCTTGCCCTCGATGACCGGCGTCGACAGGCCCTTGGCGCCGCGCTCGACGATGAAGCCGCGGATCGCGTCGCCGTCCGCCGCCGACTTCGCCCACACGACCAGCACATCGGCGATCGGCGCGTTGGTGATCCACGTCTTGGCGCCGTTAAGGCGATAGCCGCCGTCGATCTTCACCGCGCGAGTCACCATGCCGCCGGGGTCGGAGCCGTGGTCAGGCTCGGTCAAACCGAAGCAGCCGACCTTCTCGCCGCTGATCAGGCCCGGCAGATACTTCTGCCTCTGCGCGTCACTGCCATAGGCATGAATCGGATAGATGACGAGCGACGATTGCACGCTCATCGCCGAGCGGTAGCCGGAATCGACACGCTCGATCTCGCGGTTGATCAGGCCGTACGCGACGTACGAGGCCCCTGCCCCGCCGTCGGCCTCCGGCACGGTCGCGCCGAGCATCCCCTGCGCCCCGAACTCGGTCAGTATCTCGCGGTCAAACCGTTCCTCGCGGAAGGCGGAGAGGACGCGCGGCGCGAGTTTTCCCTGCGCGTAGTCGCGCGCGGCGTCGCGGATGAGCCGTTCTTCCTCTGAGAGCAGGTCGTCGAGGCGGAGCGGATCGGACCAGTCGAAGGGAGGGCGTGCCATGCGCGCGACCCTAGTCGATCCCGCGCCGCGCTGCATCCTCCGCCCGCACCCGCCAGGCGAGCACCGCCAGATTGAGGATACCGAAAACCAGCGCCGTCATCGGCATGCCGAGGCCGAGCGGCAGCGCCGGTATCTCGATCGCGACGATCAGATAGTTCGGATGGCGGACGTAGCGGTAGAGCCCGGTCCGGACCGCCGGCGCGCCGTCCATGACGATGATCCGCGTCGTCCAGTAGGGACCGAGGTTGGCGAGCACCCAAAGCCGCAGCGCCTGGCACACGGCAAATATCGCGAGCCACGCCCACTGCGGCGCCGGGTTGGGCGCAGTCAGCACGAACAGCGCGACGATCCAGCCGGCGTGCAGCAACACCATCGCCGGATAGTGGCCGGCGCCGACCTCGTGCGCGCCGCGGGCGAGCAACGCGGCCGTGTTCCGGCGGGCATACAGCAACTCGCCCAGACGTTGCAGGGCGACGAGGACAACGAGAACGTGCGCCCAGCCGAGAATCATGGCGCGACACTAGACGGCCCGTGCGACGGCCAAAAGGGACAGGCATCGCTGCGGCGCGAATAGATACCGGCCACCGGGTGTTTTTACCGATGCCGGGTGGCAAGCGCAGGTCCTTTGCCATGCAGCCATCGTCGCTCATCCGTGACCGTCATCACATTCCAAGGATGACGCGGCCGCCGATCGCGGCCATAGTCGGCCGGGGTAAAGTGAGCAGTCCGGGGGTATGCGATGCTCGATAAGGTCGAAACCGCCGCGCGCGACAAGCGGCGGAGCGCTACTTTTGACGTCGAAATCGCGGCCGTCGCGACCGCCGTCCCGCATCAGGCGATCAGCCAGGAGGAGATGCGCCAGCGCGCCCGGGTCTCCTACCCGCAATTCGCCAGCATCGATTCCATCTACGCCAACACCGGCATCGAGCAGCGCTACGTCTGCGAGCCGGCGGAATGGTACCTCCAGCCGCGCACCTGGGAGGAACGCACCGCGGTCTTCCAGCGCAACGCGCTGGCGTTGCTTGAGCAGGCGACTGTCGAGGCAGTCGCGAAAGCCGGAATGGAGATCGGCGAGATCGACGCGATCGTCGTCAACACCATCACCGGCCTCGCTGTGCCGAGCCTCGACGCCAAGCTGATGAACCGGCTTCCCTTCCGGCCCGACACCGAGCGCCTGCCGATCTTCGGCATCGGTTGCGGCGGCGGCGTCGCCGGCCTCGCCCGCGCCTCGCGCATCGCGCAATCGATGCCGGGCGGCAACGTGCTGTTCCTCACCGTCGATCTCTGCACGCTGTGCCTGCGCATCAACGATCCGTCGATCACGATGTTCGTCGCGACCGCATTGTTCGGCGACGGCGCCGCCGCGATCGTGCTGCGCAACACCGGCGGCACCGACGGCGGTGGCGGACAGGCGAAGGTCGCCGCCATGGGCGAGCACTTCTGGGGCGGCACCGAAGGCATCATGGGCTGGGACATCAAGAACGACGGCTTCGGCATTGTCCTGTCGCCGACCTTGCCCTCGCTGGTGCAGGAGCGCTTTGCCCCTGCCCTCGACCAGTTCCTCGCCAAGCACGAACTGACGCGTGATGACATCGACGGCTACCTGCTCCATCCCGGCGGCGGCAAGATTCTCGACGTCGCCGAGAAGGTGCTGGCGCTGCCGCCCGAGGGCCTGAAGCCGTCGCGCGAGATTCTCCGCACATACGGCAACATGTCGTCGGCGACCGCGATGTTCATCTTGAAATACGCCTTCGACCACGGCCTCCACGGCCGCTACGTGCTGGCGGCGTTCGGCCCCGGATTCTCGGCATATTTCATGGTGCTCGACCTGTAGACGGCGAGCGCCGACAGCCGCGTCGCGCGCGCCAGCAGCGTCGCGAGCTGCGGCAGCGCGCCGACCGCCGCCACCGTCAGCCCGCGCGTCAGGCGCGCCCGCAGCGTCGCGTTGACCGCGCGGGCGAGCGCAAACTGCCGGCTGAGCGCACCGGCAAACCGCTGCTGGAACGCGAGCGCCGATTCCCCGGCAAGCACCGCCCGCGCCGCGCCGATCCCCGAAGCGAGCGCAATCGAGGTGCCGTCGCCGGTGAACGCCGGGATGACCGCCATCTGGTCGCCGACTGGGAAGACGCCCGCCCGCAATGCCCGCGCGACGAACGTAGCCGAAGGGAAGATTGGAGATCGTTGCCGGCTTCTCGCTAGCGGGCCTGGCGCCGGCAAGCAGATCGCCGAGTGGCGGCGACTGGCGCGAGAACGCATCGAGGTGCGCCCGCCAGTCCGGCCCCACCCGCTTCAGCGCCTCGGTGTCGATCTGCCAGCAGAGCGTGGCGAGATCGCCCTCGACCAGACAAGCGCCGATATAGCCGCCGTCGAACAGCGTGAGATGCACGCGGCCGGCGAGATCGGCACGCGCTGCCGCGCCTAGGCCAAGCTGGATCTTGTAGCCGGTCACCCGCGCCCGGCGTCCGCGGCCAACCGCGAAGATTGTGCTTGCCGGTGGCGAGCGCCAGATGCGGCGCGCGTGATCGGCACCGTCCGTCGTCACTGCCGCGCCGTCGCCGTCGACCCGCATCGCCGTCACCGACACGCCCCGCACGACCTCGGCCCCGGCCTCGCCGGCAGCGCGGATAAGCGCCTCATCCAGCGCCAGGCGCGACAAGCCGCCGGCGCCGAACGGCAACGGCGCGCCCCGCAGCCTTGCCGCCGGTCGCAAGCGTCAGCCGCCCTACGCGGGTGGCGCCAAGCGCCGCGGTATCGATGCCGAGATAGTCCAGCAGGTCGAGCGCCTCGGCGCTGAGGAAATCGCCGCACACCTTGAGATGGGCCGCGCGCGAACGCTCGAGCACGACGACGCGAGCGCCGTTCCGTGCCAGGTTCCAGCGCGAAGGCAGCCCCGGCCACCCCCCCGCCGACAGCAATTGCGTCGGCCTTCCCCATCGATAAAGAGTGCGCAGGTTTTGGTGCCGCGCTCAAGCGGAGGCCAAAGGCTCGCTTGACACCCTTTCCACCCCTTCCTTATATCCGGCTCACGCCTCTTGGGGCGGAGTAGCTCAGCTGGTTAGAGCAGCGGAATCATAATCCGGAGGTCCCCGGTTCAAATCCGGGCTCCGCTACCAATCTTCGCCTGCAATGATGGTCGGCTCTTTCGGTCGCGAGGTTGCGGCCGCCGTTAACCTCCATCACGCCGCCTTGCCGCTGGTCGTCATTTTTCACCTCCTCTGCCGTCCGCTTCGCGGTATGAAAAGCCTTGGCGATTCGAGGGGATAGGGCCGGCTTGGGCACGGAAGCGCAAATACTTCGGGCACCGACCGGCATCCGCGGGCAGGCGAATACCTTTCCGATGACGGCCGACATCGCCCTGAAGGTCGGCATGGCGGCGCGGGCTGGTCTTCCAGCGCGGCGCCCACCGCCATCGCGTCGTCGTCGGCAAGGACACGCGCCTGTCGAGCTACATGATCGAGAACGCGCTGACCGCCGGCTTCCCTTTCGGTCGGCATGGACGTGCTGCTCACCGGCCGATACCGACGCCCGGCATCGCCATGCTGACGCGCTCCATGCGCTGCGACATCGGGCGTCATGATCTCCGCCTCGCACAATCTCTACGCCGACAACGGCATCAAGCTGTTCGGCCCGGACGGCTTCAAGCTGTCCGACAACGTCGAGGCCGGCATCGAGGACCTGATCGACGTCGATCTGGGCTCCCGCCTGTCGAAGCCCACTGAGCTTGGGCGCGCCCAGCGCATCGACGGCGTGCAGGACCGTTACGTCGAGTTCGCCAAGCGCACGCTCGCCCGCGACCTGTCGCTCGCCGGCCTGCGCGTCGTCATCGATTGCGCCAACGGCGCCGCCTACAAGGTCGCCCCCGCGGCGCTGTGGGAACTCGGCGCCGAGGTCATCGCCATCGGCGTCGACCCGGACGGCTTCAACATCAACGCCGGCGTCGGCTCGACCGCGCCGCAGGCGCTCGCCGCCAAGGTGCTGGAGACCGGCGCCGACATCGGCATCGCGCTCGACGGCGATGCCGACCGCGTCGTCGTCATCGACGAGAAGGGCGAGCTGGTCGACGGCGACCAGCTCATCGCCGCGATCGCCGAATCGTGGTCGGCCGACGGGCGCCCTCGCCCGCGCCGGCGTGGCGGTGACCGTGATGTCCAATCTCGGGCTGGAGAGATTCCTCAACGAGATCGGCCTCCGCGTCGTGCGCACCCCGGTCGGCGACCGCTATGTCTCCGAGGCCATGGTCGAGCACGGCTTCAATCTCGGCGGCGAGCAGTCCGGCCACATCATCATGACCGACTTCACCACCACCGGCGACGGCCTCGTCGCCGCGCTGCAGTTGCTGGCGCTGGTGAAGACGCATGGCCGGCCGGTGAGCGAGGTCTGCCATCGCTTCGAGCCGGTGCCGCAGGTGCTGAAGAGCGTGCGCACGCCGAGCCGCAAGGCGCTGGAAGACGGCCGCGTGCGCGAGATCATCGACGACGCCAACCTGCGCCTCGCCCACTCGGGCCGCCTGGTCATCCGCGCCTCGGGCACCGAGCCGGTGATCCGCGTCATGGCCGAGGGCGACGACGCGGGCGGTCATCGCCCGCATCGTCGACGAGCTGGTCGAGGCCATTTCGGCCGTCGCCGCCTAGAAAAGCCTCAAGGCTGAGGCCGATTTTTGGGAGGCGGAGCGGTCCGGACTTCGGCTATGGTCCGCCGCCGCGGCGCCTATCTGGGGGAAGGAATGATCAACAGCAACCCGAACGATCCGCGCGGCCTTGTCTGGCTCGCCTCGTATCCGAAATCGGGCAATACGTGGCTGCGCGCCTTCCTCTACCAGCTCGTGCGTATCCAGAACGGATTCCCGCGGGAGGAGGACGAGCTGAACAGCTCGACCGCGCCTCGGGCTACGAGGCGAAGCTGTTCGGCCTGTTCCAGCAGTATCTCGGCAAGCCGCTCGACCAGGCCTCGCGCGCCGAGGTCATGGGCGTCCGCGCCCAGGTGCAGATGACCGTTGCCGAGCGCATGCCCAACGTCGCCATGCTCAAGACGCACAATCTGCCTTGGCGATCTGGGCGGCCTGTCGACCGTCAATGCGCGCGCCTCGATCGGCGCTATCTACATCGTCCGCGACCCGCGCGACGTCGCCCCCTCGCTGGCGAAACACATCGGCCGCAGCATCGACGATGCGATCGAGGTGATGGCGACGCCGGGCTTCGCCACCGAAAACTCGCAGGAGACGGCCTTCGAGATCTGGGGAAGCTGGAGCGAGCACGTCGCGGCTGGACGACCGTCAAGAGCCCGACCATTCTCGTCGTCCGCTACGAGGACATGCTGGCGAAGCCGACCGAGACGTTCGGCGCGATCGCCGCGCACCTTCGCCAGGAGCCGACGCCCGAGCAACTCAGCGAGGCGATCGAGCTGTCGTCGTTCGACAAGCTCAAGCGCCAGGAAGAAGAGAGCGCCTTCCGCGAACGCTCGGTGCACGCCGATCGCTTCTTCGTCTCCGGCAAGGCCGGAGCGTGGCGCGAGCGGCTGAGCGAGGCGCAGGCGCTGCGCATCCTGCAAGCCCACCGCTACGAGATGGAGCACTTCCGCTACCTCGACTAGCCGGCGCCGTCGATCCAGGTTTCGCGCACGGCGAGATCGTCGTCGAGCAGCACCAGCGACGCGGCGTAGCCCGGCGCGACGCGGCCGTAGCGATGGCCGAGGCCGAGGAACTCGGCCGGCGCCCGCGACGCCATGTGCCAGCGCCGCCTCGAGCGGCAGGCCGAGGCCAGCGACGGCGTTCCGCACCGCCATGTCCATCGCGAGATGCGCGCCGGCAAGCCCACCGTCCTCGGTGGTCAGCTTGCCGCCGGCGAGGCGAACCGTGCGGCCGTGCAGCGTGAACTCGGCGAGGTCGGCGCCGACGGTCGGCATGGCGTCGCTGACCAGCATCGTCCGCTGCCATCCGCGCGCTGCGATCGCGACCCGCAACGCCTGCGCCGAGACATGGTGCAGGTCGGCGATGATGCTCGCCCACGCCTCGGCGTCGTCAAGCGCGGCGCCGACGGGACCCGGCGCCCTGCCCGCCAGCGGCGGCATGGCGTTGTAGAGATGGGTGAAACCGGTGAGCCCGGCCGCCCGCGCCGCCGCGACCTGCTCGGACGACGCGGCGGTGTGGCCGGCGGCGACGATGACGCCCGCCGCAGCGAGCTGCCGGATCGTCGCGGGCGGCACGACCTCAGGCGCCAGCGTCACCAGAGTCTTGCCGCCGGTCGGCTGGCAAAGGATCGCGATATCCTCCGCCTCCATCGCGCGAATGAAACGCGCCGCATGCACGCCCTTGCGTTCGAGGCTGATGAACGGCCCCTCGACATGGATGCCGAGAGCGCCCGGCACCTTGGCCGAAATCGCGGAGCGCGCAGCCGCGATCGCCGCACTCATCTGCTCGCGCGTATCGGTGATCAGCGTCGGCAGGAAGCCGGTGACGCCGTGTGCGCGATGCGCCGCGCCGATCGCGGCGATGCCCGCAACGGTCGGCGCGTCGTTGAAAAGAATGCCGCCCCCGCCATTGATCTGCACGTCAATGAACCCCGGCGCGATCAGGCCCGCGACCTTGCGCGCCCCCGCCGGCGCCTCGCGCTCCGGCACGACCGCCGCGATACGCTCGCCGTCGATGATCACGGCGTAGCCATCGACGATGCGCGTGCCGTCGAAGATGCGCGCGCCGGTGAGTGCGGTGGTCACGGCCGGCCGGTCCCGACGCCGCGCAGCCAGCGTTCCGCCATCTGGATCGCGCCATCCATCGCATCGCCCGCCGGCCAGATCAGCCGCGCCTGCACCTCGGGCGCCAGCCACGGATGGAGCACCGGAAAGATGCCGCCGATCATCGCCACCTTCGGCGCGCCGAGCTCGATGAGCCGGTTGATCAGCATCGTCGCGCCGCGCGCCGCTTCGTCGATGATGTCGATCGCGAGCACGTCGCCCCGCTTGGCGTAGTCGAACACGCGCGGCGCAAATTTGGCGAAGTCGCCGGGGATCGCCTTGCCCGCCCAGATCACCGCCTTCGGCGGGCTGCGGTCGAATTCATTCAAGATGGAGTCCGCCAGCGGCGTCAGCGGTGCCATGCCCTCCAGCGCCCACAGCGACTTACGGATCGCGAGGCGCCCGATCGACAGGCCGCTGCCCTCGTCGGCGATGTCGGCGCCCCAGCCGCCGACGTTGAGGCGTTTGCCGCCAATCGTCGCCAGCCCGCCCGAGCCGGTGCCGAGGATCAGGATGGCGCCGTCCTCGCCGCGGAACGCGCCCATGTACGCGGTGTAGGCGTCCGTATCGATGATCAGCGAGGCGAAGGGATAGGGCCGGTTGCGTATCTGGTCGCGGTCCTCGTCCTGCTGCACGCCGGCGAGCCCGAAGCCGGCATGGATGCGCTCGAAGTCGCGCTCCGCGAACCCGGCCGCGGCGAGCGCCGCGCGGCATGCCTTCATGATTTCGGCATAGGCGAGATCGCCGAGGCGCGCGTTGCCGGGGCCGGCCTTGCCCTCGCCGAGCAGGTTTCCGTCGTCGTCGCGAATGCGCGCCCGCGTCGTGCTGCCGCCGCCGTCGATGCCCAGAAACAGACGCCCCGCCATGAACCCCTCCCGAGATCGAGGCAGCTATAGCATTGCTGCGGCGGAGGGGAGCAAGACGGCAGCATTCCCTCACCCTCTTTCTCTAGGCTCGCTGCGCTCGCCAAGAGAAAAAGCCCTCTCCCCTTTGGGGAGAGGGGACGAATAACCGCCTCAGCCCCCTCGCCCCGAAGGGGAGAGGGCTTCGCCTCTTGTGAGCGAAGCGAATTAGAGGCGAAGGGCGAGGAAACCCGTCTAAGCCAGCGCCGCCACGACGGGCTGCGCGATGATCCGCCGCAACGCAGTTTCCGCCTCGCGCGCATGCTCGGCCTTCTCGATGAAACCGCCGCCGAGCACCCGGGCGCCGGGGCCGTCGCCTTCGTAAAGCACGCAGGCCTGGCCGGGCGCGACGCCCGCTTCGCCGTCGCTGAGATCGACCGCGATGGCGCCGTTATTGTTGACGAGACGCGCCGGCGATGGCGCCCGGGTCGAGCGCACGCGCGCGAAGACGTCCATGCCCTCGGCCGGAATTTCCGCAAGGCTCCCCTGCCCGAGCCAGTTGACCTGGCGCAGATGCAACTGGCGCGTCGCCAGCGCCTCGCGCGGGCCGACGATGACGCGCCGCCCGGCCGGATCGAGATGCACGACGTAGAGCGGCTCGCCGGTGGCGACGCCGATGCCGCGCCGCTGGCCGATCGTATAGTGGATGATGCCGGCGTGGCGGCCGAGAATGCGCCCGTCGATGTGCACGATGTCGCCGCCGGCCGCCGCATCGGGGCGCAGCCGCTCGATCACGTCGGTGTACTTGCCGTTCGGCACGAAGCAGATGTCCTGGCTGTCGTGCTTGTCGGCGACCGACAGGCCGAACTCGCGCGCCGCCGCTCGCACCTCGGGCTTGGTCATGGTGCCGAGCGGGAAGCGGACGAAATCGAGCTGCTCCTGCGTCGTCGCGAACAGGAAGTAGCTCTGGTCGCGGTCGATGTCGGCCGGGCGGAACAGGGCGCGGTGGTTGCCCTCCGCCTTCGACATGACGTAGTGGCCGGTGGCGAGCGCGGCGGCGCCGAGCTGCTTCGCCGTGCCGAGAAGATCGGCAAACTTGACCGTCTGGTTGCAGGCGACGCAGGGCACCGGCGTCTCGCCGGCGATGTAGCTCGCCGCGAAGCTGTCGATCACCTGGTCGCGGAAGCGGCTTTCATAATCGAGGACGTAGTGCGGAATGCCGAGCGTCTCGGCGACGCGGCGGGCGTCCTGCACGTCCTGCCCGGCGCAGCACGCGCCCTTCCGGTGGGTCGCCTCGCCGTGGTCGTAAAGCTGCAGGGTGACGCCAACGACGTCATAGCCGGCGCGGGTCAGAAGCCCGGCGACGACCGAGGAATCGACCCCGCCCGACATGGCGACGACGACGCGCGTGGACTTGCGGTCGCCGGAGAGATCGAGGTCTGGAAGCATTCGTAACGGCGGAGACCGCCCCTTCATGGATTGGCGGTGACTATAGAGGCGGCGGCGCCGTCTTCAAGGTTAATCGCCCCTTGGAAAAGCTAGCAAAAGCAGCGAAATCGCCCGGAAATCTTAGGGTTTTGTTTGGCTTCGCTTAGCCGAATTTTAAGGCGTGGCGGGTACGGTGGCGCTTCGTCAGGTCAGGTTTTTGTACGAGAGTCGAATGACCGAACAGATCCGTGCGCGCGTGAAGTATGTCATCGGACCCGATGGCAGCCCGCTAACTATTGCGGATCTTCCGCCGCGCAACACCAAGCGCTGGGTCATCCGGCGCAAGGCCGAAGTGGTCGCCGCGGTGCGCGGCGGCCTCTTGAGCCTCGAGGAAGCTTGCGCCCGTTACACGCTGACGGTGGAGGAATTCCTCTCCTGGCAGCAGTCGATCGACGCGCACGGCCTCGCGGGCCTGCGCACGACGCGCATCCAGCAGTATCGGCCGTAGCAAGCCGGCAGTCGGCAACAGGCGGCCGGCAATCGCCAACGCCTGCACTGCCGATTGCCCACTGCCGATTGCCCGCTGCCTACAGCGTCACCGCCGTCCCACGCTCCGGCACCACCACCTTCGCCTTGCCGCCCTTCATCTCGCCGATGAATTTATCGGGCGTCGCGTCGAGCAGGCCGAACGTCCCGTAGTGGCAGGGCACCACCGTCTCGAAATCGAAAAACCGTTTGCAGGCGAGCGCCGCCAGCCGCGCGCCCATCGTGAAGCGATCGCCAATCGGCACCAGCCCGACTTTCGGCTGGTAGATCTCGCCGATCAGCTTCATGCCGTCGAAGATGCCGGTGTCGCCCATCGCCAGCACCGTCTTCTCACCAGGCGCCATCAGTACGAAGCCGCCGGGGTTGCCGAGATACGTCCCGTCGTCGGCCGACGACGAATGCCATGCCGGGACGTAGCCCGCGGTGAACGATCCAAGGTTCAGTTCGCCGCCGTGGTTGATCGGCGATATGTTGCTGACGCCTTGCTTGGCGAGGTAGCCGGACACCTCGGGATTGGCGACGACCACCGCGCCGGTCGCCTTGGCGATCTCGACCGTGAGCCCGACGTGGTCGCCATGCCCGTGGGTCAGCAGCACGTGCGTCGCGCCCTGGTAGGCGGCCTTCACGTCGCCCTTGAAGGTCGGGTTGGCGATGAACGGATCGAGCAGGATCACCGCGCCGGCGTATTCGATGCGGAAGGCCGAGTGGCCGTACCAGGTCAGCTTCATGCGTATCCCCTTGGCGTTTGGTTTGCCGTGCGGCTTGTGCCGCGATGAGGGGATAGTAGAGCGGGACCTCCGCCGAGGAAGGTGGCTCCGCTGTTATGCCGCTGCTAGGAACGGGTGCGGGCCGCGACCGTGGCCATGAGCGATCTCCGCTCGTCGAATGTGCGATACTGCCGCCATGAATAAGCCGCTGGCGGATTTCTCCGCCGAAGATTTCGCCCGCGCCCTGCCGCCGAAGGCGCCGCTGATGGGGCTCGATCTCGGCACGAAAACCATCGGCCTCGCGATCTCCGACATCGGCCGCCAGATCGCATCGCCGCTGCGCACCATCGCGCGGACGAAATTCACCGCCGACGCCAAGGACCTGCTCGCCGAGGCGGCGAAGCATCAGGTCGCCGGACTGGTCCTCGGCCTGCCGCTCAACATGGACGGCAGCGAGGGCCCGCGCGTCCAGGCGACCCGCGCCTTCGCCCGCAGCCTCGCCGGGCTGACCGAACTGCCGCTGCTGTTCTGGGACGAGCGGCTCTCCACCGCCGCCGTGACACGCACGCTGCTCGACGCCGACGCCAGCCGGAAACGGCGGGGCGAACTGGTCGACAAGATGGCGGCAGCATTCATTTTGCAGGGCGTGCTGGATCGGCTGAAGAAGTTGTAACGGAGGCGGAGGTCGACCCCCTCCCGCCCCCTTTCAGGGGGAGGAGGCGCACCACTCGTGATCCCCTCCCCCTGAAAGGGGGAGGATGGGAGGGGGTCCGCCCCCGCGCTAATCCACCGGGCAAAGATAATTGACGAACGCCCGCGCATCGAAGCGCGAGTCGAGCATGCCGTAGGTCGAGCGCCACGGCTTGCCGAGCCGCGTTTCGAGGAACGCGTCGGCGACCACCGACGGGAAGCGCCGCCGGAGCGCCGCAGCGGCGACCGTCATCGCCAGTTGCTCGGTCAGGATGCGCGCAGAACCTTCGTCGGCGAGCGCCACCGCAGTGGCGGCACGCAGCACGTTCAGCGTCGACTTCGCCGTGTTGCCGAGCGCGTCCTCGACGTTGGCCAGCACCGACTCCAGCGGCTCGGACGATTTGCGCAACACGCGCATGACTTCTAGCGCCATGATGTTGCCGGTGCCCTCGCCCATCGAGTTCGCCGGCGCGTCGCGGTAGAGCCGCGGCAGCCGGCTTTCCTCGACGTAGGCGTTGCCGCCGAGCGCCTCCATCGCCTCGCCGATCATCGAAGGCGCGACCTTCGACGTCCAGTATTTCACCGCCGGCGTCATCAGCCGCGCGAACGCGGCCTCCGCCGGATCGTCGGCGGCGCGGTCGTAGGATTCGGCCAACCGGAACGCCAGCGCCGCCGACGCGACGGCGTCGAGCGCCATGTCGGCGAGCACGCGCGTCATCAGCGGCTGCTCGATCAGCACCTGCCCGCCCGCCTTGCGGTAGCGGCAATGATGCACCGCCTCGGCAAGCGCCAGCCGCATCATGCCGGCGGCGGCGACCGACGCGTCGAGCCGCATCAGCGTCATCATGTCGACGATCGCCGCCTGCCCGCCGCCGGACTCGCCGACCAGCCAGGCGGCGGCATGATCGAGCTCGATCTCGCCGATCGCATTGGAGCGGTGGCCGAGCGTGTCCTTGAGGCGCATCAGGCGGATGCCGTTCAGCGCGCCGTCCTGCAGGTAGCGCGGAATGAGGAAGCAGGTGAGCCCATCGACGGTCTGCGCCAGCACCAGGAACGCATCGCTCGCGGCGCCGGAGACGAACCACTTGTGGCCGGTGATCCGCCACATGCCGTCGGAAGATTCCACCGCCGCGCTCGTATTCGAGCCGAGATCGGTGCCGCCCTGCTTCTCGGTGAAGCCGACGCCGATGAGCGCACCGGCCTTCGCCGTCAGCGAGCGCTGCCCGCTGTCGTAGCGCCGCGTGCGGATGCGCGGCAGCCAGACGTCGGCGAGGTTAGGCGCGTGCGCCAGCGCCGCCACCGTGGCGTTGGTCATGGTCATCGCGGCGAGATGCCCGCTTTCCACCTCGGCGCTCATGTAGAGGCGCGCGGCGCGGGCGACGGCGCGCACGTTCGCCTCCTCGCCCGACGCGTCCCAGATCGAGCACTGGAGCCCGACGGCAACGCTCCGCCGCATCAGCGCGTGGTAGGCCGGATGAAACTCGAGCGAATCGATGCGCGTGCCGTTCGCATCGAAATTGCGCAGCACCGGCGTCGCGACGTTGGCGATCCGCCCGAGCTCGAACGTCTCCGGCGTCCCCCACTGCTGCCCGTGCTCGACGAGCTGATCGACGACCACCTGCGGCGCCCCCTCGACCAGCGCCCCCAGCGCCGGGTCGGAGGTGAAGAGGTTCAGGCCAGCGAAGGGCGGCGTTTGGTTGAAGACTTCGTGCGTATCGGCAGCCGAAACCAAATTGCTCCTCCCAATCGCGGGCCATGGGCCGGCGATTCGCCTGTGGGCGAGCGTACCATGCCGGGTTCCGCGCCGCTTGCCGCGGCCCCCGACTCCGCCTATAGGCGTGCCTTTAATGGCATCGTCCGGCGTACGGCACGTAACCTCGATCAACGACCTCACCAACCGCGAGATTGAGCGGGTCTTCGAGGTCGCCGATGGCTATCTCGATTCGCTGGGCGATCCCGCCCACAAGCACCGTATCGGCGAGAGCACGGACAAGGCCAAAGGCCGCATCCTTGCCAGCCTTTTCTACGAGCCCTCGACCCGCACCCGCCTGTCGTTCGAAAGCGCCATGCTGCGCCTCGGCGGCCAGATCGTAACCAGCGCCGATCCCGCGACCAGCAGCGTCGCCAAGGGCGAAAGCCTCGCCGACACCGTCCGCGTCGTCTCGAACTACGCCGATATCATCGTGCTCCGCCATCCGCGCGACGGCGCCGCCCGCCTTGCCGCCGAATACGCCACCGTGCCGATCATCAACGGCGGCGACGGCGCCCACGAGCACCCGACCCAGACGCTCTGCGACATCTTCACGCTCCGCCGCGAGAACAAGAAACTGCGCGACCTCAACGTCGCGGTCTCCGGCGACCTCCGCGGCAGCCGCACCATCCATTCGTTCGTCTATGCGCTGGCCCGCTTCGGCGCCAACATCATGATGATGCCGGCGAAGGGCATGGAGCTGCCCGCCCACGTCGATGCGCGGCTCCGCGAGGAATTCAACTGCCGCACCGTACCGCGCGAGCAGTACGAGCACGACAACGCCGCCATCGACGCGCTTTACGTCACGCCGCAGGAGCCGCACCAGCTTTCGCTGATCCCGAACGTCGACCCGGAAGTCGTGAAGCTGCGCAAGAAGGTCGATGTCTTCTACGTCACGCGCTTCCAGAAGGAACGCTGGGCGGAAGCGAAGGGCGACTACCCCAAGATCGATTCCAAATTCCTCAAGGAAGCGAAGTACGCCGACACCAGTGTGCTGCACCCCCTGCCGCGCGTCGGCGAGCTCGATACCGCGCTGGATAGCGACGCCCGCGCCGTATACTTCCGCCAGGCATCGTATGGCGTGCCGGTCCGCATGGCGCTGATCGATCTGCTCACCAGCCGCGGCGATGGCCTGGAGCAATACGCCGAAGGCTTCGGCGAAGCGGTGCGCCCGCTCTACGACCGGCCGAACAACGTCGGTATGCGCTGCTCGAACGACAACTGCATCGTCCACGATCCGCTCGAGAAGCACTACACGCGCAACAAATTCTGGCTGCTGCCGAACGCCGACGGCCATCCGCGCCTGCGCTGCATCTACTGCGAGGCGGACACCGAACCCGCCGTGGTCGGCAACAGCCGCAAACACGAATTCCACGCTGCCGGCGCCGACGAAGTCACCGCCGACACCGTCTTCTTCCGCACGGAGGAAGATGCCGTGGCCGCCGGCTACCGCGACAAGGGCGGCGGCAAGAAACGCGCGTGATGCGCGAGGGGGAAAGTCCCCCTCACCCTCCGCCTCTTATTCGCTTCGCTCATAAGAGGCGCAGCCCTCTCCCACTAGGGGAGAGGGAATATGCTGCATTGTCCGTGTGTCCCCTCTCCCCCCGTGGGAGAGGGCTTCCGAACTTGGCGAGCGAAGCGAGCCTAGGGAGGAAGGGCGAGGGGGCGCCGCCACCGCATCAACGCACAGTTGCCCCCTGCCCAACGTCCGCATAGCCTGCGCGAAACAACCGGGGCGAACGAGCGATGACGTGGGGCAATCCTTGGGCGGATCTCGCCGCGCTTGTCCTCGGCTACCTCCTCGGCACGATTCCCTTCGGCCTGATCCTGACGCGCCTCGCCGGCCTCGGCGACATCCGCGCCATCGGCTCCGGCAACATCGGCGCCACCAACGTGCTGCGCACCGGCAACAAGGCGATCGCCGCCGGCACGCTGATCGGCGACGGCGCCAAGGGTACCGTTGCGGTGCTGCTCGGCGGCCTCGTCGGCGGACCGGCCGCCGCGATCGCCGCCGGCCTCGGCGCCTTCGCCGGGCATCTTTTTCCGGTCTGGCTCAACTTCAAGGGCGGCAAGGGCGTCGCCACCTACATCGGCATCCTCGTCGGCCTGTGGTGGCCCGGCGCGATCTTCTTCTGCCTCGCGTGGCTGGCGACGGCGGTCGTCACGCGCATCTCCTCGGCCAGCGCACTGACCGCGAGTTTGCTGACGCCGTTCGTCGTCGCATGGTTCGCCGGCTGGCCGATGGCGCTGCTGTTCGCCGTGCTCACCGTCGTGCTGTGGTGGCGCCACAGCGAAAACCTGAGCCGCCTGATGGCCGGCACCGAGAAGCGCATCGGCGCCAAATGACGGCCACCGCTGCCGCCCTCACCGACGAGCAGCGCATCGCCTGGCTTCGGCTGATCCGCACCGAAGGCATCGGCCCGGTCACTTTCCGCGCCCTGGTCAATCATTTCGGCAGCGCCACGGCGGCGCTGGAAGGCGCGCCCGATCTCTCGCGCCGCGGAGGCCGTCCGCTGCGTCTCGCCACCGTCGAGGAGGCCGAGCGCGAGATCGCAGCCGCGACAGCGATGGGCGCCCGCATTGTCGCCATCGGCGAGGCCGACTACCCGCCGTGGCTCCGCGCCATCGACGGCGCCCCGCCGCTGATAACCGTGCGCGGCCCCGGCTCGATCCTGACGCGGCCGGCAATCGCGGTCGTCGGCTCGCGCAACTGCTCCATCGTCGGGCGGAAATTCGCGATGCAGGTCGCCGCCGGCATCGCCGACGCCGGCTTCGCCGTGGTGTCGGGCCTGGCGCGCGGTATCGATGCCGCCGCGCATGCCGCGTCGGAGGCAAGCGGCACGATCGCGGTCTTCGCTGGCGGGCTCGACCGGCCCTACCCCGTCGACAACATCGACCTCGCGGAGAGCATCGTCGCCAAGGGCGGCGCCCACGTCAGCGAGATGCCGATGGGCCACACGCCGCGCGGCAAGGATTTCCCGCGCCGCAATCGCATCATCTCGGGCATGTCGCTGGCCGTCGTCGTGGTCGAGGCGGCGCTGCGCTCGGGCTCGCTGATCACCGCGCGGCTGGCCGCCGAGCAGGGCCGCCTCGTCTTCGCCGTGCCCGGCTCACCGCTCGACCCGCGCGCCGGCGGCACCAATCAGTTGATCAAGGATGGCGCCAGCATCGTCACCGCCATCGACGACATCATCGCCGAGGTCCGACCCATGCTCGGGCAGGATCCACCGCCGCCCGCCGCGCGCGAGAGCGAGCGCGAGGAGGTCGCGACGGACGCCGGCGATGGCGACCGCGCGCGGATCGTCGGCGCGATGGGCACCACGCCGGTCGAGATCGACGAGATCATCCGCTTCACCGGCCTGTCGCCCGCGGTCGTGCGCCTGGTGCTGATCGAGCTCGACCTGGCCGGGCGGCTGGAGCGCCACCCGGGCGGGCGCGTCTCGTTGATCGGGTGAAGTCAGCCGCTGCCCATCTTCTTCCCGGCATCGGACGGTTTGTCCCTGCCCTCGAGGTCGGCTTCCTGCTCGACCATCGAAAGAAGGTAGGCGAGAAATCCGAGATCCGATTTGGCCGCCAGCGCACGCAGCTCGCGCGCCATGCCGCCGATGTACTGGGCGGTTTCTACCGCCGTCGATTTTGTGGGTTTCAACATGCCATCCGCACCAACCGGCAGTCGCGGGATCGCCCCGCCGGCCGGTTTCGAGTACAACCTACAATTGGTACTATGGATTCATGCTAACCTTGGCGGGCAGCATAAGCAAGCGTCCCGCGGCCATTGCAAAGCCGCTTTCGCCGTCCCATCTACTGTGAAATCAATGGCATCCGCGAAATTGCCAATGCTCGAAGGGGCGCATTGACCGCCGGCGGGACAGGCTGCGATTTGACAGCCATGGGCGATTTCTGGAATGTCCCCACCCCGTTCGGACCGGCGGTCAGAGGCGCGATAACGGCGTCGACCCCGGCGGAATTAGCGGATTTTCAATGCGGTCTGGCCCTCTCTCCGAGGGGAAAACCAGTCTTGCGAACGCGCGGCACGGAATGAATCTCGTAATCGTCGAATCCCCGGCCAAGGCCAAAACGATCAACAAGTACCTGGGGCCCAGCTACCAGGTGCTTGCGTCGTATGGCCACGTCCGCGACCTGCCGTCGAAGAACGGCTCGGTCGATCCGGAGCATGATTTCACCATGCTCTGGGAGGTCGATGACAAGGCCAAGAAGCGCCTCGCCGACATCGCCGACGCCATGAAGGGCGCCGACCGCCTGATTCTAGCGACCGACCCGGATCGCGAGGGCGAGGCCATCTCGTGGCATGTGCTCGAGGTCCTGCGCAACCGCAAGGTGATCGGCGACAAGCCGGTCGAGCGCGTCGTCTTCAACGCCATCACGCGCGACTCCATTCTCGAGGCGATGAAGCACCCGCGCATGATCGATGCGCCGCTGGTCGATGCCTACCTCGCCCGCCGCGCCCTCGATTATCTGGTCGGGTTCACCCTCTCGCCGGTGCTGTGGCGGAAGTTGCCCGGCGCCCGCTCCGCCGGCCGCGTGCAGTCCGTCGCGCTCCGTCTCGTCTGCGAACGCGAGAACGAGATCGAGATTTTCAAGCCGCGCGAATACTGGTCGGTCGCGGTGACGCTGGAGCCGCCGAACGGCGGCCGTTTCGTCGCCCGCGCCGTCGGCTTCAACGGCGACAAGCTCGGCCGTCTTGATATTCCGGATGAGGCCACCGCCCGCCGCATCGAGGCCGCGCTGAAATCCGGCGCCCACAAGGTCACCTCGGTCGAGGCGAAGCCGGTCCGGCGCAATCCGCCGCCGCCGTTCACGACCTCCACGCTGCAGCAGGAAGCCTCGCGCAAGCTGGGCTTCGCCGCCAACCGCACGATGCAGGTCGCCCAGCGCCTCTACGAGGACGGCATCATTACCTATATGCGCACCGACGGCGTGCAGTCCGCGCCCGAGGCGATCGCCGCTGCCCGCGATGCCATCGCCAAGCGTTACGGCCAGCAGTACGTGCCGGAGACGGCGCGCATGTACCAGACCAAGGCCAAGAACGCGCAGGAGGCCCACGAGGCCATCCGCCCGACCGACCTCCACAACCATCCGGACGATGCAGGCCGTTCGCTGGAAGCCGACCAGGCGCGGCTCTACGACCTGATCTGGAAGCGCATGACCGCGAGCCAGATGGCATCGGCGGAACTGGAGCGCACCACGGTCGAGATCGCCGCCGGCGTCGCCCAGCCGGTCAACCTCCGCGCCACCGGTCAGGTCGTCCGCTTCGACGGCTTCCTGACGCTCTACCAGGAAGGCCGCGACGAGGAAGCCCCAGCCCAGTCGCGCCCCGAGGAAGGCGACGACGACGGCCGCCTGCCGCCGATGGCCGTCGGCGACAAGCTGACCGAGCACGGCATAGAGACCGAGCAGCATTTCACCGAGCCGCCGCCGCGCTACACGGAGGCGACGCTGATCAAGAAGATGGAAGAGCTGGGCATCGGCCGCCCGTCGACCTATGCCGCCACCCTCTCCGTGCTCCGCGACCGCGGCTACGTGAAGCTCGAGAAGCGGCAACTCATCCCCGAGGACAAGGGCCGCCTCGTAACGGCGTTCCTGCAGTCGTTCTTCGACCGCTACGTCGAGTACGACTTCACCGCCGATCTCGAAGGCAAGCTCGACCGCATCTCGAACGGCGAGCTGAAGTGGAAGGACGTGCTCCGCGACTTCTGGGCGCAATTCTCCTCCGACGTCGACAAGACGAAGGAGCTGCGCGTCTCCGAGGTGCTGGACGTCCTGAATGAGCTACTCGGTCCGCACGTTTTCCCGGCCCGCGCCGACGGCGGCGACCCGCGCCAGTGCCCGAACTGCGGCACCGGCCGCCTGTCCCTGAAGCTCGGCAAGTTCGGCGCCTTCATCGGCTGCTCGAACTATCCCGAGTGCCGCTACACCCGCCAGCTCGCGGTCAGCGAAGGCGGCGCGGACTTCGGCGCCGACGGCAAGCTGCTTGGCACCGATCCGGATACCGGCGTCAACGTCACGCTGCGCTCGGGCCGTTTCGGTCCGTACCTGCAGCTCGGCGAGCAGGGCGAGGACAAGGAAGTAAAGCCGAAGCGCGCGTCCATCCCCAAGGGCTGGGACCTCAACGACATCGACCTCGACAAGGCGCTGTCGCTGCTCCGCCTGCCGCGCGAGGTCGGCGTCCATCCCGAGACCGGCCGGCCGATCACCGCCGGCATCGGCCGCTACGGCCCGTTCGTGAAGCACGAGAACACGTTCGCCAACCTCGAATCGGTCGACGATGTTTTCACCGTCGGCCTGAATCATGCGGTGACGCTGATCGCCGAGAAGGCTGCCGGCGGCGGACGGCGCGGCGGACGGGGCACGCCCAAGGCGCTGAAGGATCTCGGCGAGCATCCCGATGGCGGCGGCAAGATCACTGTCCGCGACGGCAAGTACGGTCCCTACGTCAACCACGGCAAGGTCAATGCGACGCTGCCGAAGGACATGGTGCCGACCGAAGTTACCGTGGCGCAGGCGCTGGAACTCATCGCCGCCCGCGCCGGCAAGAAACCGACACGTGGGCGCGCCAAGAAGGCGGCGCCCGCAAGATCCGACGCCGAGGCCAAACCGAAGGCCCAGACCAAGGCCAAGGCGAAACCCAAATCAAAGAAGAAACCGGCCGTACCCGAACCCGTGGACGGCTGAGGAACCAGAATCGAAACGAAATTGACTGAACAGAAGAAACCGAAACAGAAGAGCAAGAAGCCGCAAGGCCAGGAACTCCCCACTCGCGAGCAGATACTCGCCTTTATCGCCGAACATCCCGGAGAGACCGGCAAGCGCGAGATCGCGCGCCACTTCGGCATCACCGGCGCAAAACGCATCCCCCTCAAGGCACTGCTCAAGGACCTCGCCCAGGAAGGCGCGGTCGAAAGCCGCCACCGCAAGCTCAAGCGGCCGAACGACATCCCCGAAGTCACCGTGCTGGAGATCACCGGCCGCGACCGCGACGGCGACGTGATCGCCCGCCTCGTCGACTGGTCGGCCGAGAACGGCGAGCCGCCGCGCATCGAAATCGAACGTACGCGTTCGAAGGACGCCCCTGCCCCCGGCATCGGCGACCGCGTGCTGGCCCGCCTGTCCCGACGCGGCGCCGACTACTCAGCGCGCATCATCAAGGTGTTGGAGAAGCGCCCGGCGACAGTGCTCGGCGTCGTCCGCGGCGCCACCATCGACCCGATCGACAAGAAATCGAAGATGCTCCACCTCGACCAGGCCGACGTCGGCAAGGCCAAGGACGGCGACCTCGTCACCCTGTCGGTCACGACCTCGGGCCGCTTCGGCGTCGAGCGCGTCAACATCGTCGAGAATCTCGGCTCGGTGAGTAACGAGAAGGCGGTCTCCATGATCGCCATCCACGCGCACAATATTCCCTACGTCTTCCCCGCCGACGTGCTCGCCGAGGCGGAAGATGCCCGGCGCGCGACGATGGAGCACCGCGAGGATTGGCGCGACGAGCCGCTGGTCACCATCGATCCGCCCGATGCCAAGGACCACGACGACGCCGTCATGGCGGTGCCCGATCCCGATCCGAACAATCCGGGCGGCACGATCGTCACCGTCGCCATCGCCGACGTCGCCTGGTACGTCCGCCCCGGCATGGCGCTCGACCGCGAGGCGCTGAAGCGCGGCAACTCGGTCTATTTCCCCGACCGCGTCGTGCCGATGCTGCCCGAGCGCATATCGAACGACCTCTGCTCGCTGCGCGAGCTGGAGGACCGTCCGGCGCTCGCCGTCCGCATGATCTTCAACGCCGAGGGCCGGAAGCTGAACCATCGCTTCCACCGCATCATGATGCGCTCAGCGGCGAAGCTGTCGTACCAGAAGGCGCAGGACGAATTCGACGGCCGCCCGACCGACCTGAATCAAAATGTGAAGACTGCGCTCGCAAACCTCTGGGCCGGCTACGAAATCATCAAGCGCGGACGTGACGCCCGCGAGCCGCTCGACCTCGACCTGCCGGAGCGCAAGGTCGTCCTCGGCAAGGACGGCGGCATCGAGCGCATCGTCGTGCCGGTGCGGCTGGAAGCCATGCGCCTGATCGAGGAGATGATGATCCAGGCGAACGTCGCCGCGGCCGAGACGCTGGAGGCGAAGAAGTCGCCGCTGGTCTATCGCATCCACGACCAGCCCTCGATGGCCAAGCAGGAGGCGCTGCGCGATTTCCTGAAGTCGATCGAGCTGTCGTTCCCGAAGGGCGGCAACCTGCGTCCCTCGAACTTCAACTACATCCTCGACAAGGCGGAGGGCTCGGAGCACGGCCCGCTGCTCCACGAGGTCGTGCTGCGCACGCAGGCGCAGGCCGAGTACAGCCCCGACAACATCGGGCACTTCGGCCTCAACCTCCGCCGCTACGCCCACTTCACCTCGCCGATCCGCCGCTATGCCGACCTGATCGTCCACCGCGCGCTGGTCCGCTCGCTGGGCTTCGGACCGGGCGGATTGCCGGACGGGATCGAGGAACATCTGGTCGAGATCGCGACGCAGATCTCGCAGGCCGAGCGCCGCGCCATGGCGGCCGAGCGCGACACCGTCGATCGGCTGGTCGCCCATTGGCTGGCCGACCGCGTCGGCGCCGAGTTCCGCGGCCGCATTTCCGGCGTCACCCGCGCCGGCCTGTTCGTGAAACTCGACGAGACCGGCGCCGACGGCTTCGTGCCGATGCGCACGCTGGGCTCGGAATTCTTCGTCTTCGACGAGGCCAAGCACGCGGTCATCGGCTCGCGCTCGGGCGAGATGCATCGCCTCGGCGACAAGGTCGAGGTGAAGCTGGTCGAGGCCGCGCCCCTGGCCGGCGCGCTCCGCTTCGAGCTGCTGTCGGAGGGCAAGGTGCTGCCCCGCAAGGACCGCCCCTCGCCCGACCAGCACCGGCACCCGGGCTCGCGCAGCCGCGTGCCGGATCGTGGGCGGCGGCGCTAGCATAAGGACCCGCAGAAGCGATTCCCGGGGGCCCATGTCGTTCAGCTATTTCTTCGAATACTGCGTCACCGCCGACAATTTCGATGACACCGGGCGCGACGTATCCGTAACTCGCCGGATCGCGATAAGCGGCGGCGTTGGGCAGCGAGCCTAACCGGGCGGCATCGCGTCCCTGTTGAAGGGCGTGATGCCCTGCTCCACGTCGGCGAAACGGAGCGTCGGCAGGAGCGCCGCCAGCGCGGGCGCGTCTGTCGTCCGCGGCAGCACCGCCTTCGCCGGCAACGGGCCGGCCGACGGCCGCGGCCCGGATTGCATCGCGCCCCAGACGGTCGCGAATTCCGGCGCGCGGACAAAACCCGGCCACGGCGAGTTGCGGAAATAGCTGACCATGTCGGCACGCACCGGATGGTCCTCGACGAAGCCCGCCTGCCACGGCTTCGCGGTGCCGGCGAAGTGGACGACGACCGGCGGGAAGACGCGCCGCACGAACGAATTCCAGATCGCCATCATCGTGTTCATGGCCGGCGACAGCTCGAGCCAGCGGCGGGAAAACACCGTGTTCAGCGCCGCCTGATCGTGCGTGCGCTCGCGCGCCACGACCGCGACCAGCGCGCGGCTGCTCCGCGCCGCAACGTAGGCCGCACGATCGATGAGCACGACGCCGGCGTTGAAGTAGCGCCCGTCGCCGCTCCGCGCGACCTCGCGCCGGACGTTGGCGGAGGGCTCCAGTATCGCCAGCAGGTCGCGCACCGCCGCGATGGTGTGGCCGCCCATGTCGAGATCGAAGAGTCGGAACAGGAGCGCGTTTTCGATGGCGATGTCGGTGTCGAGATAGAGGATGCGCTCGATGCTCGCCGGCACGACGTCGGGCAGGAACAGCCGAAAGAACGTGGCGCCAGAAACGCGGTCGTTGACGCGCGGCAGCTTGCCCGAGAAATCGACGTAGCGAAGCCCGGCCGGCACGCCGAACGCCTTGGCGGCGGTGAGGCCCTCCATGGAATCGGAGAAGATCAGGATCTCGGTGTCGTCGCGGTAGTTCAGCGCCGCCAGCCGGTTCGCGAGATAGGCGGCGGCCGGGATCATCGCCTGATCGGCGACCATCGCGACGGCGTATCTCGGCGTTCCACTTTGCGGCATGGGCGCGGAACCTATGCTTAACCGGCGGTATTGGCGATACGGCCGGCCCGAATCCGGCCGACCGTTGCGCGCCGGACATGCCTGCCGTGGCAATGAAACGCATTGCGGAAGCAGGCTTCGGAGCCCATGTTTCCGGCATGGCAATCGCCCATGACATCGTTCCCGAAATCGTCGAGCCCCGCCCGCTGTTTCAGGCGATGCTGCGCGGCTTCCTCGGCCGCTGCCCGAACTGCGGCAAGGGCCACCTGTTCGGCAAATTCCTGAAGCCCGTGGCGCACTGCGAGGTCTGCGGCGAGGACTATACGCACCAGCGCGCCGACGACGCGCCGCCGTATTTCACGATGGTCATCGTCGGCCACCTGCTCGTGCCGGTGCTGCTCGCCGTGCAGCTCACGACCCAGCTCACCGTCGCCCAGCACCTGATGATATGGCTGCCGCTGACCGGCATCCTGACCGTCGGTCTGCTCCAGCCGGTCAAGGGCGCGATCATCGCGCTGCAGTGGGCGCTGCGCATGCACGGCTTCGACGGCCGCGGCGACGACGACGCTCAGTCCTTGCCGTACAGCGGGTTCACCACCGAATAGACTTCGCCGTAGGCTTGCGGGTCTTCGAACGACACCGGCGCCGTTACAAAGATGCGTTTCTCGCCGTCGATGAGCAGCGGCGCCGTGACGTATTTTTCGGCGAACGAGATTGTCGCCTCGAGCTTGGCGTGGCTGTTGACCAGGATCAGCCGCCCTCCCCCGTACTCTGCGATGTAGAGATTGCCGGCGTGATCCATGGCGAGCCCGTCGGGCCCGACGTCCCAGTCGCGCTCGGGATCCTTGCCCACCACATCATCGAGATTGAGGAAGACGCGCGTGCCGGACAGCGCACCGTTGTCGCCGACGTCGTAAGCCAGGATGCGCCGCGACAGGTGCTCCGAGACGTACAGGATCTTGCCGTCCGGAGAGAGCGCCACGCCGTTGGAATAATGGATGCCCTCGGCGACGCGGCGGAGCTTGCCGCTCTTGTCGAGATACATCACCGCGCCCTCGATCGGCGCGGTCGGGGAGAACAGCCCGGACGCCGACCAGAAGATGCCGCCGTTGGCGTCGTTGATCGACGCGTTGGGCGTCAGGAACTGGCGGCCGGTCGCGTCGTGGTCGATGACCTCGACGTTCTTGCCGTCGCGTGTGATGCGCACCAGCACCTGCTCGCGGTCGCAGAGAATGACGAGGGTATCGTTTGTGCCGCGCGCTACCGAGGTGGGCCCGCAGCCCTCGCGCGACCACACCGGCACATTCTCGGTGCCGTTCCAGCGCATGACACGATCGTCGCCCATCTCGGCGTAGTAGATGGCGCCGTGCGCGGTGGTCGGCCCTTCCGGGTAGGCCGACTGCGGGTTGATGACGACGCGGTCGGCGTCGGTCGCCACCGCCGTCCCTGCCAGAAGCGTGAGGATCACGGCGCTTTTGCTTGACATCGCGAGCGTCGCTCGTAATGTCCGCGCCAATTTCCCGGCGCTTTTCAAGGGTTCCGCCATGGCCAAATCCGCCACCATCAAGATCAAGCTGCTGTCGTCTGCCGACACCGGCTTCTACTACGTCACCAAGAAGAATTCGCGCACCAAGACCGACAAGATGGTCATGAAGAAGTACGACCCGGTCGCCAAGAAGCACGTCGAATTCCGCGAGACCAAGATCAAGTAATCCCGCCGCCGTTCGGGCAACAAAAAAGCACCGCTTTCGCGGTGCTTTTTCGTTTTGGCCTCTGGCGGCCTAATTAGTGGCCGGCCCAGAACGGGTTTGTACGAGGAGGCCACTCAATCCGTTCTGGAGCCGGCCTACCCTACGGACCCAGGAGATGCGGCGGACCTGAGCACTCCGCAGGGTATCTGAATCATGAACTATCTTGCGATCAGGACGGGGATGTGACAGTCGCCGCTGATTCGCTCTCACACGCGCCGCTTGCTCTCCTCGTTGAAACGACCGTCCAAACCTTACCGTCCCGGAGAGCGTTAGCAAACGGTAAGTCGCCAAAAGTCCATTGCATCTAGGCGTTTAGCTAATTTTAATAATTAACCGCGGCAGCCATCGCAACCTATAAGTGTCACGCCGCGGCTGCCACCCGGTTGCGCCCTGCCCGTTTCGCCTCGTAAAGGGCCTCGTCTGCCCGTTTAAGTAGTGTCTCCGGCGTATCCTCGGCGCCGACCAGCGACGATATCCCGATCGACACGGTGACCTCGAGCGTCTCCTGGCTTTCCGGTATGCGGAAGGGCTCGACCGCGATCTTCTGGCGCAGGCGCTCGCCGACCAGCAGCGCCAGCGCCGCATCGGTATCGGGCATGGCGATGACGAATTCCTCGCCGCCCATGCGGCAGGCAAGGTCGATGCCGCGCACCGCCTTGCGGACCCGGCGCGAGAATTCGCGCAGCACGTCGTCGCCGACCAGATGGCCGAAGCCGTCGTTGATCGCCTTGAAATGATCGATGTCGAGCACGAGCACCGACAGCGGCTTCTCGCGGGCGATCGCCTGCTGCACGAGCGTCACCAGGTGGCGCTCCAGATAGCGGCGGTTGTGCAGGCCGGTGAGGCCGTCGGTGACCGCCATCTCGATGGTCATCTGGACGTTGTCGCGCAGCCGATCGGAGAAGCGCTTGCGCCGCACCTGCGTGCGCACGCGCGCCAGCATCTCGTTACGGTCGACCGGGCGGACGAGGTAATCGTTTACACCGAGATCGAGACCGCGGAGCAGCCGCACGTTGTCGTCCGGATCGACAATCACCAGGATCGGCAACAGGCGCGTGCGGTCGAGCGAGCGCAGGTGCGAGCAGAGACGCAGGCCGTCGATCTGCTTGAGGTTGAGGCTGACGATGGCGAGGTCGTAGTCGCCCTCGGCGGCGCGGAACAGCGCCTCCTGCGGCTCCGGTTCGTGGTCGACGGTGTGGTGCGGCGACAGGATCGTCTTGACGCGGTCGGTGGTCGACGGGCTGTCGTCGACGAGCAGCACCTTGCCGCCCTCCCCGCCGAGCGTCGCCGGATCGAAGGCGTCGTCGAGCCCGATCTCGGTCGATGTCGAGACGCGCATCATCAGCTCGTCGGTCAGCATCTTGAGGCGCACGAGACTCTTGACGCGCGTGATGAGCGCGATGTCGTTCACCGGCTTGGTCAGGAAATCGTCGGCGCCGGCTTCCAGCCCCGCGACCCGGTCGGCCGGCTGGTCGAGCGCCGTGATCATGACGACGGGAATGTGCGCCGTGCGCGGATTGCCCTTGAGCCGCCGGCAGACCTCGTGGCCGTCCATGCCAGGCATCAGCACGTCGAGCAGGACGATGTCGCACTGGCCGCGGGCGCAGATCTCGAGCGCCGCCGGACCGTTCATCGCGGTGACGACCTCGAAGTATTCGGCCGCGAGACGCGCCTCGAGCAGCTTGATGTTGGCGACGAGATCGTCGACTACAAGAACGCGGGCGGTCATCTTGCCGTCAGTCCCCGATATACTGCTTGACGGTGTCGAGAAACTTGGCGACCGAGATCGGCTTGGAGAGATACGCCTCGCAGCCGCCCTGGCGGATGCGCTCCTCGTCGCCCTTCATCGCGAAGGCGGTGACGGCGATGACCGGGATCGTGCGCAGGTCGTCGTCTTCCTTGATCCACTTGGTGACTTCCAGCCCGGACACTTCCGGCAACTGGATGTCCATGAGGATCAGGTCGGGATGATGCTCGCGCGCCAGGTCGATCGCCTCCAGGCCGTTGCGGGTCTGGACGATGTTGTAGCCATTCGCCTCGAGCAGATCGTGGAATAACTTCATATTGAGTTCGTTGTCTTCCACGACAAGGACGGTCTTCGCCATTGCTTGGTTTCCGGGGATCGGGCGCCCAAATTCTAGTCGCCACAGGGCGCGCGTCCTGAGACCTGAAACGTAGATGCGATTCATTGCGGAAAGGCAAATATGAAGCCCGAAAAACGGGGGCAGTTAAGTCTTGAGGCAGCCGGGGAACTCGCCGCGACCGGCCTGATGTTCGTGGCCGAGGACCCCGAACACCTCAACCGCTTCCTCGCGTTGACGGGGCTGGCGCCGCACATGCTGCGCGCCGCTTCCGCCGAGCCCGGATTTCTTGCCGGCGTGCTTGATTATTTCCTAGGGCACGAGCCGACACTGCTGGCATTCGCAGCTTATGCCAATGTGCCACCTACTGATGTTGCCGCCGCGCGACGCGTGCTGGCGCCGGAGGACGACGGCCTATGAGCGCGACCTTCCCTGTATTGCTCGACGGCTACACCGACCTCCCGCCGGGCAAGATCGCCAACGTCGTGACGTTCCTGGAGATGACGGAGCCGCCGGCGACCGTCACTGCCCCGGCCGGCTTCGCGGTGGCTGTAGCGCGGCGGCCGGACCCGGCGGCGTTTCTCGCGCTCTACCGGCGCATCGGCGAAACCTGGCTGTGGACCTCGCGCGCCGCGATGCCGCCCGCCGAGCTCGCCGCGCTGCTCGCACTGCCGACGACCGAGATGCTGACGCTGGAAAAAGACGGCGCCGCGATCGGGCTGGTGGAGCTGGATTATTCCGTGCCGGGCGACGTCGAGATCGTCACCTTCGGCGTGGTGCCGGAGGCGATGGGCACCGGCGCGGCGCAGATCATGATGGGGGGAACGCTGGCGCGGATTTTCGGCGGCGGCGCGGCGCGCGTGTGGCTGCACACGTGCACCTTCGACCACCCGCGCGCGCTGGGCTTCTATCGCCGCAACGGCTTCCGTCCCTACAAATTCGCGATCGAAGTATCGGACGATCCCCGCAGGACCGGCCACCTGCCGGTCACCGCGGGCCCGCACGTTCCGCTGATAGGCAATCGGCCGTAGGCATTCGGCAATCGAAGCAGCGTGTCGCCTATTGCCGGATGCCGCCGCTACGCGTGCGCCGCCGCGCCATGCGGCGTGTGCTTGGCGTCGTTCGCCTGGTCGCGCTCGGCAATGGCTTCCGCCTTCTCGAGCTCGGCCACCGCCTCGTCGTGGGCGGCCTTGGCCGCGGCGAGCTGATCCTTCAGCGCGCGCTCCGACGCAGTGAGGTTGTCGCGGCGCTGCGTCGCCGCCTTGGCGAACGTCGGATAGGCGAAGTGCCCGGCATCGTGGATGCCGCTCCGCTCCTGCTCCGCCATCACCTGGTCGTTCAGTTCCTTCGCCATCCGGTCGAATTCGCCGATCATGGCTTCGATCTGCGTCACCTGGCGGCGCTTTTCTTCGACCTGAAAACGCTTCAGCCGAAGCGTGCCCTCGCGCGATTTCATCGCACCCTACTCCCTACTCTGGACCGGACGGATACAGCGCCCGGCTACGCGACTTCCGAATTTCCGCGGGATTACCGGCGTTCACGCGCTTTTCATGAAGAGAGGCGCGCCGCCGGTAACCTTTCATTTACGTCTAGCGTTAATCATGGGCCTCGATCGCTTAATTCGAGGTAAATCCGCGCCGACAATCTCGGTAGGATTTCCCCGAGTCCTGTGAATCGCTTAGCGGAGTTTCTTCAAGCTGGTTAAGAGCCAGTTGCGTGACAGAAATAGCCGCTTGGTCAAACAAGTATGAAGGTTCGCCTAGACTTTCGATTAATTCGCTTGTCCTGTGGAATCAGAGTTTGTTAACCACTGGCGAGTAACTTGGCGAATCGGGGTTAACCGGGTGTTGTCGCGGCGTCTGGCGCCGCTAGTTCAACGCTCGGGAGAGCCAGGGGGATTGGCATGCGAGTGCTTCTGATTGAGGACGACAGCGCCACGGCGCAGAGCATCGAACTGATGCTCAAGTCCGAAAACTTTAATGTCTACACGACGGACCTCGGTGAAGAGGGCGTCGACCTTGGCAAGCTCTACGACTACGACATCATCCTTCTCGACCTGAACCTCCCCGATATGAGCGGGTACGAGGTGCTGCGCACGCTCCGCGTCGCCAAGGTCAAGACTCCGATCCTGATCCTTTCCGGCCTCGCCGGCATCGAGGACAAGGTGCGCGGCCTGGGCTTCGGCGCCGACGACTACATGACCAAGCCGTTCCACAAGGACGAGCTGGTCGCCCGCATCCACGCCATCGTCCGCCGCTCGAAGGGCCACGCCCAGTCGGTCATCACCACCGGCGACCTGACGGTGAACCTCGATACCAAGACCGTCGAAGTGAACGCCCAGCGCGTCCATCTCACCGGCAAGGAATACCAGATGCTGGAGCTGCTCTCGCTCCGCAAGGGCACGACGCTGACCAAGGAGATGTTCCTCAACCATCTTTACGGCGGCATGGACGAGCCCGAACTCAAGATCATCGACGTGTTCATCTGCAAGCTGCGCAAGAAGCTCGCGGCGGCGACGGGTGGCCAGAACTACATCGAGACGGTCTGGGGCCGCGGCTACGTGCTGCGCGAACCGGACGGCGCGGAGATACGCGAAAGCGCGTAGCCGAGGCATTCGGCAATCGGCATCAGGCAGTCGAACGCAGGTTCGGCTGCCTTTTCGTTTTCCGATTGCCGATTGCCTGCTGGCGACTGCCCTGTCCTACAGCATCCCGACTTCGTGAAGCTTCGTCTCGACCGCGACCCGGTCGAACGGCTTCAGGATGTATTCGTCGGCCCCTGCCCGGAGCGCACGGGCGATCTGGGCGACGTCGGCTTCCGAGGCGCAGAAGACGACCTTGGGCTGGCGGCCGAGGTCCATCTGGCGGAGGCTCGCCAGGAACTCCAGCCCGTCCATCACCGGCAGGTGCCAGTCGAGCAGGATCATGTCGGGCATCGAGCGGCGGCAGGCTTCCAGCGCCGCGCGGCCGTCCTCGGCCTCCGAGACGGAGAAATCGAAATCTTCGAGGATCCTCCGCGCCACTTTGCGGATGACGCTGGAGTCGTCGACGATCAGGCAATGGCGCATGGCGAACCCCTTCGCGAATTGCCCGCCGAGCCTATGCCGCAACTGTTAACGGGGATTGAAGGATTGGTTGCCGACTTCCCGCTTGCGGAAGGATGAGGCACACCCCTCCCCAAAACGCCTTCGGCGTTTTGACCCTCCCGCAAGGGGAGGGTTCGTTCCGCTGCGCGACCTGAACTCCACTTGAGCCCTCCCCTTGCGGGAGGGCCAAAACCGCAAAGCGGTTTTGGGGAGGGGTGTCTCTCCTCCACTGTGTCGTCGCGCTACGCCGCCGCCGCCGCCGCGATAAAATTGGCCTCCACCACCACGTCCTCGCCGTCGAGCTTGGCGCTGATCGCCATGCCGCACACCCGCGCCAGCGCGCCGGTGTAGTACGCCTGCACCGACTGGGCATCGACCGGCACGCCGGCAATATCGCCCGGCACCAGTTTCTCGAACGCCGGCGGCACGCGGGCTGACGGCCCGGATGAGCGCAGGATAAACTTCGGCGGGGCGTGGCCCTCGACCGTCACCTTGACCAGGCCGCCGCGCGGGATGGCGGTGGCGGCGAGCAGGATCAGGTTGAGCAGCAGCTTGACCAGATTCTTCGGCATCAGGACGCGCGGGGATTCCCATGCGAACTCCGCCTTCTCGCCCTGCATGTAGCCGCGCGCCACCTTCTCGGCATCGGCGAGGTCGATCTCGGCCCCGGCCGACCCGGCTGCGCCGAACGCAAGGCGGGCGAACTGCAGCTTGGCCGACGCCTGGGTAGCGCTCTTGCGGATCAGCGTGAACGCGAACTCGCGCATCTCCTCGCCGTTGTCCTCGTCCAGCACCTCAAGCCCGTTGATGATGGCGCCGACCGGCGAGATGATGTCGTGGCAGACCCGGCTGCAGAGGAGCGCTGCAAGATCGAGCGCCTCGAGTTCGACCTTGTCGGCCAATTTCGTCCCCTCCGAATCGCGGATGTAGCTGGTATTGCCGGGCATACACTGGGGTTTTCGCCCTGCCAACCACGGGAAATTGTGTCTCCCAGCGGACATTCGTCTGCCTTCATTTTCGCTAGAATGGCAGCCTCGAATCGTTTCCCCCGGCCCGGAGCCAAACCATGACCCGACCGCTCGGCGCGCTTGCCGCTCTCGCCTTTGCCTTCCTCGCTCTCACCGGAGCGGCAGCGCCCGCTTCCGCCGCCGGCCAGTATTCGGCCGACGAGCTGGTCGCCGAGGGCCATCATTTCTTCGGCGGCGTCAGCCAGGGCCTCGCCTCGATCGTCGAGAAGGCGGTGTCGAGGTACGGTCTCCCCAACGGCTACATCCTCGGGCAGGAAGGCTCCGGCGCCTTCGTCGGCGGCCTGCGCTACGGCGAGGGCCTGCTCAACACCAAGAACGCCGGCTCCCATAACGTCTTCTGGCAGGGCCCGTCGATCGGCGCCGACTTCGGCGGCAACGGCGATCGCGTCATGATGCTGGTCTACAATCTGCCCGACGTCAGCGCCCTCTACACCCGCTTCTTCGGCGTCGCCGGTTCGGCCTACGTCGTCGCCGGCTTCGGCATGACGGTGCTGTCCAGCCGCAACATCTTCGTGGTGCCGATCGTCTCCGGCGTCGGCGCACGGCTCGGCGTGAATCTGTCCTACCTGAAGTTCACCGATCACCCGACCTGGAACCCGTTTTAGACGGAAGCCGGCTAAGCCGGCGCCACCCTCCCGCCGCCCACCGAAATTAATCTTCGGCGGCATGGGAATTTTCACCAATTGGTGAGATGGTCAGGTGCGGCCTCGCGTTGCTATTGGGGCTGGGAGACGGGCTAAGTGATCCAGGCGGCAATGTATTTCGCGCTCGGCTTGCTGACGGCAGGCCTGCTCGCGCTCTTGGTCACGCCGGCGATTCTCCGCCGCGCCGCGCGCCTGACGCGCGCCCGGGTCGAGGCGACGGTGCCCATGACCCGCGCCGAGATCGAGGCCGACAAGGACCAGCTCCGCGCCAATTTCGCGATTGCCAACCGGCGCCTGGAAATGGACGCCGGGCGGCTCAAGGAAAAGCTCGCCGAGGAGATCATCGAGGTCAACCGGCGGCGCGACGAGATCGCCATCCTGACCCGCAACAAAGCGGTGCTGACCGACTCGGTCGCCGGCCTCGAGGAGCGCGTCGCGGAGCTGACCGGCGCGCTCGCGACCAGCGAGGCCAAGCTCGCCACTGCCCACGTCGAGATCGCGGCGCGCGACCAGAAACTTGCCGAAGGCGCCGCCGCGCTCGCTTCCATCCAGGTCAGCCTCGGCGCCAGCCAGGCGCGCACCGAGGAGCACCGTCTCGAGCTCGCCGCCCGCGCCGCCGACATCGAACAGCTCACCGATAACCTTGCGGCGATGACGGAAGCCGAAGCCGACACCGCCGCCGCGCGCGACAAGCTCGCCGCCGAGATCGCGCTGGAGCGCGACCGCCTGATCGCCGAGCAGAAGCGCGCCGAGGGCCTCGCCGCCGGCCTCGAGGCGCTGCAATCGGAGCGCGGCGGACGCATCGCCGACCTCGAGCGCGCCGCCGCCCAGATGAAGGTGCTGGAAGCCGACCTCGCCGCCGAGAAGATGCGCCGCGAGGCGCTGTCGGCCGAGGGCGAGGCGCTGAAGGCGGAACGCACCGTCCGCGCCGGCGACATCGAACGCCAGACGGCGACGCTCGCCGCGCTGGAAGCCCGCATCGCCGGCGAGGAGAAGCAGCGCGTCGCGCTGGCCGCCGAGATCAAGGCGCGCGAGGCCGACATTGCCGCCGAGCGCAGCCGCGCCGAGGCGATGGCGCGCGAGATGGAGAAACTCGCCGCCGACCGCGCGGCGCGCGAAGCCGACATCGAAAAACACGTCGCCGGCATCAAGGCGCTGGAAGCCACGATCGCCGCCGAGCAGGGTCGCCGCGAGGCGCTTGCTGCGGAACTCGACGGCGTCCGCACCGAGCGCAACCAGCACGGCACGGAACTGGAACGCCGCGCGGCCGCGCTGTCCGCACTGGAAAAGGACATCGCCGGCGAACGGACGCGGCGCGAGGCGCTCGCCGCCGAGATCGAACGCATCAAGGCCGAGCACGGCAAGGTCGCCGGCGAACTGGACGGCGCCCGCAACGCGCACGGCGAGCAGAGCGCCGAACTGCAGCGCCGGGTCGCCGCGCTGGCCGCGATGGAAGAGGACATGGCGCGCGGACGGGCCGAGCGCGCGGCGCTCGCCGCCGAGATCGAGCGCATCAAGGAAGAGCGCGGCCGGGTCGGCGCCGAACTTGCCGAGCGCGCCAGCCAGATCGCCGAGCTGAACGTGCGCCTCGCGACCGAGTCAGGCCGCCACGACGAACTCCGCCAGGTGCTGACCACCGCCGAGGCGGCGCTCGCCAAGTCGCACGCCGAGGCCGAGGCGCTCAAGGAACGCCACCAGGCCGACGTCATGGCCGAGGGCGACAACTACCGCAAGGCGATGGCGGCGAACGACAGCGAGAAGCAGGACCTGGCGCTGCGGCTTTCGGCGCTGGAAGACGACTACGCCGCGCTCCGCGCCGAGAACACCGAGCTCCGCAAGGTCGCGGGCGCCGAGTGGGAAAGCGAGCGCGAGGAAAACCGGCGCCTGCGCGAACGCCTGAACGAGATCGCCGCCGGCGTCGTGCGCCTGACGCAGGCGATGGCGAGCGACACGCCGGCAGCGGCCGCCCCGGCCGAGACGCGTCCCGCGGCCGCCGAATCCGCCGACGGCGGATCGCTGAAGGATCGCCTGCGCGCAGTGCAGCGGGCGGGCACGCGGCACTAGGCCGTCGGCAACGCACGCTGCGCAACACCCCTCCCCAAAACGCCTTCGGCGTTTTGACCCTCCCACAAGGGGAGGGTTCAATCCCGCGGCACGGCCGAGTCTCCACTTGTTGAGCCCTCCCCTTGTGGGAGGGCCAAAACCGCATCGCGGTTTTGGGGAGGGGTCTCTCCTGCTCGCGACGCGCCCCGCGCCTACCGGAAATCCAGCATGAACCCCGGCCGCGTCTTCTCCCCGACCGTGCAGTCGGCCTTGGGGCCGCCGCCGGCGACGTCCGCGGCGTTCATCACCTTCGCCGGCAGGCCGGAGATTTCCGTCACCAGCTTGCGCCGTATCGCGGTCTCGAAATTGGCGGCGTCGGTGACCGCGATCATGAACGCTCCGGGGCCGCCGATGACGCAGTCCTCGTAGTACTGGTCGAGGTTAGGGATGCCGAAGGCGCTGGTCGTGAAGCTCGGGCGGATGACGATCGGCAGGCCGTTGATCGTGATGCCGCGGCCGACCACCCAGTCGCGCGTCGGCTCGATCGGGCGGCCGGCGTTATTGGGTCCGTCGCCGGAGACGTCGATCGCCTGGCGGTAGCTGGTGAAGCCGTTGTTGTCGAAGCGGCCGGCGGCGTAATAGAGGCCGCTCGAGATCGAGGTGCCGGTTTCGCGGCTGATGGAGCCGGCGGAAAGCTTCTGCGCGAAAGTCTCCGCGTCGGCGGCGTTGGCGATCACCGTCCACGGCGCGATCATCACCTGAAAGCCCGGGCCGGCCCATTCGAAGTAGGTGACCGCAATGCGGCCGACGGCGCCGGACTGGATCGCCTGGATCACCTCCGGATGGCGGAAGGCGGCGACGTAGCCGTCGCGCTGCAACTGCTGCTCGCCGATGTCCATGGAGCGCGACACATCGACGGCGAGCACCAGCTCGAGGTCAACCTCGGTGTCGGCAGCCGACGCCGGCGGCACGGTGAGCCCAAGTGTCAGAAGCGATGCCAGAAGGACAAGCCGACCCATGCGCTGAAGCCTCTCGCGCTCGAAATGTCCAGCCGCCCGGGGAAGATGCTAGCGCGTGCGCCGCAGGGCCGCCAGCGACGAGGCGCCGCGTTCACGCGCCATTGATCGGCGCGCCGAGGCTGGCCAGAACCGCGCCTCACCTGCTATCCGAGCGGAGGCGAAACTTCGCGCGCGGCGCGGGTTCAACGGAGAATTGGCGTGAAGATCACCGACCTCAAGTGCGCGATCATCGGCAGGAATCCGGTGGTGCGCATCGTCACCGACGCGGGCATCAGCGGCTACGGCGCGGCCGAGTCGTACAAGCCGTACCTCAAGCCGCACGTGCTGGCGCTCCGCGACGCGCTGATCGGCGAGGACCCGACCAACGTCGAGCGCGTGATGCTGAAGATCCGCAACCGCGGCGCCTTCAAGCCGTGGGGCTCGGCGGTAAGCGCCATCGAGCACGCGCTGTTCGACGTCGCCGGCAAGGCGGCGGGCGTGCCGGTCTATAAGCTCCTCGGCGGCAAGGTGCGGGACAAGGTGCGCGTCTACAACGGCGCCTATCGCCCGCCGCTGACCACCTACACGCCGGAAGACTACGCCGAGAATTGCCGGAAGATGATGGCGCGGAGCGAGGGCTTCACTATCGTCAAGCAGGGCATCGGCTTCCATTCCGAGATGAAGCGGGTGATCCCGGACTTCACCTACGGCGACGTCTCGCCGGCCCACATCCACGGCGGCGCGACCGACCGCGGCCTGCTCACCGAGGCCGGGCTGAAGCACGCCGTTGCCTGCGTCGCGGCGATGAAAGATGTGCTCGGCGACAAGGTCGGCCTCGCGCTCGACTGCGGCCCCGGCTGGACGGTGCCGGACGCCATCCGCTTCGCCAAGGCCGTCGAGCCGTTCCACCTGATGTGGCTCGAGGACCTGATCACCGGCGACTACACGCCCTATGTCAACGCCGACGTCTTCCGCGAGGTGACGCGCGCCACCTCGACGCCGATCCATACCGGCGAGCAGATCTATCTCCGCCAGAATTTCAAGGCGCTGATCGAGGGCCACGCGGTCAACATCCTCGGCCCCGATCCGGCCGACGTCGGCGGCATCGCCGAACTGAAATGGATCGCCGAATACGCCGACCTGCACGGCATCCTGATGGCGCCGCACGGCACCGGCAACGGCCTCCTCGGCCTCGCCGCGCTGGTGCAGATGTCGGCGGCGCTGCCGGCAAATTTCATCGCCTTCGAGTATCCGATGGGCGATCCCGACTGGTGGTACGACATCGTCGATGGCCTGCCCAACCCGATCGTGAAAGACTCGATGATCGAGGTGTGGGACCGGCCCGGCATGGGCATCGAGCTCAACCCGGCGAAGGCAAAAAAATATCTCGCCGCCGACGACGCCGGCTTCTTCGACTGACATGGCGGCGATCGCGTATCTCACGACCATCGAATTCGGCCCCGGCGCGATCGCCAAGCTGCCGGAGTTCACGGCGGCGCTGAACATGCGCCGGCCCCTCGTAGTCAGCGACCGCGGCATCGCCGGCGCCGGCTTGCTGGAGCGGGCGACCGCCCTCCTCCCGAAGGACGCGGCGGTCTTCCTCGACGTGCCGCCGAACCCGACCGAAGCGGCGGTGAACGCGGCGCTCGCCGCTTATCGCGGCAACGGCTGCGATGGCCTCGTGGCGATCGGCGGCGGCTCGCCGATCGACCTCGCCAAGGGCGTCGCGCTCACCGCCACCAACGCCGGGCCGCTGGAGGAATTCGCGCTGATCTACGGCGGCCTCGACCGCATCGGGCCGGTGGCGCCGGTGATCGCGATCCCGACCACGGCCGGCACCGGCGCCGAGGTCGGCCGCGCCGCGCTGCTGACGCTGGCCGACGGCCGCAAGCTCGGCTTCATCAGCCCGCACCTCATCCCCAAACGCGCCATCTGCGATCCGGAACTGACGCTCGGCCTGCCGCCGTCGCTGACCGCCGCGACCGGGCTCGACGCGCTGTCGCATTGCATCGAGACGTTCCTCTCGCCGCGCGTCAATCCGCCGGCCGAGGCGATCGCGCTCGACGGCGCCGGCCGCATCTGGCGCAACATCGAGACGGCGTGCGCCGACGGGAAAAATATCGCGGCGCGCGAGGCGATGATGATGGGCGCGCTCGAGGGCGGCCTGTCGTTCCAGAAGGGGCTGGGCGCGGTGCATGCGCTGAGCCACGCGCTCGGCGGCCTCAAGGCGCCGGTGCTGCATCATGGCACGCTGAACGCGATCCTCATGCCGGGCGTCGTGCGCTTCAACGCCGGCGAGGTCGGCGACAAGCTGGCCCGGCTTGCCGCGGCCATGGGCGTCCGCGGCGATCTTGCCGATGCGCTCGACGTGCTGAACCGGAAACTCGGCATCCCCAAGACTCTGGGCGAGCTCGGCGTCAAGGCCGACGTCTTCGACTGGGTCGTGGAGCGCGCGCTGGCCGACCACAGCCACGCCACCAATCCGCGCGCCGCCACCGCGGAAGACTACCGCGCGCTGCTGATGGCGGCGCTCTAGGCCGCGCGCTGCACCGACGGCAGGTCGGCGGCGATCGCGCCCGCCGTGGCAATCACCGCGGCGCGGATCTTCTCGGCATGCGCCGCATCGGCGCCGGCGAGAAACGGCACGCTCAGCGCTGCGATGATGCGTCCGTTACGGTCGGGGATCGGCGCGGCGAAGGCGTAGATGCTCGGCGCGTATTCGCCCTTGTCCTCGGCCCAGCCCTGGCGACGCACGCGCGCCAGCTCCGCCGACAGGCGGCGGCCGTCGGTCTGCGTCTTGCCGGTGTAGCGGACGAGATGGCCGCCGAGCCGCTCGCTGAGTTCCTCCTTCGGCAGGTTGGCGAGCAGCACCTTCGACGCCGCGCCGGCATGCATCGGCAGACGCTGGCCGGGCACCACCGACAGCGCATACTCGCGCTGCCCGTCGACCGCGGCGATCACCAGAATCTCGTTGCCGTCGACGATCGACACCTTGCACCCCTCGCCCGTCTGCGCCGCGAGCCGCCGCAGGTGCGGCACGGAGATCGCCGCGAGGTCGTAGTCCTTGCTCTCGTTCACCGCGCGCGCCGCCAATGTCAGCAGCCGCGAGCCGAGCCGGTACGTGCCGTCGGACGAGCGGCGGACGATCTCGTGAAGCTGCAGCGTGTTGAGGATGCGGTAGACGGTCGTGCGCGGCAGGCGGAGTTGCTCGACCAGATCGCGAATGGTGGCGCCGTTCGGCCGCTTCTCGAGCAGGAAGAGCACGTCGACCATGCGGTCGATGACGGGAATGCGATGCCGCGCGAGGGCGGCGGGGCTGACCATGTCGTTCATGAGGGCACACGGCTGGAGTTGATTGACTTGCTTTCTACCGCTCTCCTATCATCCAGAAAAGAACATTCGTCGTTCATATTTGAACGAAGCTGGGGAGGCTCAAGCTGAACGCGCCGCTGAAGACGGAAGGGATGCGCGTCGGCCTGACGCTCGCCGGGGAACAGCTCAACGAGGACACCGCGAAATTCGCCGCGCAGCTCGGCGTCGGCGACGTCGTCGTCCACATGACCAACTACGCCGCCGGCGGCGACCAGACCGCGTTTCTCGCCGGCCAGGCGGCTGGACCGAACTACGGCGACGCCCGCGGCATCAAGCTGTGGACACGCGAAGATTTCGACGGCCTGATCGCGATGCTCGGGCGGAACAATCTCCGCCTCGCGGCGCTCGAAAATTTCGCGCCGAACTTCTGGTCCGACGTGCTGCTCGACGGGCCGCAGAAGCGCGAGCAGATGGACGACCTCAAGAAGCTGGTGCGCGATGCCGGCAAGGCCGGCGTGCCGGTCATCGGCTACAATTTTTCCATCGTCGGCGTCTGGGGCTGGATGAAGAAGCCGCTCGGCCGCGGCGGCGCCGTGACCATCGCCTTCGATGCCTCGGCCTTCGATCCGGACGAGCCCCTGCCCGACGGCGTCGTCTGGAACATGCGCGTCCGCGATGCGCGGCCGGGTGCGGCGCCGGTGACGGTATCCGACGTCGAGCTATGGGAGCGGCTGACGTGGTTCCTGAAGGAGCTCGTGCCGGTCGCCGAAGAAGCCGGCGTCCGCCTCGCCGCCCATCCCGACGATCCGCCGATGCCGACGCTGCGCGGTACCGCCCGCCTGGTCAACGAGCACGCCAAGTACGACCGTCTGGTCAACATTATCGACAGCCCGGCGAACGCGCTCGAGTTCTGCGTCGGCTCGCTGCAGGAGATGCCGGGCGGCGACGTCTACGAGACGACGCGGCATTTCGCGCGGGCGAAGAAGATCGCCTACGTCCACTTCCGCAACGTGCGCGGCAAGGTGCCGAAATATCAGGAGACGTTCATCGACGACGGCGATGTGCGCATGGCCGACCTCATCCGCATCCTCAAGGACGAGCGCTACGAGGGGGTGCTCATCCCCGACCACGTGCCCGACCTCAACTGCGCCGCGCCGTGGCACGCGGCGCATGCCTACACGGTCGGCTACATGAAGGCGCTGATCGCGATGACGAAGTAGGCGGACGGGAGCCGCACAACCGGCTCCCGCTGCGCCGGGACTTGGGGACGCGTTACGAGATCGCGGCCGTCTTGAGTTTGGACAGGGCGCGCACCTTTACGCGCACGCTCGCCGGCTTGGCGGCGCCCGCCATCATCTCGCCGGTCGCCGGATTGCGAATCATCGTGCCGGCCTTGCGGGCGGGCACCTTGCGCAGCGTCACCTTGAGCAGGCCGGGCAGCGTGAACTCGCCGGCGCCGCGCGGATGAACCGAACCCAGGAGCGCACTCTCGATCGTGGCCAGCGCACCCTTGGCCGCCTCGCGCGAGATTCCGTTCTGCTCCGAGATCAGGTTGACCAGCGCGGATTTGGTCAGGGTCTCTTTCACAGGACGCAATGCCGGCGCCGCCTTAGCTGTCGCATTCTTTGCCAACCTCAGTCTCCTCTGTTGGGTTCTAATATTCCGGCCCGGCGGTATTGGCGCTCCCTAGGGGAATCGAACCCCTGTTTTCGCCGTGAGAGGGCGACGTCCTGGGCCGCTAGACGAAGGGAGCGGGCCGCCGTTGGCGGATTTGGGTCTATAGCCGCCCCGCTGGCGGGAGGCAAGGACGGCCAACGCCTAGCGCGGCGCCTCGACCGGCGGCGGTATTGCGAAGAACTTGCCGAGGTTCAGGTTTAACGGCACCGTTACCGGGCATGAGCCGTCGGCCAGGTGCGGCTTGCCGTTCTTGCACGGCTGGACCGTCAGCTTGGTGGCGGGAGCATTGGCGACCGGCGCCGGCTGGCCGGGTGGTGGCGTCAACAGCTTGAAGATACCCCCGAGATCGACCGCCGGACCGACGAAGCCGCAATTGCCGTTGGCCGGCATCGCGCGGCCGTCGGGGCATTTGCCCGGCGGCGGAGTCGAGGCGACGTTGCCGGCGTTCGGGCACTTGCCGTTGATCGGCTCGCCGCCGTTGGCGCATCGGGTTGCGACCGGTGCCTTCGACGCCGGCAGCTTTCCCTTGAGCATCGGGACGAAGGTCGTGTCCGGCGCCGGCAGGGTCCAGGCGTCGCCGGTCCCGGCGAGCACCGACTCGTGCGCCGCGTTCACGACGTGGAGCGTGCACATGTAGTCCGTCGCGTTTGCCTTGGCGGTGTGCACCGGCACGCTCAGCGAGCCTTGAAATGTCGGGCGACCGCCGGGAGCGAAAGACTGAAGCGCCGAACCCTGGCCGACGATCTGCTTGCTGCTCGCCGTCTCGCAGTCGGCCGTGCACACCTGACACTGCACCTCCGCGGCGCGCACGTCTGGCGACAGGCCGACCGCATCGACGGCGACGTCGATGGTCAGGTCTTCGGCGGAGGCAGCCGCCGCGGCGAGCGCCATCGCGAGAAACACTGCCGCTGTCAGCCCTGAACGTCGCATCAGGCGATGTCCGTCATCACGCGGCTACGGCGTCAGCGCCGGGAGCGCCTGTCTGCTCCCGTCGGCGCCTTGAGTGTACGAAACGTTCCCCGGCGGAAAATCGCCGTAGATTCCGGCGACGAGCGGCGCCGTCGTCACGCCCTGCGCCCACACCGGGCTGCTCGGGCCCCCGGCCCGCACCTCGCTGCCGTCCGCGTTGATCAGAAACAGCCCGCACGCCCAGTAGGTCTTTTCGTTGATCTGCTGGAGCGTGGCCAGCGTGTAGTCGCCGGTGATCGGCACCGTGACTTTGCCGTCGAAGGCGCCGCCGGTGACCGGCGCTTTGCCCTCGCCGGTCGCATTTCCGGACGAGAGGGCCGGGCCGTCGCCGGGCTTGAGCACGCATTTGACCGCGACGTCGGTGACCTCGGGCATCAGGTTGGAGACCTTCACCACGACGTTGAGAGTTACCGGCACGCTGGTCGCGGCAAGCGCCGCCGACGACAAGGCCGACAGCGACATGGCGCCGAGGCCGGCCGCGATCGCGTTTCGAAGGTTCATGGGATCTGCCTTTCTTGCGGTGGCTTTGCTGGTCATTTGCTGGCCCGCCCGGTCATGTTGAGCGTGCCGACATTGAAGCTTGCGGGCCCGGCGAGCATGCCGGTGAGCTGGAGGGTACCGACGTCATAGCTGGCGTTCCCCGGAGTAAGGCCGGTGAACTGCAGCGTACCGACATCGTAGCTGGAGTTGCCTGGAGTGAGACCGGTGAGCGCGAGCGTGCCGACGTCGTAGCTGACGTTTCCCGGGATGAGCCCGGTGAGTTCCAGCGTGCCGACGTCGTAGCTTGCGCTGCCGCCGGGCAGGCCGGTCATCTCGAGGGTGCCGACGTCATATGAGACATCGGGCGACTGGCCGGTCATCGTGAGCGTGCCGATGGCGATGTGACGGCCGGGCGGCTGCGACGCGGCGAACAGCGGCGTCGCCAGCGCAGTTGCACCGGCGAGGGCGGTGAGGACGGCGGTGGTCAGGCGGAGCATCACGATCACAGCCTCGGCGGGGCGCACCCGCATCCTGCCGCTACATCGGCGGGCAATCAACCGAACCGATGATGCGTCGATTAAAAGCCGCCGGCTAGCGCCCGATCGCGGTTCGCGCGACCACCGCGCCCGTGCGCAGGTCGATGACCACGATCGTGTCGCCGCCCCCCGCCTCGTAGGTCAGCGCCATGCGGTTGCCGTCGAGGGCCGTGGAAACCAGCTTCGCGTCGGCCGGCAAGCCCATTGCCGAAAGCGACAGCGTGGGCACCGCCGCGTCGGGGGCGACGGCCTTGCCGGTGGTATCGTAGGTCGCGATCCGGTAGAGGATCGCCGCGAAGACGGCGATGATCCCGAGGCCGAGGGTCAGGCCGCCGATCAGCATCAGGCGGCGGAGGCGTGCCTGGACGCGCAGGAACGTCGGGTCGACGGGCTTGTCGTCGTCGCCGTCGAAGGCCGCACTCTCGAAGGATTGTCTTGCCATGGTTTCGGAAGTGCCCCGGATTTCGGAGGTACAAACTGCGCGGCGGGTGGAGCTGGCGGTCGCCGACGAGGCGGCCGGCACGCGCCTTGATGCCTGGCTCGCCGGCGCCCTGCCCGACCTCGGCCGCAACCGCGCCAAGCAACTGATCCTCGACGGTCACGTCGCGATCGGCGGGCGGACGATAGGCGAGGCGAAAAGGCCGGTCAAACCGGGCGAGACGGTCATCGTTAACTTGCCGCCGGTGCAGAAGGCCGAGCCCGAGGGCGAAGCGATCGCGCTCAACGTCGTCTACGAGGACGACGCGCTGATCGTCATCGACAAGCCGGCCGGCCTCGTCGTTCACCCCGCCGGCGGCCACTACACCGGCACGCTGGTGAACGCACTGATCGCCCATTGCGGCGCCTCGCTCTCCGGCATCGGCGGCGTCGCAAGGCCGGGCATCGTCCACCGCCTCGACAAGGACACCACCGGCCTGATGGTCGTCGCCAAGACCGACAAGGCGCACCGCAAGCTGGCCGAGCAGTTCGCCGACCATGGCCGCACGGGCCCGCTGGAGCGCGGCTACATGGCCATCACCTGGGGCGCGCCGGATAGGCCTGTCGGCACCATCAGCGCCGCCCTCGGCCGCTCGACCCGCAACCGCGAGAAGATCGAGGTGAAGCGCGGCGGCGGCGGGGCGCGAGGCGATCACCCACTACCGCATCGAGGAGACTTACGGCGCCAAGGGTAAGCCGCCGGTGGCGGCGCTGGTCGAGTGCCAATTGGAGACCGGGCGGACCCACCAGATCCGCGTCCACCTCGCCTCGCTCGGCCATCCGCTGATCGGCGACCGCGCCTATGGCTCCGGTTTCGCCACCAAGGCGACGCTGCTGCCGGAACCTGTCCGGGCGATCGCCGAAGCTTTCCCGAGGCAGGCGCTGCACGCCTTCCTGCTCGGGTTCGAGCACCCGGAAACGGGGGAGGAAATGCGCTTCGAAAGCCCCCTCCCCGACGACATGGCGGAACTCCGCGATGCCCTCAAGTATCTGTGATCGCTAGGCTTTTAATATATCGCAAGATAGGTCGTGTTTCCGGCCAAATCGTACCCATATAAAGCACCAAGCCGCGGGCTCTAGCCGCGGCCGGGACCGCCATTCAGGGGTCCGGGGAATAGAGAAAGGGGCGCTACAAAGTCATGGCCCGTACCAGTCTGCCAGCAATCGCCGCCGGTGAAGGCGGCCTCTCGCACTACCTGTCCGAAATCCGCAAGTTTCCGATGCTCGCGCCTGACGAGGAGTACATGCTCGCCAAGGCGTACAAGGAGCACGACGACCGCGGCGCCGCCCATCGTCTGGTGACCAGCCATCTGCGTCTCGTCGCCAAGATCGCGATGGGCTACCGCGGTTATGGCCTGCCGATCGGCGAGGTCATCTCCGAAGGCAACGTCGGCCTCATGCAGGCGGTGAAGCGGTTCGAGCCCGAGAAGGGCTTCCGCCTCGCCACCTATGCCATGTGGTGGATCCGCGCCTCGATCCAGGAATACATCCTGCGCTCGTGGAGCCTCGTGAAGATGGGCACCACCGCCAGCCAGAAGCGACTGTTCTTCAATCTGCGCAAGGTGAAGGGCCAGATCCAGGCGTTCGAGGAAGGCGACCTCCGCCCCGAGAACGTCGAGAAGATCGCGACCAAGCTCGGCGTCAGCAAGGAAGACGTGATCTCGATGAACCGCCGCCTCGGCGGCGACTCGTCGCTGAACGCGCCGATCCGCGCCGACCAGGAGTCCGGCGAGTGGCAGGACTGGCTGGTCGATGAGACGCCGAGCGCCGAGACGCGGCTGGCCGAAAGCGAGGAAGCCCTGTCGCGCCGCCAGTTGCTGCGCGACGCGATGGGCGGCCTCAACGACCGCGAGAAGCGCATCTTCGAGGCTCGCCGCCTGGCCGAGGACCCGATCACGCTCGAGGAACTGTCGACCGAGTTCGGCGTCAGCCGCGAGCGCGTCCGCCAGATCGAGGTCCGCGCCTTCGAGAAGGTGCAGAAGGCGGTAAAGAAGGGCGCGAAGGAACTGGAGAAGCCGCGGGCGGAACTCGCGGCTCCTGCTTCGCCTTAGCTTTCCAGGGCTGCAGGGAGGAGAGACACCCCTCCCCAAGCGGCCTTCGGCCGCTTGACCCTCCCACAAGGGGAGGGTTCACACTTATTGAAACACCACGCTCCACCAAACTCCGCTTGAGCCCTCCCCTTGTGGGAGGGCCAAAACCGCATTTGCGGTTTTGGGGAGGGGTGTCTCTCCTTCCCTCGCTCCAGCCCTACTGTGCCGCCGGCAACTCGACCGCAAACGTATCCAGCGGCGGCTGCTTATCCAGCAATCCGTTCATCGTCAGGAAGCCGGCAAAGCCGAGATACTTCGCCTTGTCGAGTTCGCCCGGATTCTCCGGGAAGTAGTCGACCGTGGCCGCGAACTGCTTCCGCGTCAGATCGTTGTCGAGATCGGTGTGCGACTTCACGAACAGCGCCAGCGCCTCGTCCGGATGCTCGTGGATGAACGCCGTCGCTTCCGCGATCGCCGCCAGGAAGCGCGGCAGGCGCGGGTCGTTCACCTTGTCCGCCGCCGCGACGTAGATCAGCTCGTCGTAAGCGGGCACGGCGTTCTGCTCGGGGAACCACGCCTGCACCGGATGGCCGTCCTGCTCAAGCTGGATCAGCTCGACATTGCGATAGCCGTCCATGATCGCATCGACCTGGCCCGCGAGCAGCGGCGGGATGAGATTGTAGTTGAGGTTGACGGTCTTCACGTCCTTCTCGCTGAGGCCGACGGTGCCGAGGATGGCATTGAGGTAGGCGCCCTGGAACGAGGCGGCGGAGTAGCCGATGGTCTTGCCCTTCAGGTCCTCCAGCGACTGGATCGGCCCGTCCTTGAGCGCGATCAGGCAATTGAGCGGCGAGTCGATCAGCGTGCCGAAGCGCACCACCGGCACGCCGGCCTTCACCTGCAGCATCAGGTCAGGCTGGTAGGAGATGGCGACGTCGGCCTTGCCGGCGGCGACCAGCTTCGGCGGCGACGACGCGTCCGACGGCACCTGGATATCGACGTCGAGGTCGTGCCTGGCGAAGTACCCGCCCTCCTGCGCGATCACGATCGGCGCGTGGTCCGGGTTGATGTACCAGTCGAGCAGCAGCGTCAGCTTGTCGGCAGCGAAGGCCGGCGAGGCGGCGAAGAGCGCCAGGGCGGCGGCGAGCAACAGGCGTTTCATCTGGGTCTTCCTCTTGGTTCTGGATCAGCGGATTTCAGGCGCCCACGGCGTCAGTCGCGACGTGGCAAGATCGACGGCGGCGCGCAGCGCCACCGACATGGCGACGACGAGGAACAGCGCGGCGAAGACGACGGCCGTCTCCGAGCGCGCATTGGCGAACAGCATGGCGTAGCCGAGCCCGGAGGTTGACCCGACCCACTCGCCGATCAGCGCGCCGACCGGCGCATAGACCGCGGCGAGGCGGATGCCGGTGACGAGATCGGGCAGCGCGTTCGGCACGCGTAGCACCGTCACCACCTGCCAGCGCTTGGCGCGATAGAGCCGCGCGAGATCGATGAGGCCGGCATCGGTGCGCGCCAGCCCATCGGCGAAGGCCGAAGTGACCGGGAAGAAGATCGCGATGGTTGCCATCACGATCTTCGACGTGACGCCGAAGCCGAACCACAGCGCCAGGATCGGCGCGATGGCGAACACCGGGATCGCCTGGCTGACCACCAGCACCGGCAGCAGCAGCCGCTTGCTGATCGGCAGGTAGCTCATCGCCAGCGCCAGCACCGCGCCGACGACGGTGCCGATGGCGAGGCCGGCGACCGTCTCGATCAGCGTCGTCACGGCATCGACGCGCCAGAGATCGGGCCGGTCGCGGAGCGCGACCAGCACCGCCAGCGGCGACGGCAGGAAATACGGCGGCGGGGCAAAGATCAGGATGACCGCCTGCCAGATCAGGATCAGGCCGATGGCAACGCCGAGGGCGCGGAGCGCGATCATGCTGACACCACGGGGAGGATGGCGACCCCCACCTTGATCCTCGCCCTTTCAGGGGGAGGGCAACGCCCCTTATTGAAACTTCGGCGCGCGACGCGGGACTGGGTGAGCCCCTCCCCCCGAAAGGGGGAGGCTGGGAGGGGATCACGCCGGCCAAGTGTAGCCGGCCGGCGCTGCCAAGCAGCCGGTGCCTTACCGCCCCCTTGCGGGGAGGTCAAAATCGCGCTGCGATTTTGGGTGGGGGCAGCCTTGTTCGAACACCGCGCCCCCCATCCGAAATTCGCGAGCGCGAATTTCGACCTCCCCGCGAGGGGGAGGAAAAGCGAAGCGTGCTGCTCCGCTCCCGCAAGGGGGAGGTAAAGCGGAGTGCATGGAGAGAATGCTGCCAGAACCATATATCCGTCCCTTCGCCGGCATGACCCGGATCAGGTTCGAAGGGTTCGGCCGCCATGGCCATCTCAGCTCCGTACGGAGCTCCCCTCGGAATTGGCGATAATTTCGCAGGCTAAGCGCCTGCCGGCAAGTCTATTTCGGAATGGCTGCTAGCCGCCCCAGGCGGTCAGCGCCTTGTCGAAGACGCGCTCGCCCGGCGTGCCCTTCTCGAAGGTGATGATGGCCCGCTGGCCGCTCTCGTAGAGCAGCGGCAGGTCGAACCAGTCGCGGTCCTTGAGCAGCTTGAGGTTCGCCGTCACGTCCTGCTGCTCGCCGGAAAGCGCGATCCAGAAGAAGCCGTCGTCGATCTTCGCCGAGGCGCCGATGAGCGGCTGGCCGCGCGCGTCCTCCGCCGGCTTCAGCACGACGCGCGGCACATCGCGAATGCCTTTGCCCGGGAAAGTGCTGGGCACGGTGAGCACCACCTCGACGACATGGCTCGCCGGCAGCGACTGGTCGCTGTTCTTGCGGATGGTCAGCTTGACCTTGAGCTTGCGGTCCGGGATGTCGATGTTGCCGACGATCTCGGGACCGGCCGGGCCGGAGGCGACGAAGCTCCACGTCACCGCCGCGTTGATCGCGACGACGCCGTTGGCGGCCGCCGCCTGGTTGAGCGGCTCCTCGTAGAGCGTGGCGTGCTGGGCGACCAGCGAGTCGGGGTCCGCCGGCGCCGCCGCTGCCTGCTGGCCGGAAGTAGAGTCGGGGAGCAGCCGCCGGCCGGCGCCGCCGTGGTGTCGTTCGACTGCTGCGCGCCAACGACGCGCGCATCGCTCGCCGGCGCACCCTGCTGGCCGGGCAGCAGCCGGTCCGTGTCCTTGCCGCTGGCGTCGGCCGCGGGCGCCGGCGTCGTATCGGCAACCGGCGTCGCCGTGGTCGCGCTGCCACCGTCGAAGGAATGGATCACCTCGGCGAGCCGCACGCGGTTGGCGTACGCGAAGGCGCCGATGCCGCCGATCATCGCGATGATGAGAATGAGGAGCAGGATCATCGGCAGGCGCGACGGCCGCACCGGACGATCCATCACCTCCTGCATGTCGCCACGGCGCGGGGTCTTGCCGCGCTTCTCGCCCTTCACCTTGCCGGCGGAAGCGGGAAGACGATCCCGGTCGCGGTCGCGGCTCTCCACCACCGGCGCGACGGCGGTCGGCCGCGGCGAGGGCTGCGGTGCCTGCTTGGGGTCCCAATCGTAATCGTAGTCCGGGGCGAGGCGCGGCTCGTCGGCGCGCGGCTTCTCCTCGACGTAGCCCTGCGAGGGCAGGTACTGCGGCGCCGGCTTCGGCGGCGGCGGGCGGTCGATCGACCAGTCGTCGGCGCGCGCTGCGACCGGCGCACGATCGACGCGCTGCGAATCGCCGGTGCTCTCGGCCTCCTGGATGGCGCGGCGGAAAACGTCCTGCGGCGAAGGCGCCGGTGGCCGGTCCGGCCGCTTGCCGGCAACACGCACCGGCGAGCCGTTGGGCACGGTCGAGGTTTCGCGCTCGACGCGGCGGATCGCCTCTTCCAGCTCAAGCCTTTGGCGGGAAATTTCGGCGGTCGGCAGCGGCGGATCGATCGCCTTCAACTGGCCGATGAGGGCGTTGCGCGCCTTGTCATAAACGGCCCGCCGAGCATCGGCGCTGTTTCCGTCCAGACCCGCGACCGCTTTGCTTAGTACGGCGTAATATTCGGCCATTTCCCTGCTCTGCAGAGTCCCCTATTAGCCGCTAAAAGCAGGTCTGGAAAGGATCATGAACAAGAATCGTATCGTCACGCTCGGGACTTGTCGAAAGTAAGGCTACAGGCGCTCCGATGAGCTCCTCGACGTGGCGCACATACTTGATCGCCTGCGCCGGAAGATCGGCCCAGGTGCGCGCGCCGGCCGTCGAATCAGCCCACCCCTCGACCTCTTCGTACACCGGTTCGACCCGCGCCTGCGCCCCTTCCGCCGCCGGGAAGTAGTCGATTTTCTTGCCGTCGAGCTTGTAGCCGATGGCGATCTTGATGCGCGGCAGCCCGTCGAGCACGTCGAGCTTGGTGAGCGCGATGCCGTTGATGCCGTTCACCCGCACCATCTGGCGGACCAGCGTCGCATCGAACCAGCCGCAGCGGCGCTTGCGCCCGGTCACGGTGCCGAACTCCTGGCCGACGCGCCCAAGACGCTCGCCGTCCTCGCCCTTGTCCTCGGTCGGGAACGGCCCCTCGCCCACCCGCGTCGTGTAGGCCTTGGTGATGCCCAGCACATAATCGATGGCGTTGGAGCCGACGCCGGAGCCGATGGACGCCTGTCCGGCCACCGTGTTGGACGACGTCACGAACGGATACGTCCCATGGTCGATGTCGAGCAGCCCGCCTTGCGCGCCCTCGAACAGGATGCGGCGGCCGTCGCGGCGCGCCATGTCGAGCAGCCGCCAGACCGTGGCCGCATAGGGCAATACCTTCGGCGCCACCGCGGTGAGTTCGGCGAGGATTGCCTTCGCGTCGATCTCGCTCTCGCCGTGGCCGCGCCGCAGCGCGTTGTGATGCGCCAGCAGCCGCTCGACCTTGCCGGCGAGTGTCGCCGGGTCGGCGAGATCCATGAGACGGATCGCCCGCCGCCCGACTTTGTCCTCGTAGGCCGGACCGATGCCGCGCCGCGTCGTGCCGAGCCGCGTGCCGGAGTTGGAATTCTCCCGCGCCGCGTCGAGCTCGCGATGCAGCGACAGGATCAGCGGCGCATTTTCGGCGACGGCGAGATTGGCCGGCGACACCGCGATCCCCTGCCCGGCGAGGCGCGCGATCTCATCGACCAGCGCGTACGGATCGACCACGACGCCGTTGCCGATCACCGACATCTTGCCCGGCCGCACGACGCCCGACGGCAGCAGGCTCAACTTGTAGGAGACGCCGTCGATGACCAGCGTGTGCCCGGCGTTATGGCCGCCCTGGAAGCGCACGACGATGTCGGCGCGCTCCGACAGCCAGTCGACGATCTTGCCCTTGCCCTCGTCGCCCCACTGCGAACCGACGACGACCACGTTTGCCATGCGACCTGTCCCCGACAGAATCGCCCCGGCACGGAGCCGGGGCGAAAAGCGGGCGGACTATAGCGGCTGGCGCCGGGGGGCGCGACCGGTTTGACCCTGACGCGATCGTCGCACGGAACTCCTCTCTCCTCTCGTCGGAGAGGGAAGCAGCGCTAGTCCAGCGAAACCAGCGACTGATTGGCCGGCCAGCTAACCTCATAGGCGTTGACGACGTCGCGTTTCTCGCCCGGCGCGTAGGTATAGGTCCAGGCAAGGATGCCGCGCTTGTCGTCGACGTCTTCGTCCGTCGGCTTGGTCGAGGCATTGAGGCGCTTGACCGCGATGTCCTCGTTCTCCGCATAGGGCATGCGGTCGAGAATGGTGATCTCCATCGGCCGGCTGTGGAGATTCTCGACCGTGGTCTTGTAGGTCCGCGTATCGGTCTTGCGGCTGGCGATGATCGGGATGCCCGCCTCGCCCGACTGATGGTCGAGCGTCGCGCGAACGATATGGACGCGGTCATCGACGCCGAAGCCGAGATCGACCTCCGCCCCGGCACTGGTGAACGGCATCGTGCCGTTGCCGACGAAGGTGCCGTCGCGGAACAGCGCCACCTTGCCGGCGACGAGCGGCGCGCCGTCGGCGGCGGTGAACTTCGCCTGCAGGTACGCCGTTTCGGAGACCGAGGGCGCGGCGCGGACGCCGAGGTGCGGCGTCAGATGCTCGGTCGCGATCTGCAGCGAACGGGCACCCTTGTCGCTTTCGACCGAGACGAGGCCAGGCACGCGATATTCCGCGCGGAAGTCGCCGAAGTCGGCAGCGGCCTCGATGACCTTGGCCGGTGCATCAGCAATGTTGGCGGCAAGACCACCCGCCCTGAACTCCATCCGCGCCGCATCGCGCGCGACGGCGGTCGCCGGCGGAGCGGGCGCGGCTTCGCTCGGCGCCGAATACGAGTCCGGGTCGAACAGGCTGACCAGATAGGGATCGAGTTGCGGCACGGCGGTGCCGCCCTCGACCGGCGCGGTCGACAGCGTCAGGCGCACGCCGTCCCAGTCTTCACCCGTCGCTTGCGTGACCTCGGCGCGGCGCACGATGGCGAGCGACGGCTCTGCGCCCGCCTCGCCGGTCGCAAGTTGCGCATCGTAGGTCGGCAGCCAGCGCGCCGAGGCGGTGTGGTAGCTGACGGTGAGTGTGCCCTTTGCGGCCGCATCAGCCGCGAGCGCGATGCGTACCGCCATATGGTCGCGCGGCGCCGGCAGGTCGGCGAGCGACTTCGACAGCACGTCGCGCTGCCGGCTGAGGTCGCGCTGCTCGAGGTGCGCGGCGCGCACCGCGTCGGCGACCGCGGCGAGGCCGTCGCCTATGGTTGCGGCGGCGGTGTTCCAGTCGGCGATGTCGCCGGCGCCATCGGCCAGCGCCTTGCCAAAACCGGTGGGCGCGGACTCGATCAGTTGCTCGAGGAACCGCTTGCGCCCGTCGAGGGCGTCGAGCCGATCGCCGATCGCGGCGATCCCGTCGTCGATTTCCTCGATCTGCCTGGTGAGCGCGACGCGCGCCGGATCGGTGGCCTCGTCGGCCGGCACGACGCGCGTATCGACCGAGGCGATGGCGAAGGCGTGGTCGCCGGTCCCCTCGACCTTGAGGCTGTTAGCATCGAGCTCCGACGGCAGGTCGTCGAGCAGCACCGTGGTGGCGCCCTCCGGCAACGCGACCGCCGCCGTGCGGACAATCGTTGCACCGGTCGGATAGGCGGTGACCGAGTCGATCTTGCTGGTGGCGCGCAACTCGTCGGCGACGGCGCCGGTGGCGGCGAGCACGACGACGGACACGCCAAGCATCAGCCCGGCGCCCAAAGACATTCTGGACATGAGAGTGAATTCCCCGCTTGGCCCGCCCAAACCCGCGCGGTAGCTTCGATAACCCGCGATTGTGTTTGGCCAAGGCCCGGATTGCGGAGATTCGGCGGCGGCCGGTCCGGCGTGAATCGCGGTGGGGGAATCTGCTTACGACATGCTGAAAGCCGAACGCCTGGACCTGCGCTTCGTCGTCGCGGCGACGGTGCTGCTGATGGTCGCCCGCGCCCTCGCCGCGCAGTTCGTCACGTTGAGCTTCGACGAGACGTATTACTTCGACTGGTCGCGCTTTCCCCGGCTGGGATTATTACGACCATCCGCCGATGGTGGCCTGGTGGATTGCGGCCGGCACCGCCGTCTTCGGCACCGGACCGTTCGGCATCCGCGCGCTGACCGTCCTCAGCGCGATCCCGATCTTCGCCCTCATGTACGCCTGCGGGCGCGTCCTCTTCGATCGTCCCATCGCCGCCCGCGGCACCCTGTGGCTGAACGCGACACTCCTCGTCGGCGTGGGCGGCTTCATCGCGACGCCGGACGCGCCCTCGCTGGTATTCTGGACGGCGGCGTTGCTCGGCTTCCTGTTGGTCGTGCGCACCGGCGACGGACGCTGGTGGCTGCTCGTCGGCGCCGCCACCGGGCTTGGCATCGTTTCCAAGCTGACCGATCTCTTCCTCCTTCCGGGCCTGCTGCTGCCGCTGCTGATCCGCCGCGACCTCCGCCACTGGCTGATCAATCCGTGGACGTGGGCAGGCGTGGTCCTCGCCGCCGCCATCGTCGCGCCCCTGGTCGCCTGGAACGCCGGCCACGGCTGGGTGACCTTCGCCAGCCAGTTCAGCCGCGTCACGGCCGGCCACCTGGTGCCGCTGAAGCCGCCCGAATTCGTCGCCGGCCAATTCGCGCTGCTCAACCCGTTCGTCGCCGTGTTTGTCGGTCTGGCCGTCGTCGCCTGGGTGCGGCGGCTACCGGCCTACCCGACCGACGGCATCGGCCTGCTCGCGTGGACCGCGCTGCCGCTCGTCGCCTACATGGCGTTCCACTCGCTACATCAGGAAGTGCAGGCCAACTGGCCGACCCCGGTCTATTCGACGCTGGTGCTGATGGCCGCGGCCGCCGCCGGCAGCGCGCCGCCGCGCTGGGACGGCTGGCGCATTCTGGCCTTTCCCGTCGGCGCCATCCTGATCGTCATCGGCCTGGTGCTGTCCGGCAACCCGGGCGGCATCGTGCCGCTCGCCCTCGATCCCGCCAGCCCGAACCGCGGCTGGGAGGCGGTCGCCGCCGAGACCGACGCCTTCCGGCGTCAAAGCGATGCGAAATGGATCGGCGCCGGCGCCTATGGCGTCGTCTCCGAACTCTCCTACCGGCTCGCCGGCACCGTCCCAGTGATTCCTGTCGAGGGCCGCCTGCGGTTTGGCTACCGCCCCCTGCCCGATCCTGCGCTTGCCGCCGAGCCCGGCCTGATCGTCTCGGCCAATCCCGACGGCGTTGCCGGCTGCTATCCGGGCGCCGTCCGCGTCGGTACCATCCTGCGCAAGACAGGCGACAGCGTCATCGACACGTTCGGCGTGTTCACCGTTCCCAGCGCGCCGCCTGCCGTGTTTGTCGATGGCTGCCGCTAGAACGTGACGCGCTTCGCCTGGATGACGCCCTCGAGCTTCGCCACGTTGGCAAGCACCGCATCGCCGATCGCGCCGTCGACCTCGATCAGCGAGATCGCGTCCTGCCCCGCCGCCGAGCGGCCGAGATTGAACGACGCAATGTTCACCTTCTCATTGCCGAGCAGCGTGCCGAGCCGGCCGATGAAGCCCGGCCTATCCTTGTTGGTGACGTAGAGCATGTTGGCGCCGAAGCCGGCCTCCAGCCCGATATCCTTGATCTGGATGATGCGCGGCCGACCGTCGGAGAACACCGTGCCGGCGACCGAACGCTCCATGTTTTCCGTCCGCACCGTCAGGCGGATGTAGGTGCCGTAGGCGCCGCGCTGCGACTGCCGCACCTCGTCGACCTTCATGCCGCGCTCCTTCGCCACGATCGGCGCGTTGACCATGTTGATCTCCGACAGCATCGGCCGCAGCAGCCCGGCGAGCAGCGCCGCGGTCAGCGCCTTGGTGTTCATCTCGGCGACGTCGCCGGCGTACTCGATCGTGACGCCGGTGATGTGCGTCTCGGTGAGCTGCCCGGCGAACGAGCCGAGGTTCTCCGCCAAGCGCACGAACGGCTTCAGCCGCGGCGCCTCTTCCGCCGTGATCGACGGCATGTTGAGCGCGTTGGCGACCGCGCCGCTGATCAGGTAGTCCGACATCTGCTCGGCCACCTGCAGCGCGACGTTCTCCTGCGCCTCGGTCGTCGCCGCGCCGAGATGCGGCGTGCAGACGACATTGGGCAGCCCGAACAGAACCGAAGACTCCGCCGGCTCGGTGACGAACACATCGACACCGGCGCCGGCGACCTTGCCCGCCTTGATCGCGTCCGCCAGCGCATCTTCATCCACCAGCCCGCCGCGGGCGCAATTGATGATGCGCACGCCGTTCTTCATCTTCGCGATCGCCGCCGCGTCGATGATGTTCTTGGTCTTCTCGGTCAGCGGCGTGTGCAGCGTGATGAAATCGGAGCGGCGAAACAGTTCGTCGAGCTCAACCTTGTCGACACCAAGCTGCGACGCCCGCTCCTCTGACAGGAACGGATCGAACGCGATCACTTTCATCTTCAGGCCGACGCCGCGCGCCGCGACGATCGAGCCGATATTGCCGCAGCCGATGACGCCCAGCGTCTTGGCCGTGATCTCGACGCCCATGAAGCGGTTCTTTTCCCACTTGCCTGCCTGCGTCGAGGCGTTCGCCTCGGGCAGTTGCCGCGCCACCGCGAACATCATGGCGATGGCGTGCTCGGCCGTCGTGATCGAATTGCCGAACGGCGTGTTCATCACGATGATGCCGCGCGCGCTCGCCGCGGGCACATCGACGTTGTCGACGCCGATGCCGGCCCGCCCGATGACGCGCAGCTTGCCGGCCGCGCCGAGCAGCTTCTCGGTCACCTTGGTCGCCGAGCGGATGGCGAGGCCATCGTAGTTGCCGATGATCGCCAGCAGCTTCTCCTTGTCCTTGCCGAGATCGGGCTGGTAATCGACCTCGATGCCGTGGTCGGAGAAGATCTGCACGGCGGTCTTGGAAAGCTTGTCGGAGACGAGGACGCGCGGGGCCATGGTTTTTGCCTGCGTTGGAGTTTCTATCTGTCGGAGCGGCTTGCCTTGTTGTCGTCCCCGCGAAGGCGGGGACCCAGTATCCGCTGACGGAGCGGCGTGTACCGGATGCCCGCCTTCGCGGGCATGACAGACGGTGTTAGGCCGCGACCTTGAGGTTCGCCTTCTCGGCCGCATAGCCCCAGTCGAGCCACTCGGTGACGATCGCGAGATCGCTGGCCTCGATCGTCGCCCCGCCCCAGATGCGGAAGTGCGGCGGCGCATCGCGGTGGAAGTTGATGTCGTAGGCGACACCTTCCTTGTCGAGACGCGCGGAGATCGCCTTGAGGAACGCCTCCTGTCCGGCGACGTCGAGGCGGGCCACGTCCGGATCGACGATCTTGAGCGTGATCGACGTGTTGGAACGCGCCGCCGGATCCTCGGCGAAGAAGTCGATCCACGGCGTCTTCGCCGCCCAGTCGGCGAGCACCTTGAAGTTGGCGTCGGCGCGCGCCGCGAGGCCCTTGAGCCCGCCGACCTGCTTCGCCCAGTTGAGGGCATCGAGATAATCCTCGACGCACAGCATCGACGGCGTGTTGATCGTCTCGCCGACGAAGATGCCGTCGATCAGCTTGCCGCCCTTGGTCATGCGGAACAGCTTCGGCATCGGCCACGCCGGCACGTACGTCTCGAGCCGCTTCACGGCGCGCGGCGAAAGCACGAGCATGCCGTGCGCCGCCTCGCCGCCGAGCGCCTTCTGCCAGGAAAAGGTGACGACATCGAGCTTGTCGAAGGCGAGGTTCTGCGCGAACGCGGCCGAGGTCGCGTCGCAGATCGTCAGGCCCTCGCGGTCGGCCGCGATCCAGTCGCCGTTCGGCACGCGCACGCCCGACGTCGTGCCGTTCCAGGTGAAGACGACGTCGCGCTTGAAATCGACCTGCTTCAGGTCGGGCAGCTTGCCGTAGTCGGCCTTGATGGTGCGCACGTCCGGCAGCTTGAGCTGCTTGACCACGTCGGTGACCCAGCCGAGGCCGAACGACTCCCAGGCAAGCACATCGACGCCGCGGGCACCGAGTAGCGACCACAGCGCCATTTCCATCGCGCCGGTGTCGGAGGCCGGCACGATGCCGATGAGATAGTCGGCCGGCACCTGGAGCACTTCGCGCGTCAGGTCGATCGCGGCCTTGAGCTTCTGCTTGCCGATCTTGGCGCGGTGAGAACGGCCGAGCGCTGCACCCTTCAGCGCATCGAGCGACCAGCCAGGTCGCTTGGCGCAGGGTCCGGATGAAAAATTGGGATTGGTGGGCTTCTTGCCCGGAACGGCGGTCGTCATCTGTCTATCCTCTCAGATAGCTGGCCTCCCGTTGGGGGGAGGTGTCCCGCCGGCGGAGATACCAGAGCGCGCGAAAAACGCAAGCGTGCCACTCCGTCGCGCCGTCGCTTCTGCTAGCCTCGCGCCGCCGGATACGGGGGCAAGGATCGCGCGTGACGCCGGGCCAGAGCATCGAGAAAATCCGCGGCCTGCTGGGCGCCCGGCGCTACGCCGACGCGCTTGCGGAAGCCGAGGCCGCCGCGATGCGCGCCGACAGCGACCCGACGCTGCTGACGCTCCAGGCATTCGCGCTGCTCGAACTTGGCCGCAACGACGAGGCGATGGAAACGATCGACCGCGCCATCGCCGCAGGCGCACCGACGGCGGAGCAGATGTACCTGCGCTTCCGTGCGCTCTGGCAGGTCGACCGGACCGAGCCGGCGATCGCCGCGCTGGAGACGGCGACAAGACTCGCGCCCAGGGACGCGCACCTCCGCGTCATCCTCGGCCGGCACCGCCTCGCGCTGGGCGACTTCGCGCGCGGCTGGGCCGACTACGAGCAGCGCGCGCGGCCGACGATCCGCCGCGACGTGCGCCCATGGAGCGGCGAGAGCCTCGCCGGCAAGCATCTCCTCGTCGTCGCCGAACAGGGCCTCGGCGACACCGTCCAGTTCTGCCGCTACCTGCCGATCCTCGCCGCCATGGCCGCAAAGGTGACGGCGATGGTGCAGCCTCCCCTCGCCTCTCTCGTGGCCAGCGTCGATCCGTCCGTCGCCGTCACCAGCGACACGAAATCGCCGGCGCCGTTCGATCTCCGCGTCGACATGCTGAGCGTGCCGTTCTTCCTGCGCACCACGGCCGACACGATCCCCGCGAAGGTCCCCTACATCGGGCCGGCCGCCGACAAGGTCGCGCACTGGCGCGCCGTCATCGGCGAGCGCGGACCGAAAATCGGCATCGCCTGGCAGGGCAGCGCCGGCCGCTCGCGCGACGACGAGCGCTCGCTGCCGCTGGCCGCGCTGACCGCCCTCGCCTACCGCCCGGAGATTCGCCTGATCAGCCTGCAGGGAATGACCGGCCTCGACGAACTGGCCGGGGTGAGCGTCGAGCGGCTCGGGCCGAGAATCGAATCCAACCCCGACGGCATCGCCGAGATCGCCGCCGCGATGCAGTCGGTCGATCTGGTCGTCTGCTCCGACACGATGACGGCGCATCTCGCGGGCGCGCTCGGCGTCCCCGTCTGGGTCGGCCTCAAGGCCGACGCCAACTGGCGGTGGCTGCGCGGGCAGAGCGATACGCCGTGGTATCCGACCATGCGGCTCTTCCGTCAGGCGACGGCAGCCGACTGGCCGCCGGTGATCGCAGCGATGCTGGCGGCGCTGAAAGAACGCCTCGCCTGAAACGAAAAACGCCGCCTGCTGGGTGGCAGGCGGCGTTTCGGGACGAGGAGGCGCGGAGAGTTAGTACTTTACGACAGGCGGGTAGTACGACTGCTGCGGAGCATCGAAGGCCCAGCGGAAGCCGACCTTGATGTCGTGCGAGTAGAGGTGGTGGAACTCCATCGGGTTGTTGGGCACGTCGTTGTCGCCCTCGAACGTGACGAGGTCACCCGTGTGCGCGTTGCCGAGGTCGAGGTAGCGGTAGGCCGCCTCGATCGTCAGGCGATCGTTGACCTTGTAGGACAGGCCGGCGTGCAGCGCCCAGGCGAAGTTCCACTCGGAAGCGGTGGCGCCGTAGGCGACGCCGAGCAACGGCGTGTTGACGTCGGTGAAGCCGCTGATCGTGTTGTAGCTGACGCCGAGGCCGGCGCCGACGAACGGCGTGAAGCCTTTCCACGTGCCGATGTCCCAGTAGCCGTTGGCGAGGAACGTCCACTCCGACTTGATGGCGGTGTATTCGTCCGTCGCCGGATCCGGGTCCGTGTAGATGTCGAGGCCGTGAAACGTCGAGCCGCCGCGATATTCGCCGGTCAGGTCGAAGCGCAGGTGGTCGCTGTGCTGGAAGCCGATGCCGAGGCCGAAGAACGGCGCGGCGCTGAAATCCTTGCTGACGTTGGTGACGCTGTCGACGTCGTCGTAGAGGATGTTGAACAGGCTGCCGACGTGCTGGTTGCTGAACCCGATGTCGCCGCGCAGATACCAGCCGCCGTGAAACTGCACCGGCGGGGGAACCTCGGGGATATCGGCGGCGAACGCGTTCGCGGCAGGAACGATCGCGGAAGCTCCGAGGAGCAGCGCGTAAATCTTCGAACGGCCCATGACAAAGTCCTTTCCTTCGTGGCCCCCGCTTACGCGCGGAACTGAACCGGCCGCGGGTCGATGCTCGAGACTTTGAGGGAAAAAACTTAAAGCGCGCTTAACTACGTCGCTTAACCACGTCTCTTTACCTTAACGGAAAGTAAACGGCGGCAAGCACCCGGTATTCGCGGCTTGGAGGACGAGAGACACCCCTCCCCAAACCGCCTTCGGCGGTTTGGCCCTCCCACAAGGGGAGGGTTCATCCTGTTGCGCGACCCGGACTCCACTTGAGCCCTCCCCTTGTGGGAGGGCCAAAACCGCATCGCGGTTTTGGGGAGGGGTGTGCCTCAACAAGTGACGAAGCGCACTGCCACAAACGAAAACGGCAAGAAAAAATCCCGCCGTCTCAAATCGTAAAAATGGAAACAGCTACGCCGAAGGCTGCGGCTCCAGCCCGCCGGTATCAGGCTCGCCCGAGGGCCGGCGCGGCTTCTTGGTCAGCGGCACCGCCGACGACTTGGTCGAGGCCGCCTCCTCCTGCGTCTCGCGCACCGGCGGCTTGCCGGCCAGCAGGCCGCGGATCTCGTCGCCCGACAGCGTCTCGTATTCGAGCAGGCCCTGCGCCAGCTTCTCTAGGTCGGCAGCGTGCGCGGTCAGGATCTGGCGCGCCTCGATCAGCCCGGCATCGACGAAGCGGCGGATTTCTGAATCGATCTTCTGCGCCGTCTGCTCGGAGACGTTCTGCGTCCGCGAGACGGAATGGCCGAGGAAGACTTCCTCCTGGTTCTCGCCGTAGCCGACCGGCCCGAGCTCGTCGGACAGGCCCCAGCGGGTGACCATCATGCGCGCCAGGCGCGTCGCCTGCTCGATGTCCGAAGCCGCACCCGAGGTGACCTTCTCCTTGCCGAAGGTGATCTCCTCGGCAACGCGGCCGCCCATCATGATGGCGAGGCGCGAGGTCATCTGCTCAAGCGACATCGACAGCTTGTCGCGCTCGGGCAACTGCATGACCATGCCGAGCGCACGGCCGCGCGGGATGATCGTCGCCTTGTGCACCGGATCGGTCGCCGCAACGTTGAGCGCGACGATGGCGTGGCCGGCCTCGTGGTAGGCGGTCAGCCGCTTCTCGTCCTCGGTCATGACCAGCGTGCGGCGCTCCGCACCCATCATCACCTTGTCCTTGGCGTCCTCGAACTCGGCCATCGTCACCAGCCGCTTGCCGCGGCGGGCGGCGAGCAGCGCGGCCTCGTTGACGAGGTTCATCAGGTCGGCGCCGGAGAAGCCCGGCGTGCCGCGCGCGATGACCTTGAGGTCGACGTCCGGCGCCATCGGCACCTTTCGGACGTGCACCTTGAGGATGCGCTCGCGACCGACGACGTCGGGGTTCGGCACCACGACCTGCCGGTCGAAACGGCCGGGACGCAAGAGCGCCGGGTCGAGCACGTCGGGCCGGTTGGTGGCCGCGATCAGGATGATGCCTTCGTTGGTCTCGAAGCCGTCCATCTCGACCAGCAACTGGTTGAGCGTCTGCTCGCGCTCGTCGTTGCCGCCGCCGAGACCGGCGCCGCGATGGCGACCGACCGCGTCGATTTCGTCGATGAAGATGATGCAGGGCGCATTCTTCTTCGCCTGCTCGAACATATCGCGGACGCGCGAAGCGCCGACGCCGACGAACATCTCGACGAAGTCGGAGCCCGAGATCGTGAAGAACGGCACGTTGGCTTCACCGGCCCACCGCACGCGCGATGAGCGTCTTGCCCGTGCCCGGAGGGCCGACGAGCAGCACACCGCGCGGGATACGGCCGCCGAGGCGCTGGAACTTCTGCGGGTCGCGCAGGAACTCGACGATCTCCTGCAAGTCTTCCTTGGCTTCATCGACGCCGGCGACGTCCTCGAACGTCACGCGACCGTGCGCCTCGGTCAGAAGCTTGGCCTTGGACTTGCCGAAGCCGAGCGCCTTGCCGCCCGTCCCCTGCATCTGGCGCATGAAGAAGATCCACACCGCCAGGATGAGGAACATCGGGAACCACGACAGCAGCATGCCGACCAGCGAGGTGCCCGCTTCGGTCGGCGGCTTGGCCGCGATCGACACGCCGCGATCCTCGAGCTTCTTGACCAGGTCCGGATCGTCCGGCGCGAAGGTCTGGAAGGCCGAGCCGTCCGAGTAGGTACCGGTGATCTGCGGCCCGGCGATGGTGACATCGCGGACGCGGCCCTGATCGACATCGCTGATGAACCGCGAATAGGCGACATCGTGGCCGACGGTGCGGGTGCCCGTGTTCTGGAAAAGATTGAACAGGGCGATGAGCACCAGGCCGATGATCACCCACAGCGCAAAATTGCGGAAATTCGCGTTCATATTATCCCTCGGGAGGCGGCTGGAGGAGCCGCCAACACCAGATGTCAGGCTGAAGCTTCAGTTAAGATAGGTGCTCGGCGTTACGAAGCCAATAAAAACAGGTGTCCCACCGTATCACGACCGGAATGGGGCGAAACCGCCGCTTCCGCGCTAGGTGAACGAACTTATCGGGCGGCGGCGAAGTCCGGAAACAGCGGCGGCCGCCGGAGCCGCTCGGCGACGAGCGGGCGGATCGAAACCCAGGCAGGCAGCGCCTCCGCGCCCGGCGCCAGCGCCGCGACCACCTTGCCGCGGCGCCGCAGCGCCGGAAACGGTGCGGTTGCGGACAGCGGACCGACGCTGAGGCCCGACGGCGCCTCGCTTGTGACGGCGATGGCATAGCGCCCGTCCCAGACGACGGGGGCGCCCGGTTTTGCCGGCAATGTGGGCAGGCCATCGCGCCCGGCCTCCCGGCTGAAGGCGAAGCGGCCGGATTTCAACTCGACGACCGCACCGGCGAGCGTCCGCTTGAACCGGGCCGGCCCCGCCAGCATCGCGTCAACCAGCGCAGCCAGCCGCTCATGGCGCGGCGGGTAATCGTCGCCGCCGACCGCGAGCAACAGCCGCGTCACCGCCCGGAGCTGGACCTCGCGCGGCGCCGCGGCAAGGGCCGCAGGCTCCAGCCATGCGATCCCCCACGCATCGACGTCGCCAAGCAACGCCGACGCCGCCGCATCGATCGCGTCGGCGGCATCCGCCAGCCGTATCGCCGTGGCGGCCAGCGCCGTGGCGTCGATCCCCTCGCCGGCAAGCAGCCGGCGCATCCGCGCTCGGTCGAAGCGCGGATCGTCGTTCATCGGATCGACCACCGGCGTCAGCTTCGCCGCGGCCGTGGCCGCCGCGAGCCGCGAGCGCGGCACGCCGAGGAACGGCCGCACGATGGTCACGCCGCCAACCTCCAGCACCGGCCGCATCGCGGCTAAGCCGAAGACGCCGGAGCCGCGCCTGAGCCGCAGCAGGAAAGTCTCGGCAAGGTCGTCGCGATGATGGGCGACCGCGAGATGCGTCGCCCCGATATCGCGGCATGCGTCGAGCAGCAGGCGGTAGCGCGCGGCGCGGGCGGCGGCCTCGATATCGCCGGTCGGGCGCGCGCCGGCGCGCGTGAGGATGCGGGCATCGAGCCCCCTCGCCTTCGCGATTTTCGCGACGCCCTCCGCCTCGGCGCGCGAGCCTTTGCGCAGGCGATGATCGACCGTCAGCACGACGACGCGGCGCTTGCCGCGCCAGCGATCGACTGCATCGAGCAGCGCCAGCGAGTCCGCGCCGCCGGAAACGGCGAGCGCGATCAGCCCGGCGCCGGCAAGCGGCGCGAAAAGTGAATCGAGTTCCTCGTCGGCGAGCGGTGCGTCGTCGGCAGATGGCCGCCTAGCAGCTCGCACTGGCCTGTTCGGCCTTGACGCGCGAGCGCAGCCCGTTCGACATCGTCGGGTATTGCTTCAGCGCCAGCGCGTACATCTTGCAGGCCTCATCGCGATAATCGAGGCCGGCCATCGACAGGCCGAGCTTCAGCAGCGAGTCCGGCGCGCGCTTGCTCTTCGGATACTTGGTGTAGCCCGCCTTGAACTCCTCGGCGGCCGCGGCGTATTCGCCGTGCGCATAGAGGCTCTCGCCCAGCCAGTATTGGGCGTCGGGCGCCAGCTCGTCGCTCGGGTACGCCGTGAGGAACTGGCGGAACGCCGTCTCGGCGATGTCGTAGCGCCCGGCAGTGACCAGCTTGTACGCCTGGTCGTAGTCGGCCCGCGCATCGCCAGTTGGCGCGATCGACGCGACCTGCGTCGTGTCGCCGATGGCCGGCGGCAGCGCCGTCGCCGGCGCCCCGTTGGCATCGGCGCCACCGGCGAGCGACGACAGGTCGAGCGGCTGGGCGGCCGCAGGCGGCGCATCGATCACCGGCGGAGCGTCAAGCGTGAGCTGCCCGAGCGCCTTCGGCGGGGCGCCGAGCCCGGTGGTGTCGGCGGGCACCTTCGCCGCGGCGACGGCCTGCGCAGCCGGCGTCTGCAAGGCGGGAGCAGCGGCAACGGCGGCCGGCTTGGTCACCGCGGCCGCAGGCGCGGCGTTCGCCTGCGCATTGGATGGCGGCGCGACGGCCGGCGCGGATTTCGCCGCGCCGCCTTCGAGCTCGCTGAAGCGATACTCGTTGTCGTCCTGCATCTTCTTCAGTTGGTCCTGCAGCACCTGGAGCTGATGTGTCAGCACCTCGATCTGGCCATTGAGATCGCGCATCTGCTGCTCGACGCGATTGAGCCGCTCGGCATCGCCGCCGGCCTGCGCCAGTTGCACCGCGCCGTCGTCAGCGGCCGCCTGAGGCGCCGGGGCCGGCTTGCTCCACGGCCACCCGGCCGCCTGGCCGCTCGACGCGGCGGAGAGGAGAAACGCCGCAGCGGCCGCGGCCACCAGCGATTTCGGCAAGGCCGAAGAGATCAGAAACATGGGTTCACTTTCCCGCCCGGATGGGAGTTTCCTAGCATAGCGCAGCCCAGTTCGGCCAAATTTGGGCGCCGGAAACGAAAGCGGCGGCCCGAAGGCCGCCGCTCGCAACGCCCCGTAATTCAAGCTTAGCGTCAGGTGCCGGCGTTGTTGATGACGGTCACCGCGCGCCGGTTCTGCGACCAGCACGAGATGTCGTCACACACGGCCACCGGCCGCTCCTTGCCGTAGGAAATCGTGCGCATGCGGTTAGCCGCGACGCCGTGCGCGATCAGGTAGTCCTGCACGGTGGTGGCACGGCGCGCGCCTAGCGCGATGTTGTATTCGCGCGTGCCGCGCTCGTCGGCGTGGCCCTCGATGGTGAAGGTGTAGCGCGAATACTGGTTGAGCCACTGCGCCTGGCGGTCGAGCGTGGCGCGCGACTGGGCGGTGAGCTCCGGCGAATCGGTCTCGAAGAAGACGCGGTCGCCGACGTTGACGACGAAATCCTGCGTCGAACCCGGCGTCGCCGCCCCAGCGCCACCGGCGACGCCGAGACCCAGACCACCCGGCTCGCTCGGATTCTTGGCGCATGCCGCGAGCAGCAAGGCGACCGCGATCGTCGCGATCAAACCCGCGCTCCGCGAAACCTTCAGAAAATTCACCATCAAGGGTAACTCCTCATGCACCAAACCTGCTTGGGTTTGGTCTAGCCGCGGGTGGTTAAACAGCGGTTCAGGAAGGTGGTTAACGGACCTGGCTCAGTCACCGCCCAGTCTTCGCTCGCCTGAACAAATCAGCCGTGCGCGCCACCCTACCCCGAGGGCAAGCTAGCCTTCGCGATTCCATAGGGCAAGTCAGTTGAGGAGCGGCGACCACGCCGGGTCGGAGGCGAACGCCGGCGTCGGCACGCGGTACTCGCCGTAGCCGGTGAGATCGATGGTCCAGAGCTGCGGCCCGCCGTTCGCGCCAGGCGTGTTGCGGAAGAACATGATGACGCGGCCGTTGGGCGACCACGTCGGCCCCTCGTTGTGGAAGCCTTCCGTCAGGATGCGCTCGCCGGAGCCGTCCGGCTTGATGACACCGATGGCGAACTGCCCGTTCGCCCGCCGCGTGAAGGCGATCAGATCGCCGCGCGGCGACCACACCGGCGTGTCGTAGGAGCCGTTGCCGAAGGTGATGCGGTGCGGGTTCGAGCCGTCGGCGCCCATGACGTACAGCTGCGGCTGTCCGCCGCGGTCGGATTCGAACACGATCTGCTTCCCGTCCGGCGAGTAGCTGGGCGCTGTGTCGATGGCTGCGTCGTCGGTGAGCCGCGTGGTGCGCCGCGACCGAAGATCCAGCGTGAAGATGTTGGCGTTGGTGCCGGGCTGCAGGCTCATGATCACCTTCTGCCCGTCCGGCGAGAAGCGCGGCGCGAACGTCATGCCGGGGAAATCACCGACCGGCTCGCGCTGCTGCGTCTCGATGTTGAGGATATAGACCTTCGGCCCGGCGTCGCCGGCGTACGACATGTAGGTGATTTCCTGGCTCGACGGCGAGAAGCGCGGCGTCAGCTCGATGCTCTTGCCGTCGGTGAGGTAGCGCACGTTGGCGCCGTCCTGATCCATGATGGCGAGGCGCTTGACGCGATTGTCCTTCGGCCCGGTCTCGTCGACGAACACGACGCGGGAATCGAAGTAGCCCTTCTCGCCGGTCAGCCGTTCGTAGATCGCGTCGGCGATGATGTGCGCGACGCGCCGCCAGTTGTCCGGGCTTGTGAAGAACTGCTGCCCGGCCATCTGCTGCCCGGCGAACACGTCCCAGAGATGGAACTCGGCCCTGAGCCGCCCGTCCGGCTGCTTCTGCACGCCGCCGGTGACCAGCGCCTGCGCCGCCAGCACCTTCCAGTCGGCGAACCGCGGCGTGTCGTTCGGCCCGATGTTGGGCTGCGTGAAGGTCGCCGGATCGATCGGCTGGAACAGGCCGGAGCGTTTCAGGTCGGCGGTGATGATCGCCGCGACGTCGATGCCGAGTTTCGCATCCTGCCCGCCGCCCTGGAAATTCGGGATGGCGATCGGCAGCGGCTCGATGTTGCCGCGCGTGATGTCGATCTCGACAAGCGCGTGCGCCGGCACGGCCACGCCGGCGGCAAATGCCGCGGCCAATACGCGGAGCACGAAATGGAGCGCCGATTTCTTCATGGATTCCCACCGCATCTCAGCCGCCCCATCCAAGCCGCCCCAATTTAAGCCGCCCCAGTCCACCCGCCCCAGTTCAGCCACCCATGTCCTTCGGATCGAAGGTGACCTTCACCTGCCGCCACGCGTCGTACTTCGCCGCCGGAAGATCGAACGGCGCGCAGCGGCGCACGGCCCGGAGCGCGCTTTCGGGTGCGGTATTCGAATAGGCACCTTGCGGCGATTCTAGGACCGCCGGCGTGCCGGCGACCGTGCCGTCCTGGTTTAGGTCGAGCATCAGCACGACGCGCACCTCGGCCGGATCGGTCCAGCCGAGCGGCGGGCTCCAGCACTGCGCCAGGCGCGCGCGCAGCCCGTCGAGTTCGTTCGCCGTCATCCTGGAAACCGAAGCCGCGCCGGTCTGCGACCCGACCGTCGGCTTGGCGTCGGGCGGCGGCTCGGCCGAGGCGAGCTGCTGCAGCTTGTGCTTGTCGAGCAGCGCCGTGATCTGGTCGATGTCGGAGGTCGCGTCCGGCGGCGCCACCTTCGGCTTCTGCGGCTGGGTCGGGCGCGGGCGCGGCAGCGGCACGTCCTTCATCGGCGGCGGCGTGATGGAGGCCGTCGTCGGCGGCGGCGGCTCGGCATCGGGCGTCGGCTGGGGCGGAGGCGGCGTCGGTTCCGCCGGCACGGGCGGCGTCACGTCGGGCGGCGGCGGTGTCGGGTCGGGCGGCGTCGGCTGCGGCGGCGCTGGCGCCGGAGGCGGCGGCAAAGGCGGCGCCGGATCGGGCTCGGGCGCCGGATCGGGCTTCGGCAGCGGCGGCGGCTCGTCGGCAACCTTGGGCGCCGGTTCCGGCACCGGCACTTCCTGTACTAGCGCCGCGGTCTGCACGCCCTTGTTGATCTTGGTGTCGTCGGCCATCTCGATGAAGTCGACCGGGATCTGCTCGATGTCGCTGGTATCCAGCGGCTTGGCCGACGGCAGCGAGAAGACACCCCACGCGATCAGCGCGGCGTGTGCCACCGCCGAGACGACGATCCCCGCGGTGCGCGATCCGTCAGCCATCGGGCTTCAGCGCCACCAGGCCGATATGGGTGAAGCCGGCGCTGGAGATGACGCCCATCACCTGCATGATCTGGCCATAGCTGACGGCCTTGTCGCCGCGCACGTAGATGCGTTCGTCGAGGTTGCTCGCCGCGGCGGCGGTGAGCTTCGGCACGAGGTCCTCCATCGCCACGGCATCGTCCTTGATGAAGACGCGGCCCTGCGTATCGACGGTCACCGTGATCGGTTCCTTTTCGAGCGCCAGCGGCTTTGCCTGCGCCTGCGGCAGGTCGACCGGCACGCCGGCCGACAGAAGCGGCGCCGTCACCATGAAGACGATGAGCAGCACGAGCATCACATCGACGAACGGTGTCACGTTGATGTCGCTCATCGGCCGCCGGCGCTGCCGCTTGTGCTTGCGCCGCCCTACCGTCGCTCCGAGCGGCCCGGCCATCGCCTAGCTCACCCGCTCATCGACCTGGCGCGACAGGATCGCCGAGAACTCGTCGGCGAAGCCTTCCAGCCGCTGGCTGATCTTGCCGGAATCGTTGGACAGCTTGTTGTAGGCAATGACCGCCGGAATGGCGGCGAGCAGGCCGAGCGCGGTCGCGAGCAGCGCCTCGGCGATGCCCGGCGCCACGACGGCGAGCGCGGTGTTCTTGGAGGCCGCGATCGCCTGAAACGACGACATGATGCCCCACACCGTGCCGAACAGGCCGATGAACGGCGCCGCCGATCCGACCGTCGCCAGGAACAGCAAGCGCCGCTCCAGCCGCTCCGTCTCGCGGTCGATGGTAACGTCGAGCACCTTGTCGATGCGCGTCTGCAGGCCGACCGGAGAGCGCGCGCCCGCCTCGAAGCTGCGCTTCCACTCGCGCATCGCGGCGACGAAAACCGAGGCCATCGCGGTCGGCGTGCGGCCGGAGAGCGAGCGGTAGAGTTCCTCGAGCGACTGGCCCGACCAGAACACCTTCTCGAAGCGGTCCATCGACTTGCGGACGCGCCGGTAGAGGAAGGTCTTGTCGACGATGATCGCCCAGCTCCACACCGAGGCCAGCAGCAGCCCGATGATCACGCACTTCACGACGATGTGCGATTGATAGAAGAGCGCCAGCAGCGAAAAGTCGGCGCTCGGCGGCGCCAGAACGACATTCGTCACCGCGTCGTTCATCACAAGTCCCGCCCCTAGCTTCGGTGTCGCTCGCCCCGAAGGCGGCATACGGCGCAACAGGCGACCTGGCAAGTCTTTGGCTGGGCTACGCTTTTGCGCCGGCTTTGTTGCCGTTCAATTTGACCAAATGAGGGCGCAGGCACCCCGGCGACCCTCGGAAACGCCAAGGATTCGTAGGGCTTGCGGGGTTAACGATGGGTTAATTTACGGAGGAACCGCGGCTAGCCGAAGTTCAGCCCCAGCAGGATCGGCATCGGCAGCACGTCCATCGTCGCGCCGTTGCGGTCGTTGTCGAGTGTCGAGCCGGCACCGAAGTAGGCGCGGATGCCGAACGTGACCGCGGTCGCGGTGAGCGGCCGGTTGCCGCCGTGCTCCAGATGATCCCAGCGAACGTTGGCGAAGCCGGCGAACGGCGTCGCGGCGAACTGGTGCTCGACGGTGCCCGCGAGGATCAGCGCGTTGGTCCAGTCGTCGGTGTTGCTGAACGAGGTCCATTGCGCGTCAAACTGAAGCCGCGTCATCGGCGTCACGAAATAGCGCGCCGCACCGCGCGCGAAATAGCCGCCGAAGTGAAGCCAGGAGCCCGGCGAGTTCTGCGACGCGGTTATCGCCGCGGCCTGCGCGTAAAGGGTGAGATTGCCGAGATACGCCTGCCCCTCGACGCCGCCGAGAAACATGTTGCCGCGCTGGGGCGCCATCTCGAGCGACGCAAAGCCGCCGAACGCCCCGAACGCAAAAGTCTGCGGATCGCGCCAGAACGCGTGCGCAACCGTCGCGGCCTGCGCATAGGGGCTGGTCGTCCCGACCGTCGAGGCGCGTCCCTCGAACTCAAGATTGAAACGCTCGGAGAGCGAGATATTCACCTCACCCGCGCCGGCGAAGGAGGCGAGCATGCCCAAGTCTGTCCGATCGGGGAACTGCTGGCCGACGGCAACCTCGGCGGTGCCGGTGATCTTCTCGGCAGCCTCGCCGGCAACGGCAGAGGCCAATACCAAGCCACCTGCAGCGATGGCAGACAACAGGATGCGCATGGCTTCACCTGCAGCTTGATTCGCCAAAAGATAGCACCGGAGACCACCGACATGCGTGGCAGCAAGGGCAGAGCCGTAGCGTATCTGGCGGCTCACACCACGATGATCGGATTGCGAAAATCACGGAGGGCCGACCGTCGCAAATGTCCCGCATCGGCATAAGCGCGACTGTCACTTCGCGCGCGCCCGCACGTCATCGCCATCTGGCAACCGCCGGGTTCACCTCGGTCTCGGTCGAGCGACGATGCGGCTAGGTAATCGGCCGCAGCCACAGCGCGGGCATCGGCAACGTGTCCATGGTGGCGCCACTGCGGTCGTTCTCGAACGCGTTGCCGCCAAAATAGAAGCGCGCACCGAAAGTCACCTGCGCGGCCGAGAAGTTGAACGGATCGTGGCTCACCCGATCCCAGCGTCCGCTGACAAACGCGGAGAAAGGCGTCGCGGCAAAGCGGTGCTCGGCAGTCCCGACCAGCGACAGCACGTCGCCGTGACCGGTGGGCAGCGACAGCGACATCCACTGCGCGTCGAACTGCAGTCTGGTGTCAGGCGTGGCGAAGTAGCGCGCGGTGCCGCGGGCCAGCCAGCCGTTGAACGTCAGGAGGATATCGTTTTCCCGCCCCTTCGAGGTCAGGCCGGCGACCTGGCCGTATAACGTCAGGTTGCCGAAATAGCCCTGCCCCTCAACGCCGCCGGTGAACATGTCGCCGTGCTCGTAGCCGCCGAACTCCAGGTTCGTGTAGCCTCCGAACGCACCGAATGAGCCGGCCTCGCTGCGCGCATAGGCGTGCACGAAGGTTCCGGCTGCCGCATGGCCGAAGTAGTAGTACTGCCCGTATTGCGTATCGCCCCACGCCTCGAACTCGAGGTTGAACCGTTCGCTGATCGGGATGTTGACCGCCGCGTCACCGGCGAACCGCGGCATACCCCAGTTGCCGTTGCTGTCGCTCAGCGTCTGCCCGCCGGCGCCGACGTCGCCATAGCCGATGATCTTCGACGGCCCCGCCATCGCGGGGGTCACAGCGACAGCCAGCAAAAGTGCCGACACAGCAAACCGCATCACCGAATCTCCAAGCCAAATCCGTGGCGTAGGCTATCAGCGGCGAGCCTGCGGATACGTAGCATCCCTGCAACACCTGCCCGCTAATCGCCCGCGGTGGCCGGCTCAATCCGATGAAAGCGCGATCATCCTTAGGATCGATTCGGGCCAGCGCCGCGCCTTGCCCTCAGCGTTAATCATCGCGACGGTCACCTCCGCCGTCACCAGCACCTCGGCGCCGCGACGAATGGTCTGCGCCAGCACCCCGCGTGCGCCGGTCAGTTCGCCCGCTCGCGTCTCGACCACGACGACGTCGTCGATCCGCGCCGGCTTGATGAATTCGAGCGTCATGCGCCGCACGGTGAAGGCGAGCGGCTCGCCGTGCTCGCCCTTGTCCAGCGCATCGTGGCCAATGCCGAGCACGCGCAGAAAATCGGTCCGCCCACGCTCGAGGAAGCGCACGTAGCTGCCGTGATAGACGACGCCGGAAAAATCGGTGTCCTCGAAATAGATGCGCACCGGCAGGATGTGGACGCCGTTGTCGATGCGCCCCGCGAGGTCCGGCCACTCGCTCATCGCGCCATCGCTCCTTCGCCGGCCAGCGCCGGCAGGATGCCGTCGCGCGTCAGCGGCGCCAGCACCAGATCGCCGGGCGCGGCCGGATCGACCCACGCCAGTTCCGCGATCTCCGCCGACGCCACCGGCGTGCCGTCGAGGCGGACCGCGTAGACGTGCGCCACGACCTCGCGGCCGGCTTCGTTCGCCGCCGGCGCGCTGAAGGCGCCGACCGGCCGCGCCGAGCCGGCGACGATGCCGCAGCCGAGTTCCTCGCCGAGTTCCCGCGCCAGCGCCGCGATGTCGCCCTCGCCCGCCTCGCGCTTGCCGCCCGGCTGCAGGAACGCCGCGGTGCCGTGCTTGCGCACCAGCAGCACGCGGCCGTCGGCATCGCGGACGACGGCGGCGACGATGGCGATCGGCGCGCTCATCCCTCGTCGTCTTCTGTGAACAGCGGCATCTGCACCGTCGCGTCGCGCTTCGGCATCTCGAGGCCGAGATGCCGGAACGCATTGCCGGTCAGCAGGCGCCCGCGCGGCGTGCGCTGGACGAAGCCCTGCTGGATCAGGAACGGTTCGACGATCTCCTCGATCGCGTCGCGCGGCTCCGACAGTGCCGCGGCGATCGTCTCGATGCCGACAGGCCCGCCGCCAAAGCTTTCCGCGATCAACTGCATGTAGCGCCGGTCGAGCGCATCGAATCCCATCGCATCGACCTCGAGCCGCTGCAGCGCGCGGTCGGCGCTCTTGGCGTCGATCGCGGTCGTGCCGGCGGCAGCAGCGAAGTCGCGCACGCGGCGTAAGAGGCGCGTCGCAATCCGCGGCGTGCCGCGCGAGCGCCGCGCGATTTCGGTCGATCCGTCGGCGGTGAGCTCGACGCCGAGAATGCGGGCGCCGCGCCGCACGATGTGCTCCAGCTCGGGCACCTCGTAGAAATTGAGCCGGATCGGAATGCCGAAACGATCGCGGAGCGGCGTCGTCAGCAGCCCCAGCCGCGTCGTCGCACCGACCAGCGTGAACGGCGCCAGCTCGATCTTGACCGAGCGCGCCGCCGGCCCCTCGCCGATGATCAGGTCGAGGCGAAAATCCTCCAGCGCCGGATACAGAATCTCCTCGACCTGCGGCGACAGGCGGTGGATCTCGTCGATGAACAGGACGTCGCGCTCCTCGAGATTCGTCAGCAGCGCGGCAAGGTCGCCGGCCTTGGCGATCACCGGCCCCGAGGTCGAGCGGAAATTGACGCCGAGCTCGCGCGCCACGATCTGCGCCAGCGTCGTCTTGCCGAGGCCGGGCGGCCCCACGAACAGGACGTGATCCAGCGCCTCGTTGCGCCCGCGCGCCGCATCGATGAACACCTTGAGATTGTCGCGCGCCTGCGCCTGCCCGACGAACTCGGACAGCGTCTGCGGCCGCAGCACCGTATCGCGCGCATCGTCCGACAATGCCTCGGGGGCAACGACGCGGCTCATCGCGCCAGTTCCTTCAGCCCGAGCTTGATCAGTTGCTCCGCGGTCGCCGCTTCACCGGCGGCGCGCGACGCGGCGGCGACCGCGGCGCTCGCCTGTATCTGCGCGTAGCCGAGATTGACCAGCGCCGACACCGCATCGGCAACCGGGCGCGGCGCCCGCTTGTCGTCGAGTTCCGCCTGCAGGCGCACCACCATTGGATCGGCGCTGGAATAGGCCGGTGCCTTGTCGCGCAGTTCCGTCACCATGCGCTCCGCCACCTTGCGCCCGACGCCCGGCGCCCGCGACAGCGCCGCCTTGTCCTGCAGCGCGATGGCCGTGGCAAGGTCGCCCGGCTTCAGCGTGCCGAGCACGGCGAGCGCCACCTTGGCGCCAACGCCCTGCACCGTCTGCAGCAGGCGGAACCACTCGCGTTCGAGATCGCTCGAAAAGCCGTAGAGCCGGATCATGTCCTCGCGCACGTACGTCTCGATCGACAGCGTCGCGCGCTCGCCGGCGGCGGGCAGCGCCTGCAGCGTCCGCGCCGAGCAATGCACCTGATAGCCGACGCCGCCGACGTCGACGATCACCCAATCGTCGCCGTACGAGTCGATGACGCCGCTGAGCTTGCCGATCATGGCTGCGTCTCGGGCGAGATGATCTTCAGCGTCGGGAAATATGTCGCGTAGTAACCGCGGTCGCGCGTCAGCAGCGTGTAACCGCGGACAGCGGCGTGCGCGCCGATGAAGAAATCGGGGAGCGGCAACGCACGGCTGCCACCGCGCCGCCGGTAATTCACGAACGCATGGCCGGCTATATAGGCAGCGCCCCAAGGCAGATTTTCGCGCATCAACCGCGTGCGTTCTATGATCTCTTCCAGCTCTTCGCGCGCTCCGTATCCGATCGCCAGTTCGGAATAGATCACCTGATTGATGACGAGGCCGCCATCCTCGGCCGCCTCCGCGATCTGCCGCTCGGACCAGGCCTGCCACTCCGACGGCTCGCCGTTGACGTCAAGCAATACGTTCGTATCGACGAGCGTATCACTCATCGCCGCGCAGCAGCTTCATCAACTCGTCGGTAGACAGTTCGCGATTGCGCGTGCGCGTGCCTTTCAGCGCCTGCACGACTTTGTCGCCGCGGCTCATCCCCGGTCGCTTGCGGCTCCGCACCCGCTCGATGACGATCCCATCTCCCTCAACGCGAAACTCGACTTCGCTTCCGGCGCTCATGCCGGCACGATCCCGTATCGCCTTCGGTATGGTGACCTGTCCCTTGGACGTGACGCGCACAGCCGCCTCCAATTCTTACTTCGTGAAGTAAGAAATAGAACATTACATAAACATTGGCAATATTGAGCCGATTCCGCGCCCCGTGCGTTGTGGCCGGATGCTCAGCCCTCACCGCGATCTCCGCACCGGCGTCAGCTACTGGCAAAGCCGCCCGATGCCGCGCGTCCCGTCGGCACGGCTGACGCGCGATATCGCGACGGATGTGCTGGTCGTCGGCGCGGGCATATCCGGCGCGCTGGTCGCCGAGGCGCTGGCCGGCGAGCATCGCGTCGTCATCGTCGACCGGCGCGGCGCGGCGAAGGGATCGACCCCGGCGAGCACGGCGCTGGTCGAATACGAGATCGACACGCCGCTGACCAAACTCGCCCGCCAGATCGGCGCCGACGACGCCGCGCGCGCCTGGCGGCGGTCGCATCTCGCACTCCATTCGCTCTCCGCGCGCACGCGCCAGCTTGGCATCAAGTGCGACATCGCGCGGCGCGATACGCTCTACCTCGCCGGCAATGTGCTCGATGCCGATGGGCTGGAGAAAGAACGCGCCGCCCGGCGCGCTATCGGCATCGAGACCGAACTGCTGCGCCGCGCCGAACTGAAATCGCGCTTCGGCATCGAACGCCCGGCCGCGCTGCTGTCGCACGGCGACTTCACCCTCGACCCGCGCCGGCTCACCGGCGGCTACCTCCGCGCCGCCATCGCCAACGGCGCGAAACTATACGCGCCGGTCGAGGTGACCGACGTCGAGACGCACCGCGGCGGCGTCACGGCGCTGACCAAGGCCGGGCCGACGATCCGCGCCCGCCATGTCGTCTTCGCCACCGGCTACGAGGTGCCAAAATTCGTGCCCGGCGACGGCCACCGCATCGCCTCGACCTTCGCCATCGCGACGCGCCCGCAGCGCCGCAACCTGTGGCCGGGCGAGGCGCTGATCTGGGAGGCGTCCGATCCTTACCTCTACATGCGCACGACGCCGGACGGCCGCGTCATCTGCGGCGGCGAGGACGAAGACTTCGCCGACGACGAGAAACGCGATGCGCTTATCGGCAAAAAAGCCGCCGCCATCGGGCGCAAATTGCAGCGGCTGTTCCCTTCCCTCGACGTGACGCCGGAGTTCCAGTGGGCGGGATCGTTCGGCACCACCGGCACCGGCCTGCCGCTCATCGGCGCCATCCCGCGCAAGAAGAATTGCTGGGCGATCCTCGGCTTCGGCGGCAACGGCATCACCTACAGCCGCATCGCGGCCGACATCGTCGCCGCCGCGCTCGCCGGCAAGGCCGATCCGGACGCGGACCTCTATAAATTCCGCTAACCGGCCTTGGCGAGGGTGCGCGCCCACTGGCGATGGTGCGCGTGACAGATCGCGACCGCCAGCGCATCGGCCGCGTCGTCGCTGTCGAAGGTCGCACGCGGCAGGAGCACCTTCACCATCGCGCGGATCTGCGCCTTCTCCGCGTGACCGGCGCCGACGATCGCCTTCTTCACCGCGTTCGGCGCGTATTCGGCGACCGCCAGTCCGGCCAGCGCCGGCACGACCATCGCGATGCCGCGCGCCTGGCCGAGCTTCAGCGTCGCCGATGCGTCGCGATTGACGAAGGTCTGCTCCACCGCCGCCTCGTCCGGCGTCCACGCGCCCATGACTTCCGTCAGGCCGACATGCAGCGCGACCAGACGCGGCGCGAGCTCACCGTCGAGCGGCGCCCGCACCGTGCCCGATCCCAGGAACGACAGCGTGTTGCCGGTTACCGCCACCACGCCCCAGCCGGTGCGGCGCAGGCCGGGGTCGATGCCGAGAATGCGAATCGTGACCGCCATCACACACCGGTAATCCCGTTCGGCCTAGGTTGCCAGAATACCGGGCGGGGCATTCGGAGGAGTTAACTCAAATGCGAAAGTTGACCGTCGCGCTGTCGCTCGCCGCGTGCTGCGCGGCCTTGCCCGTGCTGGCCCAGAGCATCGACATCCCGGCCCGCAAGGCGGGCGAATGGAAGATCGAGATGGTGCCCGAGACGGCGAAGGCCGTGCCGGCAGTGACCTTCCAGCTCTGCCTCGATGCCGCGACCGACAAGTCGCTGATGCAAGCCGGGGCGGCGATGGCCGGTGGCCAGTGCACCAGCAGCGCGCCGACGCAGGAAGCCGGCGGCATCGCCTTCGACGGCAGTTGCGACATGGGCGGCATGAAGACGAAATCGCACACCGTGATCAGCGGCGACTTCCAGTCGAGCTACACCATGAAGATCACGTCCGACGTCGAAGGCGGCCCCGCCGCGATGCCGAAGCATTCCGTGATGACGCAGAACGCCACCTACGTCGGCGCCTGTCCCGCGGGCATGGCGCCCGGCGACATGATCATGCCGGGCGGCATGAAGGTGAATGCGCTGAAGGCGATGAAGCCGGGCGGCTAGGCCGCCGTCAGCTTCGCCAAGACCGCGTCCGGGATCTCGTAGTTGGCGTAGACTTCCTGCACGTCGTCATCCTCGTCGAGGATGTCGATCAGCTTCAGCATCGAGGCCGCCTTGTCCTCGTCGAGGCTGGTGGTCGTCTGCGGCCGCCAGATCGCCTTGACCGTCTCCGCCTCGCCGAGCGCCGCTTCAAGTTTCTTCGCCACCTCGTTCATGTCGGCGAACGCGGTCGTGATGGTGTGCCCGTCGGCCGTGCTTTGCACGTCGTCGGCGCCGGCTTCGATCGCGGCTTCCAGCACCTTGTCGGCGTTGCCGACCTCGGGCTTGTAGACGATCTGCCCGACCCGATCGAACATGAAGGCGACCGAGCCGGTTTCGCCGAGCGCGCCGCCGTTCTTGCTGAGGTACGAGCGCACCGCGCCGGCGGTGCGGTTGCGGTTGTCGGTGAGCGCCTCGACGATCATCGCGACGCCGCCCGGGCCGTAGCCCTCGTAGCGGATGGTCTCGTAATTCTCGCCGTCGTTGCCGGCCGCCTTCTTGATGGCGCGCTCGATGTTGTCCTTGGGCATGTTCTCGGCGCGCGCGTTGATGATGGCGAGGCGCAGGCGCGCGTTCATGTTCGGGTCGGGCACGCCGAGCTTCGCGGCAACGGTTATTTCGCGCGCCAGCTTCGAGAAAAGCTTCGACCGCCGCACGTCGGCAGCACCTTTGCGGTGCATGATGTTCTTGAACTGGGAATGCCCGGCCATATCCAACCTCGGGTGAAAAACCGGCCGGGTTTATACGATTGCGCCCGGCCGAAAGGAAGGCGACGAAGTCGCGGCTTTGCCGCCGCTACACGCGTTCCCGCCAAGCCCCTCTCCGCTTTCCCCGCGAAGGCGGGGACCCAGGAGGATCAGCATGTATCCGCCGGCCGAGGGCAAACTCAGGCACCTGGATCCCCGCCTTCGCGGGGATGAGCGGAGGTATGGAGCTCGTTAGGTCGCGCTTTCCTCGATCCACGCCACGATCGCATCCCCGATCGGCTTGAGCAGCGCCGCGGAAGCCAGCGTATGGCCCCCGGGGAACACCAGATGCCGGGCGCCGTAGAACTCCGCGATTCCCTCCGCCACGCTTGGCTTGAACAGCCGGTCGCCCTCGGCCGACAGCACCAGTACCGGGCATTTGACCGCGCCCCGCGCCACCGGCGCCCCGCCGGTGACCATCGTCCGGTAGGCCTTGCCCGATTCATCCGCGAAGATGGCGAGGAAGAAATCCTGCTCCTCCGGCGACAGGTCGTGCAGCACCAGCTTCCGCGCCGCCGCCTTGTTGCCGCGGAGCGGCCAGCCGGCGGCGACCGGCAGCGTGTATTCCAGCGCGTATTGCAGGGCCGCGAGCTTGCCGCCGCCACGCCACGGCGGCGCCGACGAGATAAGCACCAGCCCGGCCGACTTCGTCTCCGCCGCAACGTGCTGCGCCACCAGTCCGCCCATCGACGATCCGACGATCACCGGCGGCGCGCCGAGCGCGGCGTGCGCGGCGATCATGGCATCGACGTAGTCGCGGAAGGTGAGGCGGGCGAGCGCCGCCATGTCGGGCGGATCGTGCGCCGGCAAGGAAGGCGCCGCGCACGTGAACCCCTGCCCGCGGAAATAGTCGAGCCACGGCTCCCAACGTTTCGCCCGGGTGAAGGCACCGTGAATGAACAGCAGAGGCGGCTTCATGAGTCTCCCGGCAGGCGCGGGCGGACCTTATCAACCCCGCCCTGAGACCAGAAGGGGGCCTATTCCAGCCAGAACGACGGCAGGTGCGGCGAGAGCACCCCGCCCATGCGGAACGGCTCGACCGCCATTGCCAGGCCCGTGCTTTCGTCGACTTCGACGGCAATACCGGTGAGCGTCGCCTCGCCGTCGGCCGGCGTGAACCGTTCGCCCGGCACCTTCTCGAGAAACCGGCGGAGCGGCTCCTCGTGGTTCATGCCGATGACCGAATCGTAGTCACCGCACATACCGGTGTCGGACTGGAACGCCGTCCCGCCGCGCATGATGTGATAATCCGAGGTCGGCACATGCGTATGCGTGCCGACGACCAGCGTCACGCGCCCGTCGAGGAAATGCCCGAGCGCCTGCTTCTCGCTCGTCGCCTCGGCGTGGAAGTCGACGACGATGGCGTCCGCCTGCTCGCCGAGCGGCGCGGCGGCGACTTCGCGATCGATCGCCGTGAAGGGATCGTCGAGCTGCTCCATGAAGACGCGGCCCATCGCATTGATGACGAGGATGCGCATCCCGTTCCGCGCCATGTAGAGGCCGGCGCCGCGCCCGGCCGTGCCCGCCGGATAATTCAACGGCCGCAGGAACCGATCCTGCCGGCTCGCGAACTGCAGCGCCTCGCGCTGGTCGAAGGCGTGGTTTCCGGTGGTGACGACGTCGGCGCCGGCATCGAGCACGGCGCGCAAAATTTCCTCGGTGATGCCGAAGCCGCCGGCGGCGTTCTCGCCGTTGACGATGACGAAGTCGAGATGATGGTCGGCGATGAGCCCGGGCAGTTTCGCCACCGCCGCGTTGCGGCCGGAGCGGCCGACGAGATCGCCGAGAAATAGAAGACGCAACTGATTACCCTTTGCGAAACGTGAGCGTCTCGCGCTCGGTGACGATGATATCCATGCGGACGTCGTGCGGCTCGGTCGGAATTGCCGCAACCTCCTGCGCCGCGAAGGCGACCCCGACAAGCAGCGGCCGCGCGCCCTTGGCATGCAACAGCGCGATGGCGCGATCGTAGAACCCGCGTCCGTGGCCGAGACGGGTCCCGTGCCGGTCGAACGCGACCATCGGCGACACGACCACATCCGGATCGACGACCTCGGCATCGGCGTGCGGCATCATCGTGCCGAAGCGGCCGGCGACGAGCGCATCGCCGGCGCGGTGGCGGCGGAACTCCATTGCCGTGCCGCCGATGACCGCCGGCAGCACGACGTCGGCGCCGTGCTCGAAGGCCCATGCGATGATCGGCCTGGGATCGACCTCGCTCCAGATCGGCATGTAGGCAGCAATGGTCCGCGCCCGCGCCATCTCCGGCAACTGCGCCACCCGATGCGCGATCGCGACGGAGGCGGCTTCGCGCACGCCGGTGGTCAGCGTATCGCGCCGCGCCATGGCCTCAGCGCGCAGCGTCGCCTTGGAGGGGATGTCAGTGGTGGGTGCGATCATGCCGTCAACGATAGGAGCGAAGCCGCAACGGCCGGTGGAGAAATCGACCCCGGAGACCTACACAGTAGGTGGGCGCCGTGTAACCAAGCCCACGGGCCTGGCTAGGTACAGCTCCCGTTTGGATCGATAAGCCCCGGGAGTACTGTTCTCCTGTCGCACCCCGCAGCTTCGCCGATTGGACATATAGGACTGCGGGGCCCCCCACGCCAGCGCCCTAACGCTCGCCGGCCGCGTCGATCCGCTCGGCGATGTCCTCCAGCCGGTCGGCGATCGCGGTGATGGAACCCGCGACATCAGCCTGCGCCGCTTCGTGCCGGCCAACGAGATCGGCATGGGCATCTTCCAGTGCCGCAATCTCGGCCTCCGCCTGCCTGAGCTTCTTTTCGGTTTCCGCCTGCTGGTCGGCGAGCGTGATCGCCGCCATCACGGTCAGCCGCTGGTCGCCGATCTCGCCGAAGCGGGCGCGCAACTGCTCGACCGACCGGTTGAGCCGCTCGGCGAGGCTGGTGAGGTGCTCCTCCTCGCCGTCGTCGCAGGCCATCCGGTAAGTCTTGCCGCTGATGGTGACGTTGACCTGGGCCATGCCTCAGGCGCCGTGCCGGGAGAGGACGTCGCGGATCGTTTCCATGGCAGCGACCAGCCCATGCGACACCTGGACATTGGCGTCTTCCAGGCGCGCGGCTTTTGCCTCCGCGGAATCAAGAGATTGCGCGAGACGGGAGCGATCGGTGCCGAGACGATGCAGCTCGCCTTCCAGCCCCGAAACCTGCGCCAGCCCCTCGACTTTGCGGTCGAGCGAATCCTCGATCTTGGCCAGCGCCGCGTCGACCCGGCGCAATGCTTCCTCGATGGATAAAGACTCCGCCATAGACGCCTCAACTGACACTGTTTTCAGACTAGGCGGAGCGTCGTGAAGGCGTCAACTGCACATGCGGAAATGTGCCAACTGCACGAAGGCCGGCAATGAGGGGCGCAACTCAATTGACTCGTTCAACCCATGTCCTTATTCCCTGCCACCGGCCGCTTTGCGGCAGTTTCACTCCGGCGGCCGGCAGATCCACCACATGAACGATCTCGTGAAGCATACGCGCATGGCAAACGCGATCCGCGCGCTTGCGATGGACGCCGTCGAACGCGCGAAGTCCGGCCACCCCGGCATGCCGATGGGCATGGCCGACGTCGCCACGGTGCTCTTCACCAAATATCTGAAGTACGACCCGACCGATCCGAAGTGGCCCGACCGCGACCGCTTCGTGCTCTCCGCCGGCCACGGTTCGATGCTGCTCTATTCGCTGTTGTACCTGACCGGGTACGAGGCGATGACCATCGATGAATTGAAGAATTTCCGGAAGCTGCACTCCAAGACTCCCGGCCACCCCGAGAATTTCGTCACGCCCGGCGTCGAGACGACCACCGGCCCGCTCGGCCAGGGTGTCGGCACATCGGTCGGCATGGCGCTCGCCGAGCGCATCCTCGCCGCCGAGTTCGGCGACGACGTCGTCGATCACAAGACCTTCGTGCTGTGCTCCGACGGCGACCTGATGGAAGGCATCAGCCACGAGGCGATCGCGCTCGCCGGCCACCTCAAGCTCAACAAGCTGATCTTCCTCTGGGACGACAACGGCATCTCGATCGACGGCCCGCTGACGCTTTCCGACTCGGTCGACCAGGTCGCGCGCTTCAAGGCCGCCGGCTGGAACGCCAGCCGCATCGACGGCCAGGACCACAACGCCATCGCCGCCGCCATCGAGACGGCGCTGGACTCCGACCGACCGACGCTGATCGCCTGCAAGACCACCATCGGCTTCGGCGCCCCGAAGAAGGCCGGCACCTCCAAGGCGCACGGCGAGCCGCTGGGCGAGGAAGAAATCGCCGGCGCCCGCAAGAATCTGGAATGGACCTCGCCGCCGTTCGAAATCCCGGCCGAGATCCTCGCCGATTGGCGCGCCGCCGGCGCCCGCGGCAAGCCCGCGCACGAAGCGTGGAACAAGCGCTTCGCCGCCTCGCCCAAGAAGGCCGAGTTCGAACGCCGCCTCGCCCGCAAACGTCCGCCGGAACTGGCCAAGGCCATCGCTGCGTTGAAGGACAAGCTCGCCGCCGAAAAGCCCACCGTCGCGACCCGCAAGGCGAGCGAACTGGCGCTGGAGGTCATCACCCCGGCGATGCCCGAATTGATCCTCGGCTCCGCCGACCTGACGCCGTCGAACAACACCAAGACCAAGAACCTCGACGACATTCAGCCGTCGCGCTACGGCGGCCGCTACATCCACTACGGCATCCGCGAGCACGGCATGTCGGCCGCCATGAACGGCATCGCCATCCACGGCGGCCTGCAGCCGGCTGGCGCGACATTCCTCGTCTTTACGGACTACGCGAGGCCCGCGATGCGCATCGCCGCGCTCGCCGGCATCCCGGTCGTCTACGTCATGACGCACGACTCGATCGGGCTGGGCGAAGACGGCCCGACGCACCAGCCGGTAGAGCATCTGGCGGCGCTGCGCTGCATGCCCAACATGCGCGTCTTCCGCCCCGCCGATGCCATCGAGACGGCCGAGTGCTGGCAGCTCGCACTGGAGCGTATCGACGGTCCCTCGGTGCTGGCCCTCACCCGCCAGAACCTGACGCCGGCGCGCACCACGCCGAACGCCTCGAACCTCTGCGCCACCGGCGCCTACGAAGTCTCGCCCGCCGCCGGCGGCGCCGCCCGCGCCACGATCTTCGCCTCGGGCTCCGAGGTCGAGATCGCCATCGCCGCGCAGAAGCTGCTCGCCGCCCGCAACATCAGCGCGCGCGTCGTCTCGGTGCCGTCGCTGGAGCTGTTCCTGCAGCAGCCGGAAGCGGCGCGGAAAGCCGTCATCGGCGACGCACCGATCAAGATCGCGGTCGAGGCCGCGGTCCGTTTCGGCTGGGACGCCATCATCAATTCCGACGGCCTGTTCGTCGGCATGCACAGTTTCGGCGCGAGCGCACCCTACAAGGACGTCTACGCCAACTTCGGCATCACGGCCGAAGCGGTAGCCGACGCCGTCGCCAAGAAGCACAACGGATAAAGATTAGAGTCTGGAGAAGAGACATGGCCGTCAAGGTTTTCATCAACGGGTTTGGCCGCATCGGGCGTCTGGTGCTGCGTGGCATCTATGAATCGGGCCGCACGGACATCGAAGTCGTCGGCATCAACGACCTCGGCCCGGTCGAGACCAACGCCCACCTGCTCCGCCATGACTCGGTGCACGGCAAGTTCCCGCACCCCGTGAAGGTCGCGGGCGACACGATGGATATCGGCCGCGGTCCGATCAAGGTCACCGCGGTCAAGGATCCGGCGCAGCTCCCGCACAAGGAGCTGGGCGTCGATGTCGCGCTGGAATGCACCGGCATCTTCACGTCGAAGGACAAAGCCTCGGCCCATCTCACGGCCGGCGCCAAGCGCGTGCTGATCTCGACCGCCGGCGACAATGCCGACCTCACCGTGGTTTACGGCGTCAACGACGACAAGCTGTCGAAGGAGCATGTCGTCGTGTCGAACGCCTCGTGCACGACCAACTGCCTGGCGCCGGTCGCGTCGGTGCTGCACAAGGCGATCGGCATCGAGCACGGCTTCATGACCACGATCCACTCGTACACCGGCGACCAGCCGACGCTCGACACGATGCACAAGGACCTCTACCGCGCGCGCGCCGCGGCGCTCAATATCATCCCGACCTCGACCGGCGCCGCCAAGGCAATCGGCCTGGTCATCCCGGAACTCAAGGGCAAGCTCGACGGCTCTTCGATGCGCGTGCCGACGCCGAACGTGTCGCTGATCGACTTCAAGTTCGTCGCCAAGCGCGCCACCACGGTCGACGAGATCAACCAGGCGATCAAGACGGCCTCGGAGACGAACCGGCTGAAGGGCATCCTGAGCTGGACCGCCGAGCCGCTGGTCTCCTCCGACTTCAACCACGACTCGCATTCCTCGACGTTCGCCGTCGACCAGACCAAGGTCATCGACGGCAACTTCGTCCGCGTCGTCTCCTGGTACGACAACGAGTGGGGCTTCTCGAACCGCATGGCGGACACGGCCATCGCGATGGGCAAGCTGCTGTAGGTCGCTGCCACGCTGCCAATGGGGCGAGGGTCAGAGGCGGAAATTATAGGCGATGGGCCCCGACCCTCGCCCTTCCTCCCTAGGCTCGCTACGGCTCGCCAAATTCGGAAGCCCTCTCCCTTGCAGGGAGAGGTGACAAACTAACTTCAGTGGCTCGGTTCATCCGAGGAGAGTTGAGATGAGCACCGCCTTCCGCACCCTCGATGACGTCGACGTCCGCGGCAAGCGCGTCCTCGTCCGCGTCGATCTCAACGTGCCGATGGCCGACGGCAAGGTCAGCGACGACACCCGCATCCGCGCCGTCGCCCCGACCATCCAGGAAATATCGAGGAAGGGCGGCAAGGCGATCCTGCTCGCCCACTTCGGCCGGCCGAAGGACGGTCCCGACCCGCAATTCTCGCTGCAGCAGGTGGTGCCCGCGGTGGCGCAGGTGCTGGGTCTCCCGGTCGCCTTCGCCGCCGATTGCGTCGGCCTCCCGGCGGAGACGGCGGTCGCCGCGATGAAGGACGGCGACGTGCTGCTCCTGGAGAACACCCGCTTCCACAAGGGCGAGGAAAAGAACGATACGCTGTTCACCGCCGAACTGGCAAAACTCGGCGACATCTACGTCAACGATGCCTTCAGCGCCGCCCACCGCGCCCACGCCTCGACCGAAGGCTTGGCGAACCACCTGCCCGCCTACGCCGGCCGCGCCATGCAGCGCGAGATCGAGGCGCTGGAAAATGCGCTGGGCTCGCCCAAGCGCCCGGTGGTCGCCGTCGTCGGCGGCGCCAAGGTTTCGTCGAAGATCACCATCCTCGAAAATCTCGTCGGCAAGGTCGATGCGCTGGTCATCGGCGGCGGCATGGCCAACACCTTCCTGCTCGCCAAGGGCATCGCCATCGGCAAGTCGCTGGCCGAGCCCGATCTCCTCGACACCGTCGCCAGGATCAACACCGCCGCCGCCAAGGCCGGCTCGACCATCGTGCTGCCCGTCGACGCGGTCGTGGCGCGCGAGTTCAAGGCCGGCGCCGCCGCAACCACGGTCAGCGTCGACGCCGTCCCCGCCGACCAGATGATCCTCGACGTCGGGCCGAAGTCGATCGCCGAGATCAACGCATGGATCGACCGCGCCGCGACGCTGGTGTGGAACGGCCCGCTCGGAGCATTCGAAATTCCGCCGTTCGACAAGGCGACCGTCGCCGCCGCGCAGCACGCGGCCGAGCGCACGAAGGCTGGGAAACTTCTGTCGGTGGCGGGCGGCGGCGAGACGGTGCAGGCGCTGCATTACGCCGGCGCCGCCGATGGATTCAGCTTCATCTCGACGGCGGGCGGCGCCTTCCTCGAGTGGCTCGAGGGCAAGGCCCTGCCCGGCGTCGAAGTTTTGCGCCGCAAGGCATGACCGCGCCTGACATCCGGCGGCTGACGCCGGACGACCGCGCGGCATGGGAGCCGCTGTGGCAGCGCTACCTCCGCTTCTATGAGACCGAACTCACGCCGGTCACCACCGACACGACATGGACGCGCTTCCACGATCCCGAGGAGCCGATGTTTGCGCTGGGCGCCTTCCTCGGCGGCCAGTTGGTCGGCATCACGCACTATCTCTTCCACCGCTCCGGCTGGTCGATCCACGATAGCTGCTACCTGCAGGACCTGTTCGTGCTGCCGGAAGCCCGCGGCCACGGCGTCGGCCGCGCCCTGATTGCCGCCGTCGTTGAGCAAGCCCGCGAGGCCGGTTCCGAACGGCTCTATTGGCACACCCACGAGACCAACAAGACGGCCCAGGCGCTTTACGACAAGGTCGCGGTGCTGTCGGGGTTCATCCAGTACCGGGTAGATTTGTAAGGGCGATCGGCGCCCCCTCACCCTTCGCCTCTAATTCACTGCCTCCCCTCCACTGTCATCCTTCGGCGGCGCGAAGCGCGACCGGAGGACCGCTCTCCTCCGCGTTCGCGGTAATTGGTCCTCCGGTCGAGGCCTGCGGCCTCGCCGAAGGATGACAGTGGAGAGGATGGCAGGGCGCCCTCCGCCCCGCGCCACCATCCCGATATGGAAATCCCCGCCGCTTCGTCTATAAAGCCGCCGGGTTTCATTTGAGGGAAATGCGTACATGGCCGCCGAACGCCTGGAAGACATCGCCGCCCGCCTGGTTGCCCCCGGCAAGGGCATCCTCGCCGCCGATGAGAGCAACGCCACCTGCACCAAGCGTTTCGATGCGCTCGGCATCCCGTCGACCCCGGACACGCGCCGCGATTACCGCGAGCTGTTCTTCCGCTCCGCGGAGGCCATGCGCAATTTCGTCTCCGGTGTCATCCTGTTCGACGAGACGCTGCGCCAGAAGTCCAAGGACGGCACGCCGCTGGTCAAGCTGATCACTGACGCCGGCTCGATCCCCGGCATCAAGGTCGATGCCGGCACCAAGCCGCTGGCGCTGGCCCCGGGCGAGGTCATCACCGAGGGCCTCGACGGCCTCCGCGACCGCCTCAAGGAATATTACGAACTGGGCGCCCGTTTCGCGAAGTGGCGCGCCGTCATCAACATCGGTCCGGGCATGCCCTCGACCGACGCGATCCACGCCAACGCCCATGCGCTGGCCCGCTACGCCGCCCTCTGCCAGGAGGCGATGATCGTCCCGATCGTCGAGCCCGAGGTGCTGATGGACGGCGCGCCGGCGACCCACGACGCCGATACGACCTACGCCGTCACCGAGAAGACGCTGCGCGCCGTGTTCGACGAGCTGAAGATCGCCAACGTCAACCTGCGCGGTATCGTGCTGAAGCCGTCGATGATCGTCGCCGGCAAGAATTCGCCGAAGCAACTGGCCGCGAAGGACGTCGCCGAGAAGACGGTGCAGTTGCTGAAGGCGGTGGTGCCGGCGGAAGTGCCGGGCATCGCGTTCCTGTCGGGCGGCCAGTCCGACCAGCAGGCGACCGAGCACCTGTCGCTGATGAACAACGCCGGCAAGCTGCCTTGGCACCTCACCTTCTCGTACGGCCGCGCCCTGCAGGCCGCCGCGATCAAGGCCTGGGCCGGCAAGGCCGAGAACGTGCCGGCCGCGCAGAAGGCGTTCCTCCACCGCGTCCGCATGAACAGCCTTGCGGCATCCGGCCGCTGGGCGCCCGACCTCGAGAAGCAGGCCGCATAAATCCGGTCAACAACTTCAAATATCAGCTATATTTGGAGTGCCGGACCGGGCAAGCTTGGGTCAGATCGGGCGACGAGACTTGGGCGACCGGACCGGCCCCGCCGACCGGGAAGTGAAGTGCCGTAATGCCGAACCCTGACGTCCGCACCCGCCTCGTTCTCGTGACGCCGCCCGTCTATGACGCCGCTGCGTTCGCGCCGCGATTGGCGGACGCGCTGGCCGGCGGCGACGTCGCCTCCCTCATCGTCACCGGCGACGCGACCAACCTGCAGCGCAACGCCGAGGCGCTGGTGCCGATCGCCGCCGACCGCGGCGTCGCCTCCCTCATCCTCAACGATACGCGCGTCGCTTCGCGCACGGGCGCCGACGGCGTCCATGTCGAGACCGGGCTTGGCGATGTGCAAGCAGCATTGGAATCGTTCCGCAAAAAGAAGATCGTCGGCGCCGGCAATATTCCCTCGCGCCACGACGCGATGGAGCTGGCCGAGGCCGAGCCCGACTACCTTTTCTTCGGCCGCATCGACGGCGACATGACCGACGAAATTTTCCCGCGTTCGCTCGACCTCGCCGCGTGGTGGGCGGAGGTCGCCGTCATCCCGGCGATCGTGATGGGCGGCCGCGTGGTCGCCTCCGTCGATGAAGCATCGCGCGCCGGCATCGAGTTCGTCGCGCTCTCCGCCGCGGTGTGGGAGCACGCCAAGGGTCCCGCCGCCGCGGTGGCGGAAGTCGCCGAGCGGCTGGCGAGCGTCGTGGAGCCGGCGGCATGACGCGTCTCCTGCTCGCCCTGCTGCTGGCGGCCGGCGCCGCGATCGGCACCGCGCACGCGCAAAGCGCGGGCGATGGGCCGATGGTGCTGACGCCGCCCGCCGACGATACGACGCCGGTGAAGCCGAAACCGAAGCCCAAGCCGCAACCCGTGGCGCCAGCGCCCGCCGTCACCACGCCGGCCCCCGCCGCCGCACCGCCGCCGGCCGACAACGGCCCGGCTCCGATCGTGCTTTTCCCCGACGCTGCCGGCACCGACACGGGCTCGGCCGACGGCACGGTCGACTGGCCGCTGCCGCATCTCCGCCCGGACACCGCCGCCGGCGCCGGCACCCCGCCCGCGCCGAGCGACACGCCGCCGGTCGATACCGCGCCGGCCCCGCCGCCCGCCGACTCGGCGCCACCGGACGCCGCGGCGGCGCCCGCGATACCGACCATCCCGACAGTCACCACCGGCGGTACTGCACCGCCGCCCGGCGTGCCGACCGTGGGCGGCACCGCCGCGGCCCCCGCGCCGCCCGATCCGCCCGGCGTCGACAGCGCCTACGGCGCCTTCCAGCGCGGCTTCTATCTCTCCGCCTTTGGCCTCGCGATCCGGCGCGCCGAGGCCGGCGACACCGCAGCGCAGACGCTGCTCGGCCTCATCTACGAGGGCGGCTACGGCGTCCCGCGCGATCCCGTGCAGGCGGTGTCGTGGTACAAGTTTGCCGCCGACGGCGGCGACGCCAACGCCCAGTTCGCGCTCGGCAACATGTATCTCGACGGCCGCGGCGTGCCGGCCGATGGCGCCACGGCCGCCGATTATTTCGAGAAGGCCGCCGGCAAGGGCGACATCTCCGCCACCTACAGCCTCGCGCTGCTTTACCTCCAGGGCAAAGCCCGGCCGCAGGATTTGTCGCGCGCTGCGCAGCTCTTCCAGCAGGCGGCCGAGGGCGGTAACGCCGACGCGCAGTACGTGCTCGCCCAGCTCTACGAGGAGGGCAAAGGCGTCAAGGAAGACCAGGCCGCGGCGACCAAGTGGTTCGCCGAGGCCGCGCGCCTCGGCCAGATTCCGTCCGAGGTCGAGTACGCCATCCGCCTCTTCAACGGCGTCGGCACCGCGGCCGACGAGACGGCGGCCGCCAAGTGGTTCCAGCAGGCCGCCGACGTCGGCAGCCCGATCGCGCAGAACCGTCTCGCCCGCCTGCTCGCCACCGGCCGCGGCATCAAGGAAGACCACGTCGCCGCCGCCAAGTGGCACTTCCTCGCCAAGCAGGCCGGCAAGGACGACGCCCTGCTCGACCAGGTCGTCGCCAGTTTGACGGACGACGAGCGCCAGCAGGCACTGGCCGCGGCGCAGCGCTGGCCGGCGGCGGATTAGCTCCCAGCCGAAAGACACCCCTCCCCAAAACGCCTTCGGCGTTTTGACCCTCCCACAAGGGGAGGGTTCATCCTTGGTGAAACACCTCGCTTCACCGAACTCCGCTTGAGCCCTCCCCTTGTGGGAGGGCCAAAACCGCAAAGCGGTTTTGGGGAGGGGTGTCTCTCCTCCTCGCCGACGCGCTAGGCCTTGCCTCCGACGCCGATCAGCCCGCGACTTGAACCCACCCCCGAACTGTGGTGGGAGAAGCCGCCCTCGCCTCCCGCCGGAAAAATGAAATGGCCCGCTCCGCACTGCTCAACGTCATGGTCGCCGCCGCGCTGAAGGCTGGGCGCGGGCTGGCGCGCGATTTCGGCGAGGTCGAAAATCTGCAGGTGTCGCTGAAGGGACCCGGCAACTTCGTCTCCGCCGCCGACCACAAGGCCGAGGAGACGCTGGTCCGTGAGCTGCAGAAGGCGCGGCCGGGCTACGCGTTCCTCACCGAAGAAAGCGGCGTCATCGACGGCACGGACAAGACCAACCGCTGGATCATCGATCCGCTCGACGGCACGACCAACTTCCTGCACGGCATTCCGCTGTTTGCCGTCTCGCTGGCGCTGGAGCGCGAGGGCGTGCTCGTCGCCGGCGTCATCTTCAATCCAATCCTCAACGAGCTCTACGTCGCCGAGCGTGGGCAGAGCGCCTTCCTCAACGACCGCCGCCTGCGCGTTGCCGGCCGCAAGAAACTCGCCGACGCCGTCGTCTCGACCGGCCTGCCCTCGATCAGCGGCAGCCGCGGCACCCTCGCCGAGATCGAGACCGTCGGCACCGCCGTCGCCGGCATCCGCCGCACCGGCTCCGCCGCCATGGACCTCGCCTGGGTCGCCTCCGGCCGCCTTGACGCCTACTGGGACCACGGCCTGTCGTACTGGGACACGGCCGGCGGCATCGTCATCGTGCGCGAGGCCGGCGGCATGGTCTCGACGCCGGACGGCAGCGTCGAGATGGCCAACGAAAGCTCGATCCTCGCCGCCAACGAGACGATCCACGCCGCGCTCGGCGCCAAGCTCAAGGAAGCGAAGCGCGCGTAGCCGGGGACGCCGGTGATTTTGGCGTTTCTCTAGCCCGGCAAATCACGCTACCTTCGCCGCGGGGGACGCGAGAGGCACAACCGTTGCGCTTTTTTGGAAGCCGCCAGCGCGAGTACGACCCGTACAAGCTTGCGAGCCCGCAGGTCTACCTCTGGCGGATGACGATCTTCCTGATCATCGCCGCCTTCATCGCCCTCATCCTCTACGCGCAGATCCTGACCGCCTTCAAGGCGAACCCCGGCCTCAACGGCGTCATCATCGCCGTGCTCGTCATCGGCATCGGCCTGTCGTACCGGCAGATCTTCCGCCTCTTCCCCGAGATCCGCTGGGTCAACACGTTCCGCATCGCCGAGCCCGGCATCGAGGTTGAGCGCCCTCCGGTGCTGCTGGCGCCCATGGCGACGCTGCTCGGCGACCGCATCGGCCGCATGGCGATCTCGACACAGACGATGCGCTCGATCCTCGACTCGATCCAGATGCGGCTCGACGAAGACCGCGACATGGGGCGCTACCTCACCAGCCTGCTGATCTTCCTCGGCCTGCTCGGTACCTTCTGGGGCCTCCTGCAGACCGTCGGCGCCGTCGCCGCGACGATCCAGAATCTCGATGTGTCGTCGGCCAACACCGGCGTCATCTTCGAGGACCTCAAGGCCGGGCTCGCCGCACCGCTGGTCGGCATGGGTGTCGCGTTCTCGTCCTCGCTCTTCGGCCTCTCCGGCTCGCTGATCCTCGGCTTCCTCGACCTGCAGGCCGGCCAGGGCCAGAACATGTTCTACAACGACCTCGAGGACTGGCTGTCGACGGTCACCGACCTCGACCCCGAGATCCTCGACGCGCGCGGCGACAGCACAACCACCGCGGAAGACTTGCGTGTCGCGATCGAGCGGCTGTCACGCACCATCCAGGAGGGCAGCAAGCTGCCGCCGCCGACGGGAGACGCGGGCGGCACCCAGCGCGCCACCACGGCGATGGCCAATCTCGCCGAAGGCATCCAGGGCCTCGTCCAGCACATGCGCAGCGAGCAGCAGGTGGTGCGGAGCTGGGTCGAGACGCAGAGCGAGCAGAACAAGGAAGTCCACGCGCTGCTCGAGACCATCGCCAAGGCCCTGCAGACCCCCGCCCCGCCGTCGCAGGCCGCGGAGTAGCCCGTGGCCGCCCGCGCCCGGCGCATCAACCCGCGGGCCGACTACTGGCCGAGCTTCGTCGATGTGCTGACGAACCTGCTGCTGGTTTTCATCTTCCTTCTCTCGATCTTCGCCCTCGTTCAGTTTCTGCTGTCGCGCGAAATCAGCGGCAAGGACACCGTGCTGCAGCAGCTCAACGCCCAGATCGCCGAGCTGACCGAGATGCTGGCGCTGGAGAAGGCGTCGAAGAGCGAGGTCAGCGACAACCTCGTCAGCCTGCAGGCGAGCCTCGCAACCGCCGAGAACGACAAGGCGCGCCTGCAAGGCCTGCTCGATGCGCAATCGTCCGCGACCGCGAGCGCCGGCGGCCAGATCACAGCGCTGACCGGCCAGCTCGACGCCGAGAAGCAGGTGAGCCAGCGCGCCTTGGCGCAGGTCGAGTTGCTCAACCAGCAGATCGCCGCATTGCGCCGGCAGATCGCCGCGATCGAGACGGCGTTGGCTGCATCGGAAGACAAGGACAAGCAGAGCCAGACGCAGATCGCCGACCTCGGCCGGCGCCTCAACGTCGCGCTGGCGCAGCGCGTGCAGGAACTGTCGCGCTACCGCTCCGACTTCTTCGGGCGCTTGCGCGAAATTCTCGGCGACCGCCCCGACATCCGCGTCGTCGGCGATCGCTTCGTCTTCCAGTCCGAGGTGCTGTTCCCGGTCGGCTCCGACCAGATCAGCCCGGAGGGCGTCGACGAACTGTCCAAGGTCGCCGACGCGGTGGCCCAGTTGGCCGCCGAGATACCGGCCGACATCGGGTGGGTGCTGCAGGTCAACGGCCACACCGACAAGCAGCCGATCTCCGGCACCGGCGGCCGCTTCCGCTCCAACTGGGACCTGTCGGCGGCGCGCGCCATCTCGGTCGTGCAGTTCCTGGTCTCCAAGGGCATCGCACCGCAGCACCTGGTCGCCGCCGGCTACGGCGAGTTCCAGCCGCTCGAGGAAGGCGACACGCCGGAGGCCTACGCCAAGAACCGGCGCATCGAGCTGAAGGTGACGGAGCGGTAGGCAGGACTTCGACGCGGAGGAAAGACACCCCTCCCCAAAACCGCTTCGCGGTTTTGACCCTCCCGCAAGGGGAGAGTTCATCCCGTTGCCCGACCGAGACTCCGCTTGTTGAGCCCTCCCCTTGTGGGAGGGCCAAACCGCCAAAGGCGGTTTGGGGAGGGGTGTGCCGCAGCACGCTCGATGAACGCATCTCCCAAGCGCCACCTCCCCTCCGCTGTCATCCTTCAGCGCGAAGGTCCATCGGAGGAGAGATCCCCCAAACCGCTTCGCAGTTTTGACCCTCCCACAAGGGGAGAGTTCATCCCGTTGCCCGACCCAGACTCCGCTTGTTGAGCCCTCCCCCTGTGGGAGGGCCAAACCGCCAAAGGCGGTTTGGGGAGGGGTGTGCCGCAGCACGCGCCGAGCCGGCAACGGCTTCCCGGTCGCCGCCTCGCCTCCGCTGTCATCCTTCGGCGGCGCGAAGCGCCGACCGGAGGACCAGCTTCAAACATCTCCGATCGACGTGAGCCGAGACTGGTCCTCCGGTCGAGGCCTTCGGCCTCGCCGAAGGATGACAGTGAAGGGCTGCGACGGAGCGGCCACATTCCGCGCGGCGGCCGCGAGGTTGCCACCCGCGCCAAGCGACGCTATACCCCTGCCCCAAGCTGCCGGCTCAAGCGGCCGGCCCAACAAATCCGCGGTTTTCCGAGGCTGCCATGAAGAAAGACATCCACCCCGAGTATCACGAGATCAAGGTCGTGATGACCGACGGGACCGAGTACATGACCCGCTCGACCTACGGCGAGCCGGGCGCGACGCTGACGCTGGACATCGACCCGAAGACGCATCCGGCGTGGACCGGCGGCGGCCAGCACATCGTCGATCGCGGCGGCCGCGTGTCGCGTTTCAAGAACAAGTTCAAGGGCTTCATCGATACGACGAAGTAAGGCGCAAAGCCCTGCGCTGGAAGTTCCAAGCCCCGGCCATCGCGCCGGGGCTTTTCGTTGCTACTTGCCGCTGAAGGCTTCCGCGATGCGGCTCTGGTCGAGGCGCACCTTGTTTTCCACGGTCTCGGCGGCCCCGCCGTCGCGCAGCGCCTCGTCGAGGCGGATGACCCGCTCCTGCAGGCGCAGCGACCGGTCGATCAGCGTCTTCAGCCGCTCCGGCAGCTCGTCCCAGATGGCGCCCTCGGTCTGCGTCGACAGGCCGCCGAGCTTCACCTTCGCCCGTTCGTTGTTGGCCTGGGCGACGCTGAGGTCGCCCTCGTTGACGGCGCGCTGGAGCAGCAGCCACGACGCAAGCTGCATCAGCCGCGTCGTCAGGCGCATGGATTCCGTGGCGTAGGCCAGCGAAACCGCGCGCGGCAGGTTATGCGATTGGCGGCGCCCTTCCCCGTCGAGGTAGGTCGCGGTCTCCTCGACCAGCGCCATGCCCTCGCGGAACATCGCCTTGAAGGTATCGGAGGCCGCAAGCCGGCGCCCGAAGGCAACCGGCTCCGGACCAAGCAGCCCGGAAACGGCCTTGGATCTCTCGTCACTCATACGCCACACACCCCACTCGCGTTCCGCATCGGAACACCATGGGAGGGAGTGCGCAAGCCTCGGGCCAGCCAGGCGCGGACGGCTGTCCACAGCAATCCACAGGCCGTCATCAGGATGATTAAGAAACGCGAGCAGCGAACGGGCGCAGCACGCAAAAAGAGAGCCGCACGAGGCGGCTCTTCGAAAGTTTAAACAGGGAGGCGTCAAACAGAGTGGACGGAGCCACTCGAAATCCAGATGACTGGACGCATGAGTTAAGCCGCGTAAAGCTTAAGAAATGGTTAACGGGCTTAGTGGAATTGCCGAGGATGTCCTGAAATTGCGCCGTTTTGCCTGGCCGCAGTACCGTTGCGGGACCGCCACTACCGCTTGAAAAACGACGCCGCGACCGCCGCGCTGGCCTTCTTTGCCTCGGCCGCCGCCTCGAGCCGCGCGATCTCCGCTTTCAGCGCCGCGACGCGCGCCGCGAGCTCATCGAGCGACAGCTTGGAAAGGTCCTCGCCGATCTCGTGGGCGAGTTTCTTTTTCGGCGCTTCTTCGTCGAACAGCGGCATGGCCGAAAAGTAGCCGAGGGTCGCGCCGATGCGCTAGACCCGGACGATGACGTTGCCCCCGACCATGACCGCGATCGTCGCGCCCGTTCCCGGCGGGCCGGAGGCGCTGGTCGCCGAGACGCGGCCGCTGCCGGTTCCCCACGACGACGAGATTCTCGTCCGCGTCCGCGCCGCCGGCGTCAACCGGCCGGACGTGATGCAGCGGCAGGGCAAGTACCCGCCGCCGCCCGGCGCCTCCGATATTCTTGGGCTGGAGTTTGCCGGCGAGGTGGTGGCACTGGGGCCGAATGCGGCGCGCTTCGCGCTCGGCGACGCGGTCGTCGGCCTCGTCGCCGGCGGCGGCTATGCCGAATTCGTCGCGGTCGATGAGACGAACGCGCTGCCGCTCCCCCCGCGGCTTCTCGTTCATCGAAGGCGCCGCGATCCCCGAGACATTCTTCACGGTGTGGCCGAATCTTTTCCAGCGCGGACGGCTCGTCGCCGGCGAGACGGCGCTGATCCACGGCGGCGGCTCCGGCATCGGCACGACCGCGATCCAACTCGCCAAGGCCTTCGGCGCGAAGGTCATCACCACCGCCGGCAGCGCGGAGAAATGCGCTGCGTGCGTGACGCTCGGCGCCGACGTCGCGGTCAACTACCGCACGGAAGATTTCGTCGCCCGCGTCAGGGAGGCCACCGGCGGGCGCGGCACCGACGTCGTCCTCGATATCGTCGGCGGCGACTATGTCGCGCGCAACTACGAGGCCGCGGCGGAGGATGGCCGCGTCATCCAGATCGCGACCCAACTGGGCGGCCGGCCCGTGGTCCCGATCCACGTGCTGATGATGAAGCGGCTGACCCACACCGGCTCGACGCTTCGCGTGCGCTCCGTGTCGTTCAAGGCCGAGGTGGCGCGGGCGGTGCACGACAACGTCTGGCCGCTGTTCGAGGCGCGCAAGATCGCGCCGGTGATCGACTCGACCTATCCGCTTGCCCGCGTCGCCGATGCCCACGCACGGATGGAGGACGGTGCGCATTTCGGCAAGACCGTCCTGACGGTTTCCTGACGCTTGACGCTGCCGGACACCACCGCTATTTGCGCGGGCTCATGATGATGCGTTCGTTCCATTTCGCTGTGTTCCGCGTCGCCTAGTCGCCCCTGAGCACGCCATCGAGCCGCGCGCCGCGCCGGCCCTTCTGCCGTCCATCGCGGCGAATACGAAATTGCGAGCTGTCATGCCCGATCCGTCCAGCGCGCTGTCGCCAGCGCAAGTCGATCAATTCATCTCCGACGGCTACGTCCGCATCGACGGCGCCTTCCCGCGCGAAACTGCCGACGCCGGCCGCGCCATCCTGTGGGCCGACACCGGGTGCGATCCGCACGATCCGGCGACGTGGACGAAGCCGGTCATCCGCCTCAACCAGTACAGCCAGCCCCCCTTCCGCGCCGCCGCCAACACGCCGGTATTGCACAAGGCCTTCGATCAGTTGGTCGGCGCGGGCCGCTGGCTGCCGCGCGGCGCGCTCGGCACCTTCCCGGTGCGCTTTCCCTCGGCGGAGAATCCAGGCGACGACGGCTGGCACGTCGACGCCAGCTTCGGCTGGCAGGAGCACGCGGCGGACTTCATGTCGTGGCGCGTGAACGTGACCTCGCGCGACCGCGCCTTGCTGATGCTGTTCCTGTTTTCAGACGTCGGCGAGCGCGATGCACCGCCGCGCATTCGCGTCGGCTCCCATCACGACATTGCGCGGCAACTGGCGCCAGCCGGCGAGGCCGGCCTGACGCTGCGCGAACTCGCCGCCGACGGCTTCGCCGGAACGGCGCATCATCCGGTGGTGCTCGGGACCGGCGATGCCGGCACGGTCTATCTCTGCCACCCGTTCCTGGTGCATGCAGCCCAGCCACATCGCGGCACTCGTCCCCGCTTCATGGCGCAGCCACCGCTGCTGCCAAGGGAACCGTTGTCGCTGTCGCGCACCGACGGAGCGTATTCGCCGGTGGAGATCGCCATCCGGCAGGCACTCCAAGGCTGACAACGCGCGCCCCACCCGGCCGGCTGCTCCGGCTTCTCCGGCTGGTCGTCCAACTCCGACAGAGTTGTTTGTCCTCCCTCCCCCTTGCGGGGAGGGTGGGGGAACGCCTTCGAATGACAAGCCGCCGCGCCCGGACTGCGCAATATGAAGGCGTGCCCAAAAGGGTCTCGACGGCGAAGGTTGGGTTTGCGTCCCGCCCGTGAGCGCCCTATATACACGCCAATCCCACAACAAAATCCTCAACGTTTGGGGTTCGCCGGGCGGAAAACCCGGTGAGCGACCGGGAGAGAATTAGCAGAATGACTACCGCCACCCCGCTGATGCCCAAGGCCACCGCCGTCTGGCTGGTCGCCAACACTTCGCTGTCGTTCGACCAGATCGCCGACTTCTGCCACCTGCATCCGCTCGAAGTGCAGGCGATCGCCGACGGCGAGGCCGCGCAGTCGATCAAGGGCCTCGATCCGGTCCTCACCGGCCAGCTCACGCGCGAGGACATCGAGAAGGCGGAGGCCGATTCCGCCATTCGCCTCGGCGTGCACGAGCCGCGCGTCCGCGCGCCGGTGTCGAAGCGCAAGGGCCCGCGCTACACGCCGGTGTCGCGCCGTCAGGATCGCCCGAACGCGATCCTCTGGCTCCTGCGCAACCATCCCGAATTGAAGGACGCGGCGATCATGCGTCTCGTCGGCACCACCAAGCCGACGATCGAATCGATCCGCAGCCGCTCGCACTGGAACTCGAACAACCTGCAGCCGACCGATCCGGTCGCGCTGGGCCTCTGCTCGCAGATCGATCTCGATTTCGAGGTCGAGAAGGCGGCGAAAAATTCGCCGCAGCCCCCGGCCCCGGCCGAAGGCGCGACGCTGCTGCCGGCTTCCGAGACGACCACGACCGCTGCCGCCGCCGCGCTGGCCGCCGCCGCGAGCCGCCCCGAGCGGAGCGCGGAACGCGAGGCTGCGGACGAGGCAAGCGCCGTGTTCGCCAAGCTGAAGTCGATGAACAAGGCGCCGAAAGACGAGGACGAAGGCTAGCTTCGGCTAGCCCTTCACCGGCACCGTGTAGTTGAGCGGCAAACGGCCGCCGTCGGCGTAGATCGTCTGGCCGGTGATGTAGCTCGCCTCGTCGGACGCCAGGAACACCGCGATCGCCGCGATCTCGGACGGCTCGCCGATGCGCCCCATCGGCGTCCGCGACAGGATGCGGCCCCGCGCTGCCGGATCGGCCATCGTCGCCTTCAGCATCTCGGTATTGATCGAGCCCGGCCCGATGGCGTTGACGCGGATGCCGTGTTCGGCAAGCGACAGCGCCATCACCTTGGTGAGCTGGTTGATGCCGCCCTTGGACACCGAGTAGGGCACCTGGTTGGCGATCGCGAAGACGGCGTTGACCGACGACAGGTTGACGATCGTGCCGGGCTTCTCGCCCGCCTTGACGCGCTCGACCATGTGCCGCGCCACCGCCTGCCCGACCAGGAACGCGCCCTTGAGGTTGACGCGCAGCACGCGATCGAACTCCGCTTCCTCGAGATCGAGGAAATCGCGCGCCGCCAGCACCGCCGCGTTATTGACCAGAATATCGACCGGGCCGAAAGCCTCGATGGTCGCCGCCAGCAGCCGCGCGACCGCGGCGGAATCGCCGACGTCGCAATTGACGTAGCGCACCGAGCCCAGCGCGCCGAGGTCCTTGCCGAGCGCGCCCATCTCCTTCACCGCCGCCGCGCCCGCCTCGTCGTTGACGTCGGCGACCACGACGCGCGCGCCCTCGCTCAAGAAACGCCGCGCGATGGCGTTGCCGATGCCGCGCGCCGCGCCGGTGACGATCGCGACCTTGTCTTCAAGCAGATGCACGGAACCTGTTCCCCTTTGAACCGATTGATCTGCGGCCATCCTACACGGTGACGCGCATTGCCGGAATCGCATCGCCGGCTTAGTTTGTCGGCCTCCCGCCACACGCGCCGGCCCCCATGCTCGACAATCCCTGGTTCTACGTCGCCGCCGTGCCGGCGATGATCATCCTCGGCCTGTCCAAGGGCGGCTTCACCGCCGTCGGCCTCATCGCGGTGCCGATCCTGGCGCTGGTCATCTCGCCGGTGCAGGCGGCGGGCATCACGCTGCCGGTGCTGGTGCTGTCCGACATCGTCGCGGTCATCGCCTACTGGGGCGTCTTCGACCGCCGCACGATGCTGATCATGCTGCCCGGCGCCGTCGTCGGCGTGCTCATCGGCTGGCTGACGGCCGCATGGGTGACCGAGTCGGAGGTGCGCCTGATCGTCGGCCTCACCTCGATCGCCTTCGCTCTGAACTGGTGGTTCCGCCACCGTCACCGGCCGGAGCCGCGCGGGCAGGATCCCGTGCGTGGCACCTTCTGGAGCATCGTCACCGGCTTCACCTCGTTCGTCAGCCACGCCGGCGGGCCGCCGTTCCAGATCTACACGCTGCCGCTCCGCCTCGAGCCGCGCGTGTTCGCCGGCACGAGCGTGCTGCTTTTCGCGATCATCAACGCGTTCAAGACGGTGCCGTACTTCTTCCTCGGCCAGTTCGACACGGAGAACCTCAAGGCATCGGCGGTGCTGCTGCCGATCTCGATTCCGGCGACGTTCGTCGGCGTCTGGCTGGTGAAGAAGGTCGAGGCCGAGCCGTTCTACAAGATCATCTACGCGGCGTTCTTCCTGCTCGGCATCTACCTCACCGTCGAAAGCATCGCGGCCTACGTCTGAGGTCAGGCCTTGGGCGTGGGCGGCGGCGGGATTTCGCCGACCGCCTTCTGCCACGACGCCCGTTGCTCCATCCGCCCGATCCACGCCGCCACCTTCGGCCGCGTGTCGAGCGAGATGCCCGCCTTGACGCGATTGTTGAAGGTCGTGGCGATCGCGAAGTCGGCGATGCTGAGCGCGCCGGCGATCCAGTCCTTGCCGTGGCCGAGTCCGACCTCGAGCACGTCGAGGAACTGGTCGACGTTCTTCATCTCGGCGGCGATCACCGCCTCATCCGGCGCACCGCGCCCGAACGCAGCCTTCATCACCCGTTCGAACGCCACCCTCTGCATCGCCGGGCCGAGATGGATCGCCTGCCAGTACGACCACTGGTCGATGATGGCGCGATGCCTGAGCTCGGCGGGATACAGCCCCTTCTCCGGAAATTTGCCGGCGAGGTAGGCATTGATGGCGCGCGACTCCCAGAGGACGAGATCGCCGTCGACCAGCACCGGCACCTTGGCGTTTGGATTGAGCTTCAGGTACTCGGGCGTGCGGTTGCCGCCGCGGAGGTCAATGTCGATCTTCTCGATCTCGATGCCGAGTTCGTAAATCACCAGGCGAACACGCAGCGCATTGGGCGAGCTATTGGCGTTGTAAAGCTTCATGACAGTTCCCGATTTCGATGGCAGCACGTTGTCGGCCTAAGGCGCACGCCGGCCCGCAAAACGCAACACCAGCCAACCGACGATCGCCGAGGCAACCGAACCGGCGAGCACGCCGATCTTGGTCGCGTCATGGTAGGTGTCGGCGGTGAAGGCGAGCAGGCCGATGAACAGACTCATCGTGAAGCCGATGCCGCAGAGAATCGCCACGCCGTAAACCTGCCGCCACGTCGCGTCGGCCGGCATCGCCGCAAGCCGCGCCCGGATCGTCAGGTACGCGCCGCCGAACACGCCGACCTGCTTGCCGAGGAACAGCCCGACCGCCGAGCCGAGCGCAACCGGATGCCCCAGCGCCGCAAGGCCGGAGGCGCCCAGTGCCACGCCGGCATTGGCGAAGCCGAACAGCGGCAGCACGAGGAACGCTACCCGGCGCTGCAGCAGATGCTCCAGCTTCTCCAGCGTGCCGCCGGCGATCGGGACGGTCGCGGCGAGCAGCACGCCGGCGATGGTCGGGTGGACGCCCGATTTCAGGACGAAGAACCAGAGCACCGCGCCCGCCACGAGATACGCCCACAGCGCGCGCACGCCCGCGACGTTGAGCGCGACGAGCGCCGCAAGCACCAGTGCCGCGAGACCGAGCATCAACAGCGACAGATCGGCCGTGTAGAACACCGCGATGATGACCACCGCGCCGAGGTCGTCGAGGATCGCCAGCGCCGTCAGGAACACCTTGAGCGACGCCGGCACGCGGTCGCCGAGCAGCGCCAGTACGCCGAGCGAGAAAGCGATGTCGGTCGCCGCCGGTATCGCCCAGCCGCGCAGCGTCTCCGGCGAGCCCGCGTTCAGCGCGACATAGATCAGCGCCGGCACGACCATGCCGCCGAGCGCCGCGAAGCCGGGCAGCGCGCGCGCCTTCCACGATGCAAGCTGCCCGACCACCAGCTCACGTTTGATCTCCAGCCCGACCAGCAGGAAGAACACCGCCATCAGCGCGTCGTTGATCCAGTGAAGGACGCTGAGCGGACCGAGGTAGGCGCGCAGCGCCGCGAAGTACGCCCACGCCAGCGGCGAGTTGGCGACGACGAGCGCCAGTGCCGCGCTCGCCATCAGCACGATGCCGCCCGCCGCCCCGCTCCGGATGAATCGCTGGAACATCAGGCCCGCGTTGCCACGCCGCGCGTGCTTTTACAATACGGGCCGCGCTGGCACGCCGCGGAAAAGAAGCGGCCCGGAGCTGGACCGGGCCGCTTGCGACCATCATGCCGGCGCCGCAGAGGCAGGCCGATGATCGTCTTTGCTTCGATCTGATGCCAAATGCGAAGCCCGGCTATTTGGGCGGCATCGCATCGCACGAGACGTCCATGTTCATGTCGGCGAACGCGCCCATGGAGTTCGGCTTCCACGCCCAGACGTGCAGTTCGTAGAACGGGTCGAGACCGTAGCGGTTGGGCGCATTGGTGAAGCTGAACAGGTGTCCGTCGAGCGACGCCGGCCCCTTGAAGCTGATGTACTCGACCGCGATCAGGTTCAGTTTGCCGTCGGCGGTCGGCTCGTACATGACCGCCTCCGGCTTGGCGATATCGATGACGCCGTCCTTGAGGTTATCGCCGCTGACGTAGTGGATGCCCATCGCGCCGCCGTCGATGCCGCTGGCGCAGGGGATCGGGCCGTAGCCTTCCTTGACCGCGACCGCCACGTCCTTGAAGCGATCGTTGGCGACTCGCACGGCGTCGGCGAGCGGATTGCCGGCGGCGGACGCCGTGGCGATCGCCATCAGGGAGAAGACGGCGAAGGCTGATGCATGCTTGAGGCTGCTCATGTTCGTTCTCCGTGTCGTGGGTGAGGTCGGATCGAGTCGCGGTCAGGCCGCGACCGCAGTCGTCGGGTCGATGATCGTCTTGATCTCGATGATGCGGTCGGCCGGGAAGCCGCTGATCTCGGCGTGCTTGCGGATCATGTCCTCGCCGGTGGCGAGATAGACGCAGAAGGTGCGGTCGCCGGCGACGAACGTCTCGACCCACTGGATCTTGGGCGCCAGCTTGGCGAGCGCCGCGTTCGACTGCTCCGAGATGCCGCAGAACTGCGCCTCGGTGGAGCCGCCGATGCCGGGGATGATGCGCTCGATGACGTAGCGGTTGAGTGTCATGCGTCGTCTCCGTCGTTGGCCGCTCGCCTGATCGCGAGCGAATGGCGGAGACTTCGCCGGACACCGGACCGTCCACAACTCCACTTTATGTACCGGACAGGCGATACAGTTTATGTACTGGTACACCCCACGGCTGCAGCGCTACGCTGCCGGGCTTGGTGGAGGGCACGACATGAACGCGCAAGCCGGATACGGTCAGTTCTGCCCAGTCGCCATGGCGGCTGAGCTCCTATCTTCGCGCTGGACGGTGGTGCTGCTCCGCGAGCTGATCGCGGGCTCGACCCGCTTCAACGATTTGCGCAAGGGCGTCTCGCGCATGTCGCCGACGCTGTTGTCGAAGCGGCTGCGCGAGCTGGAGGCTGCCGGCATCATCGAGCGTGGCGCCGACCGCAACTCCTATCAGCTCACCGACGCCGGGCGCGATCTGCGCATGGTCGTCGAGGCCTTCGGCATCTGGGGCCAGCGCTGGATGAGCAAGCATCTCTCGCTGCAGAATCTCGACCCGTTCCTGCTGATGCTCGACATGAAGCGCAACGTCGACCCCGGCCACATGCCCAAGAAGCAGGCCGTCATCCACGTCCGCTATCCCGAGCTTACGCCGGCGCGCCGGCGCTGGTGGCTGATCGTGGAGCGTGGCGACGTCGAGATCACGCAGGAGGATCCCGGCGTCGATCCCGACCTCACCGTCGAGGCGTCGCTAACCGCAATGACGGAAATATGGATGGGGCTGAGCACCGTGCGGAAGGAAGCCGCCGCCGGCAATCTCAAGTGGACCGGCGACCGGGCCGTCGCCAATTCGATGCAGGCGTGGCTGGGCCTCAGTCCGTTCGCCTCGGAGCCGAAGCGCGCAGCCGCGTAGCGCCGCCCGCCTGCCCGACGCCTAGTGGACCGACTCGGTCCTCAGCTTCTCGATCTCGTCTTTCAGCAACAGTTTGCGGCGCTTGAGTTCCGTGAGCGCGAGCGTGTCGATGCCCGGGTGGTGCATCGCGTCCTCGATCTGCTTCTCCAGCGTGCGATGGCGACGCTCAAGTTCCGCAAGGTGCATTTCCATAGCCATCAGCGGGGCCTCCCTGTTGACTAGACTTGCTACTGTGACACACCGAAAACCGCGTGTCGAACCTTCGGCGGCCACTATCCAAAGCCGGAACTTTGGCCTCAATTTGACATGGGCAAGGCGCCCGTATTCTTCAAGCGTGGTAGAAATTTCAGGCCATGAGTTCAGGCGGGCGGCGGCTTACCGACGAGGAAGAACGCGAGGTGCGGCGGGAACTTGCCGAGCTTCGGCAGGAGCACCGCGACCTCGACGCCGCAATTCTGGCGATGGCGGAATCAGTAAGGCCCGACACAATCCAGATTCAGCGCATGAAGAAGCGCAAGCTGGTGCTGAAGGACCGCATCTCGGCGCTGGAAGACCGCCTGCTGCCCGACATCATTGCCTGATCCGGTTGCGGCAGGGCTCCCCGCACCTATAATCCCGCGCTCCGCCGCCCCAACCCGTTGAATTGCGAATCGTTGATGGCCAAGAAGACGACGCCTCGCCCTGCCCGCGCCAAGGCGGCGAAGGCCCCCCGGGTAGCGCCCGTCGCCATCGTGATGGGCAGCCAGTCCGACTGGTCGATCCTCAAGGAAACGGCGAACACGCTGGATGCGTTGGGCATCGGGCACGACAACCGCATCGTCTCGGCCCACCGCACGCCGGAGCGGCTGGTGAAATTCGCCAAGGGCGCGCGCGATGCGGGATACTCCGTCATCATCGCCGGCGCCGGCGGCGCGGCGCATCTCCCCGGCATGGTCGCGTCGATGACGCCGCTGCCGGTGTTCGGCGTGCCGATCGAGACCAAGGCGCTGGGCGGCCAGGACAGCCTCTACTCCATCGTCCAGATGCCGGCCGGCGTTCCCGTCGGTACCCTCGCCATCGGCCGCGCCGGCGCGATCAACGCCGCGCTGCTCGCCGCCGCCGTGCTTGCGCTGCACGATACGAAAATCGCGGCCGCGCTCGACAAGTGGCGCGCCGCGCAATCGGCGAGCGTCGGCGAACGCCCGACCGACGACCCGCGCTGATGGCGAACGCCCCGGAACGGATGCTGGCCCCCGGCGCAACCATCGGCATCCTCGGCGGCGGCCAGCTCGGCCGGATGCTCGCGACCGCCGCCGCCGAGCTCGGCCTCTCGTGCCACATCTATTGCCCGGATCCGAAAAGCCCGGCGTTCGCCGTCGCCGCGGCGCGCACCGTCGCGCCCTACGAAGACGAAGCCGCGCTCGCCGCCTTCGCGCAGTCCGTCGACGTCGTCACGTATGAATTCGAAAACGTGCCGGTTGCCACGGTGCGCTTCCTCGCCGAGCGCGTCGCCGTGTTCCCGCGCCAGCGCAGCCTCGAAGTCGCCCAGGACCGTTTCCACGAGAAGCGCCTGATGGGCGAGCTCGGCATCGCGGTGCCGACCTTCGCGCCGGTCAACGCGCAGCAGGACATATACTCGGCGCTCGCCCGCACCGGCCGCCCGGCGGTGCTCAAGACGCGTCGCATGGGCTACGACGGCAAGGGCCAGGCGATCATCCGCTCCGGCGACGATCTGGTCGCCGCCTGGCGCTCGATCGGCGAGCAGCCGGCGATCCTGGAATCTTTCGTCACCTTCGAGCGCGAGATTTCCGTCATCCTCGCCCGCACCCGCGACGGCGCCATGCGCGCCTACGACATCTGCGAGAACCGCCACATCAACGGCATCCTCGCCACCACCACGATCCCCGCCGCCGTCACGCCTGAGATCGCCGCCGAGGCCGTCGCCATGGCCGAGAAGATCGGCGAGGCGCTGGATCACGTCGGCATCCTCGCGGTCGAGATGTTTTCCACACCCGGCGGCGTGCTGCTGGTCAACGAGATCGCGCCCCGCGTCCACAACTCCGGCCACTGGACCACGGATGCATGTCTCGTCTCGCAGTTCGAGCAGCACATCCGCGCCGTCGCCGGCTGGCCGCTCGGCGACATCGAACGCCACTCCGACGTGACGATGGAAAATCTGATCGGCAACGACGCCGCCCGCTGGGCCGAGATCGCCGCCGAGCCCGGCGCGCGCCTGCATCTCTACGGCAAGGCGGAGACGCGCCCCGGTCGCAAGATGGGCCACGTCAACCGGCTGAGTCCCGCGGAAAAAATCTAGGCCGACGCCCCCTCCACCACGCTTCGCGGGAGGAGGAGCGTAAGCTTCGCCTCCGGTGCTCCTCCGTTTACGGGGGAGCTGTCGGCAAAGCCGACTGAGGGGGCTGCGCCTCAAGCAACACCCGCGGCATTTTGACGGGCAATCCGGATTCTGGTAAATCAGCCGCCGCTCGGAGGACGCCCGCGCGCCCCTCCGGTGGACATCAACCCGCTGAAGGACGGCTCGCTTGCAGGTACTCGTTCGCGACAACAACGTCGATCAGGCGCTGAAGGCCCTCAAGAAGAAGATGCAGCGCGAGGGTCTGTTTCGCGAGATGAAGCTGCGCGATCACTACGAGAAGCCGTCCGAGAAGCGCGCCCGCGAAAAGGCCGAAGCCATCCGTCGCGCCCGCAAGCTGGCGCGCAAGCGCCTGCAGCGTGAGGGCCTGCTGCCGACGCCGAAAGTCGCGCCGCGCCACGCCGCCGGCGGCCCCGGTCGCGGCGGTCGCGGTGCCGGCGCTTCCGAATTCGGACGGCGCAGCCCTTAAATTCGCCCGCTTCGACCTATTTCGCTTATGCTGCGACGCGGCGCGAACGCCGCCCGACTGAATTGCTTTTGAAAAGGTCGAAGGACGCGGATGGCTGAAGCGGCATTTTCCATTTCTTCCCTGCCCCGGCTCACGGCGCTGGCGGCGGTGCTCGCCGCCGCGCTGGCGCTTGCCGGTTGCCAGAGCTCCGATCTCGCCAGCGGCGCCATCGACACGTCCGCCGCCTCGATGGTCAATCTCGACTCGCTGTCGGCCGTCATCGCGCAGAACCCGAACGACGCCACGACCTACAACGTGCGCGGCAGCGCCTACGGCCGCGCCGGCCGCAGCCGCGAGGCGATCGCCGACTTCGACGCCGCCATCAAGATCAAGCCGGACTTCTACCAGGCCTACGCCAACCGCGCGCTCGTCCAGCGCAACCTCAAGAAGGACGATCTCGCCTTCGCCGACTACAACCAGGCGATCCAGATCAACCCGAGCTACGCCGTCGCCTACGTCGGGCGCGGCAACATGTACCGCCAGCGCAAGCAGTTCGATCTCGCCCTCGCCGACTTCAACAAGGCGATCGAGCTCGACGCCAACGACCCGCGCGCCTACCACAACCGCGGCCTGATCTATCAGGCAGAAGGCCAGCACGTGCCGGCGATCGACGATTTCTCCAAGGCGATCTCGCTGGCGCCGACCGCCGCCGAGCCGTTCAACGCGCGCGGCATGTCGTATCTGGCGACCAGCGACTACCGCGCCGCCCTCGACGACTTCAACGAGGTGGTGAAGCGCGACGCCCAATCCTTCGAGGGCTGGACCAACGAGGGCCTGGCGCTGGAGCGCCTCGGCGAGACGCAGAAGGCCTTCGCCGCCTTCGCCCACGCCGCCAACCTCAACCCCGGCTACGCCCCCGCCAGCGAAGGCATGCACCGCACTGCGCAAGGCGGCGGCGTCGCGTTGAGCCAGGGGTAGCGGCGCTGCCGCCGCTATCCGTCAATTCAGATGCAGGGTCAGACCGACCCGGGCCTCCAGCGTGCGCGGGTTGACGACCCAGTACGGATCGTCGTGATAGTTGATAACGTGCGTACCGTACTGATCGCCGACGCGATCCAATAGGGATTGTATGTCGCGGAATACGACGGATCGTAGTCTTCGACGGAGTTCAGAACGGCCCAGCCAAGGTGGCCGCTGACGAACCGCGGAGTGACCGGTAAGCGGCGCCGACCGAGACCAGCAGTCGTGACAGAGGCCGGTGCGAGCCGGCCCTGCGCAGGCTACCTCAATTGAAGTGGTAGGCGACGCCCACGCGACCTTCCAGCGTATGTGGCGTCACGACGATATTCGGATACGGCGGCACCGAGCCTTCCAGGTAGATGTCCTGAGAGCCATAAACGGTATAGACGCCTTCGACGCTGGCGCTGAGGTGCGGCGAGAGGAAAGCCTCGGTGCCGGCGCCGATCTGGATGCCCTGTTTGGTGAAAATATTGCCCAGATAGTTCGGAAAGCCGGACGAAGAGGGGAAGAGCCCGCTGTAGTCGAAGCCTCCAACGGCCCAGCCAAGCGCCCCATAGAAGAGCACATTATCCGCCGTCACGATGCCGAGGCGCCCTCTGACCGCTGCCGACCAGGTCTCACGCTCGCCGCTGCCAGTGCCGAGTTCGGACAACGGACCTTCGCCGCTCACTTCAACGCCTGCAACAAGCCGACCGCTCTGCCAGTTGTACCCGGCATGCGCCCCGCCCATCACCGCTCCGTTCACGAACGTATAGTAGGGCCGCAGGGGCGCGTGGACTCGTGGATCGAAGTCCTCGAACGAATTGAGCATCGACACGCCGGAGTCTGCGCCAGCGTAGAAGCCCTGCCACGACTGCCGGATCGGCTGCTCCGTGCCCGTCTGCGACTGGCCCAGCCAGCCGGGATGATAGGCAACGCCCACGCGAGCTACCAGCGTATCAGGGCTGAGGCGAAACGGTGTGTCGGCGTACGTTGATGAGTCTTCGGGCCGTTTGTAGTAGTGGATAATTCCATCGGAGTAGTGCGTGAAATCGGCCTCCACCCGCACGCTGAGCTGCGGCGTGACAAACGCCTCGATGCCTGCGCCCAGTTGTAGCCCGGTCAGTACTTGGTCGAGGCTGCCGTAATAGGTTTCCGGCATGGTGTCCGGCTTCGGATAGCTGTAGACGCCTTTGGTGTAGTCGAAGTGCGCAACCGTCGCACCGACACTGGCGTAAAATAGCGAAGACAGCGACGCGAGGAAACCGAGGCGAAGGCGCGCGCCCGCCGACCAGTCCTGCAAATAGAGCGGGCCGAGGCTGCTGCTGCCGAATTGTTGCTCGAGATCGGAAACATTGGCCTCGGCCTCGCCGCCGATAAGCCAGTTGCCGCCTACATGGTTGTAGCCGGCAAAGACCCCACCGCCGAAGCCTTCCGCACCGAAGTTCTGCGTAATCCCGTCGGAATAGATGATGTCCGGCCACCTGCCGTTGACCATCGCGTAGCCGGCTTGTCCGCCGACGTAGAGACCGGACCACTGATAGACAGGCTGATCCGCGGCAGCGGGCGCGGAAAATAGAGCTGCTCCGACGGCAAACAAAGCGACGCGTTTCATTGTGAACGCTCGAACTCACACACTTATGCCGCAACGCAATGATAGGGCAACGCCGTCACGCTGGCAGTCGCCGGCGCGTGAGAATCGCCTGTTCGAAGTAAAAATCTGGCCGCCGCGACGCCCGTGCCACAGCGACAGAAATTACAATGCCTTGACGATGCCCTCAGTCATCTTCTTGGCGTCGCCGAGTAGCATCATCGTGTTGTCGCGATAGAACAGCGGGTTGTCGATGCCGGCGTAGCCGGACGCCAGCGACCGCTTCACGAACATCACCGTGCCCGCCTTCCACACCTGCAGCACCGGCATGCCGTAGATCGGCGAGGTCTTGTCGTCCTCCGCCGCCGGGTTGGTCACGTCGTTGGCGCCGATGACGTAGGCGACGTCGGCCTGCGCGAACTCCGAGTTGATGTCTTCCAGTTCGAAGACCTCGTCGTAGGGAACGTTCGCCTCGGCGAGCAGCACGTTCATGTGGCCCGGCATGCGGCCGGCGACCGGATGGATCGCGTACTTCACCTCGACGCCCGCGGCCTTGAGCTTGTCGGCCATCTCGCGAAGCGCATGCTGCGCCTGCGCCACCGCCATGCCGTAGCCCGGCACGATGATGACCTTCTGCGCGTTCTTCATGATGTAGGCGGCGTCCTCGGCCGAGCCGAGCTTCACCGGCTTCTGCTCGCCGCCCTCGGCCGCAGCCGCGGTCTCGCCGCCGAAGCCGCCGAGGATGACCGAGATGAAGCTCCGGTTCATGCCCTTGCACATGATGTATGACAGGATCGCGCCCGACGAACCGACCAGCGCGCCGGTGATGATCAGCGCCGTGTTGCCGAGCGTGAAGCCGATGCCCGCCGCCGCCCAGCCCGAGTACGAGTTGAGCATCGAGATGACCACCGGCATGTCGGCGCCGCCGATCGGCACGATGAGCAGTACGCCCAGCACCAGCGCGATGATCGTCACCAGCCAGAAGACGACGGCCGACTGCGTGAAGAAGAAGACGATGATGAACACCGCCAGCGCGACGCCGAGCCCGATATTGATGAGGTGGCGGTTGGGCAAAAGGATCGGCTTGCCCGACATGCGCCCGTCGAGCTTGAGGAACGCGATGATCGAGCCGGTGAAGGTCAGCGCGCCGATGGCGACGCCGAGCGACATCTCGATCAGGCTCTGGCCATGGATGCCGCCGCCAGCTTCCGCGATGCCGAAGGCTTCCGGCGCGTAGAGCGCCGCCGCCGCCACCATCACCGCCGCGAGACCGACCAGCGAGTGGAACGCCGCGATCAGTTGCGGCATGGCCGTCATGGCAATGGAACGCGCGATGAACGCGCCGATGCCGCCGCCGATGGCGACGGCAAGCACGATCAGGCCGAAGCTTGCCCAGCCGGGCGCCGCGACCGCGAGCGTGGTCAGCACCGCGATCACCATGCCGGCGATGCCGAGGTAGTTGCCCTGCCGCGAGGATTCCGGATTCGACAGGCCGCGCAGCGCCTGGATGAACAGGACGCCGGAGACGAGGTAGAGAACGGCCGCGAAGTTGGCGTTGATCATTGGGTCAGCTCCGTCCGCGCGGCTTGCCGGGCGCGCATGCCGAGGCCGACTGCAATGAAGATGGCGGCGACCGCGAAGGCGGCCGCGCCGATGGTCAGGAAGGTGTCGTCGCGCGTGTCGAGGCCCTCGTAGACACAGAACGCGCCGGCAGCGATGAGCAGGATACCGAACGCCTGCAGCCGCCCGCCGAACGGCGCGATGGCCTTGCGCGCGAACAGGCCGACGTAGAGTACGGCCGCAAAGGCGACGCCGGTTACGATTTCAAACACCGCAGCGCCCATCACGAGGCCGACTTCGCCGGTGCCGGCGCCTTCTTCTTGTACATCGCCAGCATGCGCTGGGTGACGAGGAAGCCGCCGAAGATATTCACCGACGCGAGGATGAGCGCGACGAAGCCGAAGCTGCGCGCCCACCAGTGCCCGGCGCCCGCGCCTTCGACCAGTTGCACCGACACGGCGAGCAGCGCGCCGACCACGATGACCGATGAGATGGCGTTGGTCACCGACATCAGCGGCGTATGCAGCGCCGGCGTCACCGACCAGACGACGTAGTAGCCGACGAAGATCGCCAGCACGAAGATGGCGAGGCGGAAGACGAACGGATCGATCAGGCCGCCGGTCGCGTTGTGCACGGCGACGCCGGCCGCATCCGCAAGCTGGTCGGCATAGTTCTGCGCCTGCGCGGCGGATGCCGCCGCGGCATTCGCCGCCTCTACGGCGCTCTGCGCTGCCTGGCGCGCGCCCTCGGCGGCGACGGCGGCCTGATCGGGCGTCAGCGTCTCGTTCATGCGGGCTTCCCTTCACCGGAAAACGCGGGGTGGACGACCTTGCCGTCGCGCGTGAGGTCGGTCGCCTTGACCAGTTCGTCGTCCCATTTGACGGCGAGCGTCTTGGTCGTCTTGTCGATCAGCGTCTCGACGAACGTGTAGAGGTTGCGCGCGTATAGCGCCGACGCCGAGGCCGCAATCCGGCCCGGCACGTTGAGGTAGCCGACGATCTTGACGCCGTTGGTCTCGACGACCTCGCCGGGCCTGGCGCCCTCGACGTTGCCGCCGCGCTCGACCGCGAGATCGACCAGCACCGAGCCCGGACGCATCGACGCGACCATGGCGGCAGTGACCAGCCGCGGCGCCGGACGCCCCGGAATCAGCGCCGTCGTGATGACGATGTCCTGCTTCTTGATGTGCTCGGCGGTGAGCACCGCCTGCTTCGCCTGATACTCCGCCGACATCGGCTTGGCGTAACCGCCGGCGGTCTGCGCATTCTTGAATTCATCGTCCTCGACCGCGAGGAACTTGGCGCCGAGGCTCTCCACCTGCTCCTTGGTCGCCGGCCGCACGTCGGTCGCCGTGACGACAGCGCCGAGGCGCCGCGCGGTGGCGATCGCTTGGAGTCCCGCGACGCCGACGCCCATGACGAAGACCTTCGCCGCCGGCACCGTGCCCGCCGCCGTCATCATCATCGGCAGCGCGCGGCCGTATTCCGACGCGGCATCGACCACTGCCTGATAGCCGGCAAGATTGGCCTGCGACGACAGCACGTCCATCGACTGGGCGCGCGTGATGCGCGGCATCAGCTCCATCGCGAAGGCCGCGACGTTGGCGGCCGCGATCGCGCGGATCTCCGCCTCGTGGCCGTACGGATCCATGGTCGCGAAAACCAGCGCGCCGGGCTTGTAGGCGCGCACCTCGGACTCGCTCGGGCGGCGCACCTTCAGCACGATGTCGGCGTCGAGCACGGCGGTCGCCGCATCGGGCGCAATCGTTGCGCCGGCTGCCTGGTAGTCGGCGTCGGTGATGCGCGACTTCGTGCCGGCGCCGGTTTCAACCGTGACCGTGGCGCCGAGGGCCGCGAATTTCTTCACGGTCTCCGGCGTCGCGGCAACGCGCGGCTCGTCGTGTTCCGCCGGGACGGCGATCTTCATGGACAGGTCCTCGAAAGCCGGCGGCGAACCGCCGGACGGGCGCTAGAAGGCGACGGCGAACAGGAACGCCACGATGACCGCGACGACGATGGTTCCCCACTTGGTGAGCGTGAGGAAGCCGCGGTAGGTCCGCTCGTGGTCCGCGACATCGACGATGCCGCCCAGCTCGACGGCGCTTTGCGCGTGATCAGCCATAGAATCTCGTTCCTTCGCCCGGAAAAGCCGCCGCTTTATAGCAAACGGCGGCCCCCGGGCAACAATGGCCTAAGGTCGCGGCACGCTTAAGTTTTCGGCAGATTGTCGCGTATCCAGCGTGTCAGGCCTTCCTCGGACACGCTGCCGGCGGCGAGGTCGAGAATCATGGCGGTGGCCACAGCCGAGGGTACGTCGAAGTCGATTCCGTTCAGCCCAAGAAAAACGATGATCGATGCGAAAGCGACGCGCTTGTTGCCATCAACAAACGGATGATTTCGCGCAATCCCGAAGCCGTATGCGGCAGCAAGCTCAGCCAGATCCTCCGAACCATAAGCGTGTTTGTTGATCGGCCTTGCGAGGGCCGACTCCAGCAATCCGCGGTCACGAAGGCCATCGGCGCCGCCAAATAGCGCCAGTTGCTCGGTGTGGACGTCAAGCGCGAGGTCGATATCGAGCCAAACAGGCTCGATCATTTCGCGAGCGCTTTGAAGGTGTCGGCGTACCGGCTGAAAGCACGCCGGGCGATCTCCATGCCCTTCGCGTGCACCGGATCGTATGGACTGAGCTTCAGGCCGCGCTCGGTCTGTTCGATGACATGGAGCTTGTCGCCGACTTGGAGCTTCAGGCGGGCCAGGATTTCCTTCGGCAAGATAACGCCTACCGAATTCCCGATCTTCCGGACCTGCACAACCGCTCCGGCAATCTCGACGTCACTGACTTTCTCGTTCATGACACGTCTCCGTTATACATTCCGTATAACACGCGTTATACAGAATGTAAAACGCCTACCGCATTCCCGCCAGCACGAGAATCCCGCCGAGCAGCACGACGACCAGCAGCAGCGGGATGAACAGTACGAACATCAGCACCGCGCCGAGCACGGCGAACAGCGTGTGCCAGAAGCCGATCTGCGCGATCAGCAGGATGAGAAGCACGAAGAAGACGAAGCGCATTTCCGTATCCCCTCCAGCGGGACGCGAGTGATGTAGTGACCCGCAACCCTCGCACAAGAAGAAATCGGCCCTCGTTCAGCCGACCGGCGGGTCGCCCTCCATCGTCTCGAGCTCGACGATCAGCCGCTCGATGACGCCGAGCCCGCGATCCCAGAATCCCGGATCGGTGGCATCGAGTCCGAACGGCGCCAGCAGCTCCTTGTGATGCTTCGTGCCGCCGGCCTTGAGCATCGCGAAATATTTCTCCTGGAAGCCGGAGGCCGCTTCCTCGTAGACGGCATAGAGCGAGTTCACCAGACAGTCGCCGAAGGCGTACGCGTAGACGTAGAACGGCGAGTGGATGAAGTGCGGGATGTAGCTCCAGAACGTCTCGTAGCCGGGATGCAGCTTGATCGCCGGACCGAGACTCTCCGACTGCACGCCCATCCAGATCTCGCCGATGCGCTCCGACGTCAGTTCCCCTTCCCGCCGCTCGATGTGCAGCTTGCGCTCGAAGGAATAGAACGCGATCTGCCGCACGACCGTATTGATCATGTCCTCGACCTTGGCGGCGATCATCGCGCGCCGCTCGGACCTGTCCGTCGTCTCCTTGAGCAGCGCACGGAAGGTGAGCATCTCGCCGAACACGCTCGCCGTCTCGGCAAGCGTCAGCGGCGTCGAGGCCATCAGCGCGCCCTGGTCGGCGGCGAGCACCTGATGGACGCCGTGGCCGAGCTCGTGCGCCAGCGTCATCACATCGCGTGTCTTGCCCTGGTAGTTGAGCAGCACGTACGGATGCGCCGACGGCACCGTCGGATGGGCAAAGGCACCCGGCGCCTTGCCCGGGCGGACCGGCGCATCGATCCAGCGCTCGTCGAAGAAGCGCGCGGCGATGGTCGCCATCTCCGGTGCGAACTGGCCGTAGGCATCGAGCACGGTGGCGCGGGCCTCGGCGAAAGGGATGGTCTCGCTCGCCACGTCGGGCAGCGGCGCGTTGCGGTCCCAATAGTCGAGGCTGTCGCGCCCGAACCACTTGGCCTTGAGCTTGTAGTAGCGGTGCGACAGGCGCGGATACGCCGCCTGCACCGCCGCGACCAGTGCATCGACCACCTCCGGCTCGACGCGGTTCGAAAGATGCCGCGCCGCCGCAACGTCCTTGAAGCCGCGCCAGCGGTCGGAGATTTCCTTGTCCTTGGCGAGCGTGTTGGTGACGTGCGCGAAGAGGCGAATGTTCTTCTTGAACGTATCGCCCAGCGCCTCGGCCGCCGCTTTACGCTTGGCGCCATCGACGTCCTGCAGAAGATTGAGCATCGGCTCGATCGCCAGTTCCTTGCCGCCGATGGTGAAGCGCAAGGCCGCCATCGTGTCGTCGAACAGCCGGTTCCACGCGCCGCGCGCCGTCACCGATTTCTCGTGGAAGAGAAGCTCGACGCGGTCCTCGAGCTGGTATGGCTTCTCGGCGCGCACGTCGTCGATCCACGGCTTGTAGTGGCCGAGCGCCGGATCCTTCAGCGCGGCGGCAAGCTGGTCGTCGGGAATGCGGTTGAGCTCCAGCGCGAAGAACAAGAGATGCGAAGAGGCGAGCGTGATCTTCTCCTGCACGTCGCCGTAAAACTTGGATCGCTTCGGGTCGCTCGTGTCGCCGGCATGCACCAGCCCGGCGAACGAAACGATCCGCCCGAGCAGCTCCTCGAGCTCCTCGTAGGCGACCACCGCCTCGGACAGCGCCTTCCCGGCACCGCCACCCGAAGCCGCCTGCACCAGCTTGCCCTTGAACCGCGTCTCAAAATCCTGTGAGCGCGTCTCTGCAAGCTTCAGGTCGCGGACCAGCGCCGGGTCTTCGAGCCCGACGTAGAGATCGTCGAGGTTCCACTCCGGCAGCGGGCCGAGATCGACGGCGGTGTTGGTCGTGGCCATGGGATAAAGACTCGAGCGTTAAGCGAGCGGATATCGCAGCTATATCCGCCCGTTGTTTTCGGGGTGTGGACGTTAACCGTTCCAATACGGCGCGATGGCGGCATGCCGCAAGTCCGCGCATAGGAGAGTGGTCGCCGCGCAACAGTCCCGAATTGGTTGGGGACAAGCCCGCCGGGTTAAGCGCCGATTAACTGGCGGCCCAGAGTATCGCCGTCACATGTGCCGCTCCGGGACGCCTCCGCGCTGATGCCCACGCAAATTCTCATCGCCGACGACGATCCCATCCAGCGGCGTCTGCTTTCCTCGGCCGTCGAGCGCATGGGCCACCAGGCCATCGCCGTCGATGGCGGCACCGCCGCGCTCGATCTCCTGTCGCGCCAGGAAGGCGAGGCGATCGCGCTGGTCATCCTTGATCTCGTCATGCCCGACGTGAACGGCATGGCCGTGCTCGCCAAGCTTCGCGAGATGGATCGCACGATCCCGGTCATCGTGCAGACCGCGCACGGCGGCATCGAGACCGTGGTCAGCGCCATGCGCGCCGGTGCCGTCGATTTCGTGGTGAAGCCCGCTTCGCCGGAGCGGCTGCAGGTCTCCGTCGAGAACGCGCTGAAGCTCGGCGCGCTTGAAGGCGAGATCGCGCGCATGAAGCGCGTGCAGACCGGCACCCTCACGTTCCGCGATATCCTGACACACAGCCCGGCGATGGAGCGCGTCATCCGCCTCGGCCAGCGCGGCGCCGCCTCGCAGATCCCGATCCTCATCGAAGGCGAGTCGGGCGTCGGCAAGGAGCTGATCGCCCGCGCCATCCAGGGCGCCGGCGACCGCAAGTCGAAGCCGTTCGTCACCGTCAACTGCGGCGCCATCCCCGACAATCTGGTCGAGAGCATCCTGTTCGGCCACGAGAAAGGCGCCTTCACCGGCGCCGCCGACAAGCACACCGGCAAGTTCCGCGAGGCCCACGGCGGCACGCTGTTCCTCGACGAGGTCGGCGAACTGCCGCTCGATATCCAGGTCAAGCTGCTCCGCGCCCTGCAGGACGGCGAGATCGATCCGGTCGGTTCGCGCCGGCCTGTGCGCGTCGACTTCCGCCTCATCTCGGCGACCAACCAGAACCTGATCGATCTGGTCAAGGCCGGGAAATTCCGCGAAGACCTCTACTACCGGCTCAACGTCTTCCCGATCCGCGTGCCGCCGCTGCGCGAGCGCCGCGACGACATCCCGGCGCTGGTCCGCCACTTCACGGCGCGCTTCGCCGCCGAGGAAGGCAAATCGTTCATCCGCGGCGTCAATGCCGCCGCCCTCACGATGCTGTCGCGCTACGATTGGCCGGGCAACGTCCGCCAGTTGGAGAACGCAGTCTTCCGCGCCGTCGTGCTCGCGGACGAGCCGGTGCTGACGCCGGACGAATTCCCGCAGATCGCCGCCCACGTCGATGGCAACGCGTGGGCCGCGGAAGCCGCGCGCGATCCGGCGCCGCCCCCGAAGGCATCGTCCGATCCGGTGGAAGAAGTCGAACTCGATTTCGGCCTGCCCCCGCTCACCGATTCGCCGTCGCTCACCGGCCAGCTCACCGCCATCGGCGCCGACGGCGAGGTCCGTCCGCTCGCCGAAATCGAGGCCCAGATGATCAAGCTGGCGCTGGAGCGCTACGCCGGGCGGATGACGCTGGTGGCGCGCCGACTGGGCATTGGCCGCTCGACCCTTTACCGCAAGCTGAAAGAGCTTGGCATTTCTGACACAGTCGCGGGAATTGCGGCCGAGTAGCCGGTCAATTCCGCTTGAAGCTCGGCTTTCCTGCTTGAATTGGGGCAGTCTTTGCCCTCTTTTCACGAAAATCGCCGACCATCCCGCGACCCAAATTTCGAGGGCACGCCGCTATGATTCTCCGCGCACTTTCCGTAGCCCTCGCGGGCGTCTCGGTGATGGCGATCGCCGCTGCCTCGGCGGCGCCGCTCGATCCGCCCCGCCCCGCCGCACCGATCCTCGGCCTGCCGAAGCCTGCGCTCGCCAAACCGAAGCCCGCCGCCGTCGCGGTCGCCAAGCCCAAGCCGGCCGCGCCTGACGTTCTGCTCGCCTCCCAGTTCCCGATCTACGACAGCATCCTCGACCCGGAGACGGCAGCGATTCGCGCCGCGCTGGTCAGCGCCGGCACGCAGGGCAGCTTCCTCGACAAGCGCGATGCGGCGGCTGTGGCCGAGTTCTACGCCGAGCGCGGCTTCACCTCGCTGTGGACTGCCGGCGGCAAGCTGACGCCGCAGGCGCTGTCGATCATTGCCGCTATCCGGCAGGCCGCCGGCGAAGGCCTCGACCCGGCGAACTACAATCTGCCGATGATGCAGTTGGGTGCTGCGCAGCCGGCCCCGGCCGACAAGCTCGCCGCAGCCGACGTGCAGCTTTCCGACGCCATCGTCACCTACGCCCGCCACCTGCACTCAGGCCAGCTCGATCCCGGCGCGGTCAGCGAAAACTTCGACTACGCCCCGCACCTGCTCGACCCGCTCGCCGTGCTGACGACGATGACGGCCGCTGCCGATCCGCTCGCGACGTTCACGGCGTACGATCCCAAGCACGTGGAATTCGCGGCGCTGAAGGCAGAGCTCGATCAGGTCCGCAACCAGCCGCTCGACATTCCGATCCAGGTGCCGGACGGCGCCACGTTGAAGCTTGGCGTCAAGGATCCGCGCGTCGTCATCCTGCGCGCCCGCCTCAAGGTGACCGACCCGACCGACGATCTCCAGCTTTACGACAAGTCGGTCGTCGAGGCGGTGAAGGCTTTCCAGACCTCGAAGGGCATCAAGGCCGATGGCGCCGCCGGCAAGGGCACGGTCGCCGCGATGAACACGCCGCCGCCCGATCCGGTTTCGACCATTCTGGTCAACATGGAGCGCTGGCGCTGGATGCCGGAGGATCTCGGGCCGTTCTACGTCCGCGTGAACATCCCGAACTTCAACCTCGACATCTACCGCGGCGGCAAGATCAGCTACACGACGCGCATCGTTGTCGGCCAGACCGACAAGCAGACGCCCGTGTTCTCCGACGAGATCGAGACGGCCGTGGTCAACCCGACCTGGAACGTCCCGGCCTCGATCGCGGTCAAGGAGATGCTGCCCAAGCTGCAGGCCGGCGGTGGCGGCGCGCTTCGCGGCTACCAGGTGTTCGCCAATCTCGACGGCAGCTTCCGGCCGGTCGACCCGACCCAGATCGACTGGTCGACGATCGACATGCGCCGCGTCCAGATCAAGCAGCCGCCGGGCGACGACAATGCCCTGGGCTCGATCAAGTTCCTGTTCCCGAACCCCTACGCCGTCTACCTGCACGACACGCCGTCGAAGAGCTTCTTTGCCCGCGACTACCGCGCGCTGAGCCACGGCTGCATGCGCGTGCAGAACCCGTGGGACTTCGCCGCCGCCCTCCTCCAGGACGACCCGAACGTCTCGGTTTCGCAGTTGAAGTCGCTGGTCGGCGGCAAGGAAACCTCGGTCGCCCTCACCCACCACATCCCGGTCAACATCACGTACTTCACGGCCTGGATCGACGACGCCGGCACGCTCCAGATGCGCAACGACGTCTACGGCCACGACAAGCACATGAAGCAGATGATGGGTCTTTGAGGGCTTGGTTAATCCCTCAAAGGCGCAGGAAAGGCCGGAAGATTCGGTGGAAACCCGAATAGCTCCCGGACCTTATTGAGAAAATCGCTTCCCGAATCAGCCTTCTATTTGCCATCATCCGTCCTTATTCGGCGGTCTCCCTGATATTTAAGGCAGGGGAGCGCGCTGCGGCGGGCGTAGGGAGTTGGTAAAGGAGCGTTAACCTAGCGCTCCGACAATACGGGTTCCTGTGGGCGTGGGCGGTTCGGGTTAGGGGACGGCGGGTATATTGCTCGGGGGACTTCACCAGGGATGGCGTAGGGGGCGCTCGTTTGCGGGCCGCCTGAAATCGCGCGCCATAAGCCTCGCCCTCGGCCTCGCCCTTGCCAGTTTTGCCGTCGTCCACACCGACGCGACCCCCGAAGTCCTCTCCCTCAAGCTCTACAACATCCATACCCAGGAAAAGGGCACGTTCGTCTTCAAGCGTGGCGGCGTCTACGATCGCGCCGGCTTGCAGGCGCTGAACGAATTCCTCCGCGACTGGCGGAAGGATCGCCCGACCAACATGGACCCGCACCTGTTCGACCTGATCTATCAGGTCTACCGCGCGTCGGGCTCGCAGGACTTCATCCACGTCGTGTGCGGCTTCCGCTCGCCGGAAACCAACGGCATGCTCCGCCGCCGTTCGAAGGGCGTCGCCGAGAACAGCCTGCACATGCAGGGCAAGGCGATGGATTTCTTCATCCCCGACGTGCCCCTGGCCAAGCTCCGCCAGATCGGCCTGCAGATGCAGACCGGCGGCGTCGGCTTCTACCCGACTTCGGGCTCGCCCTTCGTCCACATGGACACCGGCTCGGTGCGCCACTGGCCGCGCATGACGCGCCAGCAGCTCGTGCAGATCTTCCCGAACGGCCGCACCCTCTACATTCCCGCCGATGGCAAGCCGCTGCCGGGCTACGCCGAGGCGCTCGCCGAGTACAAGGCGCGCAAGGCCGCCGGCGGCGCCGTCGCGACCTTCGCCGTCGCCACCGCCGAGGCAGCCAAGCCGGTCAAGAACCCGGTCGCCAACGCCGCGCCGATCCAGCTCGCCTCCGCCGACGCGGCGGATGACGAGGACGACAGTATCGACGATGCGGCCCCCGCCGCTCCGGTCCGCAAGGCTGTCGCGGTCGCCGCTGCCGCCTACGGCACCACGGCGATCCCGCTGCCGCGCCTCGCCCCGCGCCGCGACGCCATCGCGCCGGTCATTATCGCCGCTGCGGCCGCCGCCCCGGCGCCGGTCGAGACGGCAAAGCCGACCTTCGTCGCGCTCGCGGCGCTCGCGCCGCGCGCCAACACGCTGAACCCCGAATTCGACTTCGGCTCGCCGCAGGACTGGTCGTCGCCGGCGGTGCCCGCCGCGCTCGCCAAGGCGATGGCCGAGCGTGACCAGCTTCGCCGCGGCGCCTCGCTGCCGATCCCGCCGACCGCGGTCGTCGCCACCATCGACGTGAGCCGTCCGCTGCGCGCCGAGGCTATCACCACCGCCGTGCTGCGTTCGAGCAACGCGCCGGTGCCGACGGTGCCGCGCGTCATGGCCTACGCCGAAGCCGAGCCGATGCCGCTTACCGGCGCCGTCCGCCCGAAGGTCGCCAGCGCCTTCGGCGGCGTGCCCCTGCCCCAGCTTCGCCCGCGTCCGGACGATGTCGGCGTGCGCGTCGCCGCGATCCGCCCGGTTGCCCGCCCGCGCATGGACGCTCCCGACCTGACCATGACCTCGCTCGACACGCAGGGCCTGCGCATGTGGATGGCGCCGCAATCGACCCGCCAGAAGGGTTACGCCCTGCTCACCATGCCCGACTTCGGCCAGACGCCGGGCCTGTTCGACAAGCCGGCCGTGACCTTCGGCGCCGGCTTCTCGCGGACGGCCTATACCGACCTCCGCACCGACCGCTTCTCGGGCGCACTCGTCCAGCAGCCGAAGATGGTCGATCTCGAGGCCGAGCCGCTGATCGCTTCGATCCGGTAAGGCACTCCGCTTCCTTCCTCACCCCCTCCGCTCATCCCCACGAAAGCGGGGATCCAAGCATGCGCGAAATCGGTGTGGCTTGGGACGCGCGGACTGTGCGCCCTCTATGCAGATCCCCGCTTTCGCGGGGATGAGCGGGGTGGGTGGGACCTACTCCGCCGCCTCGGCGACCACCATGCCCAGCGCGTGCATGTAGAGATCAAGCAGCGCCTCCTGCTCGGCGCGCTCGCTGGAGTCCTGTTTCCTGAGGCGCACGACGGTGCGGAGAATCTTGGTGTCGAAGCCGTTGCCCTTGGCCTCGGCGTAGACTTCCTTGATGTCCTCCGACAGCGCTGCCTTCTCTTCCTCCAGCCGCTCGATGCGCTCGACGATCGAGCGGAGCTGGTCCTTGGCGAAGGAAGCGGGATTGTTGTTGACGGCGGCGTCCATCGGAACCTCGTGAAAATGCGCTGGCTGCAATGGACCGTTTGAAGCCCCTCGCACCCCCGAGGGTCAAGCGCGCGCCGGGCTTCTCCACCGGTTCCACCGCCAGCGAAAATCAGTCGGATTTCGAGCCGAAATGCTGGACTTTGTGAATTGCCGGGTCGCGGTTGAGGATCGCCAGAATCGCCGCCAGCCGCGCCGTCCAGTCCGCCACGCCGGCATCGTCCGCGATGAGGTCCTGGCGCACCTCGATCAGCGCATGCGCGAGGCCCCGCTGCGTCGCATGGCGGTACATCGTGTCGCCGCCGAGCGCGCCGGCGTAGGGCTCGTTGTCGCCGACGATGAGCCCGGGGTCGGCGCGCAGCGCATCGATGAACGGAACCGCCAGGCGCGGATCGAGGTCCCACAGGATGCCCACCTGCCACGGCCGCGGCACACCCCGCCACACCGGCGTGAACGAGTGGACCGAGAAAAGCGCCGGCACGACGCCGCTCGCCATAGCCCGGTCGATCGCCGCCTCGATCGCCGCATGATACGGCCGGTGGAAGCGCGCGATGCGGCGCTGGCGCTCGGCCTCATCGACGCCGGCGTTGCCCGGCACGACGGCGCCGTCGGAGAGCCGCATGATCAGGGTCGGATCGTCGTCGCCGCGGTTCGGATCGATGAGCAGGCGCGAGAAGGTCGATAGCACCGCCGGCACGCCGAGCGCCGCCGCCAGCCCGCGTGTCACCGCCGCGGCGCCGGGATCGTAGGCGATGTGGCGCCGGAATTCGCCGGCCGGCAGGCCGAGGTCGCCGTATTCCGGCGGCAGCCGGTTCTCGGCGTGATCGCAGAGGAGCAGCAACCCCGACGCCGGATCGCCTTCGACGACGGTGAACGCCGGGTACGTCTCCCCCGCCCGTTCCATCGCCCCGCTCGCCCCCTGCTCCATCGCGGCTGACTGTATCATCGGCGCCCGGTGCGCCAAGCCATGATGCCGCCGCCTTCCCCGGCGACTGGAGAACGGACGGCGCGGCCGTGCCCCTCGCGTTGACGAGGGCGCGGCTGCCGCGTCATAAGGGTGCCGGCCGTTTGCTGCGCCGTTTCAACCGGAAAGCGATTGGAAGTATCCCCGTTCCGTGGCCAGGCGACCGATCACCCAAGCATCATGGTACCGGCAGGCGGTCGTCATCGGCGCCGTCGGCATCGTCGTCATCCTCGGCGCGCTGGTCTTCTGGTGGCTGCAGGCTTCCGGCGGCAAGGACCAGGCCCAGGCGCGGCTGCTCTCCGGCACCAGCGACACGGTAGGCGTGTCCGGCGGCCAGTCGGACGCCTCGGCCCGCGGCCTGCGCCTGTGCAATCGCACGATCAGCCGCGTCGGCGTCGCCATCGGCTATAAGGAGAACAACCAGTGGATCACCGAAGGCTGGTGGAACGTCGGCAAGGATAGCTGCGAGACCCTGGTCGCCGGTGCGCTCGTGTCGCGCTTCTATTACATCTACGCCGTGGACTATGATCAGGGTGGCGTTTGGGGTGGCAAAGCCGCTATGTGCACGCGCGACAAGATGTTCACGATCCGCGGCATCGAGGATTGCGTGGCGCGCGGCTATGAGCGCTCCGGCTTCTTCGAAGTCGACACCGGGGAACAGAAGAGCTGGACCGTGCAACTGACCGAACCCGGTCAGAGCAGCGCCAGCACGGGAACGGGCGGCTGATGCGACGTACGCGCAAGGTAAAGATTCTGGCGACGCTTGGCCCCTCGTCGTCCGATAAGGCGACGATCAACAACCTGTTCCGCGCCGGCGCCGACGTTTTCCGCATCAACATGAGTCACACCGACCATGAGATGATGCGCCGCCTGGTCGGCACCATCCGTGAGGTCGAGAGCGAGAACGGCCGCCCGATCGGCATCCTTGCCGACCTGCAGGGACCGAAGCTGCGCATCGGCGCCTTCGCCGATCGCTCGGTGATCCTCACCCCCGGCCAGATGTTCACGCTGGACTCCGACCCGACGCCCGGCACCGCCGAGCGCGTCGAGCTGCCCCACCCCGAAATCCTCGGCGCCCTCAAGCCCGGCCACCGCCTGCTGCTCGACGACGGCAAGGTGCGCCTGCGCGTTGTCGCCTGCACGCCGACCAGCGCGCTCGCCACCGTCGAGGTCGGCACCGTGCTGTCCAACCGCAAAGGCGTCAGCGTTCCCGATACGACTATCGACACCAAGGCGCTGACGCCGAAGGATCGCCTCGACCTCGACGCGGCGCTCGCCGCCGGCGTCGACTGGATCGCGCTGTCGTTCATCCAGCGGCCCGAGGACGTGCTCGAGGTGCGCGAGATCGTCAAGGGCCGCGCCGGCATCCTCGCCAAGATCGAGAAGCCGCAGGCGGTCGAGCGGCTGACCGAGATCATTGTCGCCAGCGACGCGCTGATGGTCGCCCGCGGCGACCTCGGCGTCGAGATGCCGCTCGAACGCGTGCCCGGCATCCAGAAGCAGATCACCCGCGCCGCCCGCCGCGCCGGCAAGCCGGTGGTCGTAGCGACGCAGATGCTGGAATCGATGATCAGCGCGCCGACGCCGACCCGCGCCGAAGTTTCCGACGTCGCCACCGCCGTCTTCGAAGGCGCCGACGCGATCATGCTGTCGGCCGAGTCGGCCTCGGGCGCCTACCCGGCCGAGGCGGTCGCCACGATGGACCGCATCGCCACCGAGGTGGAACGCGACCCCTATTACATCCAGATCCTGCGCGCCCAGCGCACCGAACCGGAAGCGACCGGCGAGGACGCCATCTCGGCCGCCGCCCGCCAGATCGCGGAGACCCTGAGCCTCGCCGCCATCTGCTCGTTCACCGCCAAGGGCGGCACCGCCATGCGCGCCGCCCGCGAGCGGCCGACGACGCCGATCGTCGCCATGTCGCCGGTCGAGGCGACGGCGCGGCGCCTGTCGATCGTATGGGGGCTGCACTGCGTGGTCGGAGAGGAGCGCGACGACGTCGACGGCATGGTCGATCGCGCCTGCGAGATCGCCGAGAGCGAGGGCTTCGCCAAGCCCGGCGAGCGCATCATCATCACCGCCGGCCTGCCGCTCGGCACCCCCGGCGCGACCAACATGCTGCGCATCGCCAAGGTCGGATCGAGCAACAGTTGAAGGCGATCAGAGCGCCTTGCTGATCTCGTCCTTGAGTTCCTCGATCACTTCCTTGCCGTTGTTGATCACCGGATCGACCTGGTAGGCGCGCTCGAAGGCCTCCAGCGCGCGCTGCTTGTCGCCGAGCTTGATCATGATCATGCCGAGCCCGGCGAGCGCGCCGAAATGGCGCGGCTCGAGTTGCAGCGTCTTCTGGATGTCGGCCAGCGATTTGTCGTAGGCGTCGATCATATAATAAACGGTGGCGCGCTTGTTCCAGCCTTCGACGTAGTTCGGGTCGCGCGCGATGACCTGGTCGAGATAACCGAAGGCCTGGTTGAGCACGCCGGTCCCCATGGCGACCATCGCCTTGCGCATCAGCAGATCGATTTCGGGATCGCCCGACTGCAGCCACTCGTCGACGATCTGTCCTTCAACGACCTTGCCCTGCTCGACCGAAGGCGCCGCATGCAGCTCGGCAAACAGCGCATCGAGATGCGCGGCCTTGCCGTCCGTTGCGGTGGCTGGAGCGTCGGTCGATGGCGCGGCGGCCAATGCGGTCGTGGCGACGAAAACCAGAAGGAAGGCGGCGGCGATCTGCGCTCTCATTCCCATGCCTCCAGGCTAAGGAACGCGGAACCGGCGTCAAAACAAACGAGCGTTACCGGCTAGAGGTTCCGGCCGTCGACGCCCTTGCCGGAAAGCTCGTCGATCTGCTTCTGCACGGTCTCGAGATGCGGATCGAGGACGATGACCTTGCGGTAGACTTCCAGCGCCCGCTTGTCCTCGCCGACCTCGCGCAGAATCGTGCCGAGGCCGGTCAGCGCGCCGAAGTGGCGCGGCTCGAGCTTCAGCGTCTCCTCGATGTCGGCAAGCGCGCGGCCGTAGTCTTCGCGAAGGTAATAGACCGTCGCCCGCGTGTTCCAGCCTTCGACGTAGTCCGGCTTCAGCGTCAGGATGCGGTCAAGGTAGTCGAGCGCGAGCGGATAGTTCTTGTCCTTCACCGCCTGCTGCGCCCACTCCATCAGCAGGTCGACGGTGTCGCTGCCGGACTTCAGCCACAGCTCGGCGATCATGGCTTCGGTGGATTGGGCGGAGGCCTCGTCCTTGGCGGTGCGCAGCAGCTCGAACAGCGAGTCGAGCTGCTCGGCGCGCGTCGGCTTCTTCGCGTCCTGCGGCGCCTCGCGGGCGCTGGCGGTAGAAGTAGTGTCGGTGGCAGCGGGCGCCGGATCGCCGACGCGGCCGTCTTCCTTGGGTGGATCGGCGGCGAGCACCACCCTCCCCGGCAGGAAGCCGAAGGCAAGCGTGGCGGCGAGGACCGCGACGGGAATCCGCATGGAGAGAAAGATAGGCCGGCTACCCCGGCCCGTCAAAACCAGCCCAAAGAGCCACCGACGGCCTTAGCCCTGGCGCGCCTTAAAGCGGCGGTTGGTCTTGTTGATGATGTAGACCCGGCCCTTGCGGCGGACGAGGCGGTTGCCACGGTGGCGCGCGCGGAGCGAACGGAGCGAGTTGCGGATCTTCATCGGGGCCAACAAGTGCTGGAAATGGAAGGGCGCGGGAAAATGCCCGCGCCTCGATTGGCGCGGAAAATATGGAGGTCGCGCCGGGGTGTCAAGATAAGTCGCAAAGCCCCGGTTTGCCCAAGGTCTGCCTCGTTTGTGTATTGCAGAGCGTAGGGCGCCGGGGCACACTTTGCCGCAGTCACCCCGGTCTTTAGGAGAACATTCCAGAAATTCTCCGGCCGGCGGAGAGGGAGACAATACATGCGTAATGTCATGAGGATGGCGACCGCCAGCGTGGTCGCCCTGTCGTTCGCGTGGGCAATTCCGGTGAACGCCGCTGAGATGACCAAGGTCGGTCCCGGCGAGGGCGAGGTCGATATCGTCGCGTGGGCCGGCTACATCGAACGCGGCGACAGCGACAAGACGGTCGATTGGGTCACGGATTTCGAGACGGAGACCGGCTGCAAAGTCAACGTCAAGATCGCCGGCACTTCCGACGAGATGGTGACGCTGATGAACGGCGGCGGCATCGATCTCGCCACCGCGTCCGGCGACGCCAGCCTGCGCCTCATCGCCGGCAACACCGTGCAGGCGGTGAATCTCGATCTCATCCCGAGTTTCAAGAACGTCGACGAGCGCCTGCAGAATGGCGCCTGGTATACGATCGACAGCAAGCACTACGGCGTGCCCTACCAGTGGGGGCCGAATGTGCTGATGTACAACACGAACGTCTTCAAGGAAGCGCCGACGTCGTGGAGCACGGTTTTCGAGGCACAGGACTTCCCGGACGGCAAGCCCAACAAGGGCCGCATCCAGGATTACGGCGGCCCGATCTACATCGCCGACGCCGCGCTCTACCTCGCCAAGAAAAATCCTGAGCTCGGCATCAAGGATCCGTACGAGCTGACGGAAGCCCAGTACAAGGCCGCGACCGATCTGCTGCGCGCCCAGCACCCGCTGGTCCAGCGCTATTGGCATGACGCGACCCAGCAGGTGGACGACTTCACCAACGAGGGCGTGGTCGCCGCGACCTCGTGGCCGTACCAGGCGAACCTGCTGATCGCCAACAAGCAGCCGATCGCCTCGGTCATCCCGGACGAAGGTTCCACCGGCTGGTCCGACACCACGATGATGCACGCCAAGGCGCCGCATCCGAACTGCGCCTACCTCTGGATGGAGCATTCGCTGCAGCCGAAGGTGCAGGGCGACGTCGCTTACTGGTTCGGCTCGGTGCCGGTGGTGCCCGCCGCGTGCAAGGGCAACGCGCTGCTGACCGACTCCGGTTGCGCGGCGAATGGCGTCGACAACTTCGACAAGCTCGCGTTCTGGAAGACGCCGGTCGCCAAGTGCGACCAGGGCACCTGCGTCCCCTACTCGCGCTGGGCGACCGACTGGGTCGCGATCGTCGGGGGACAATAGGCCGATGGCGTAACGCCAAAAATCCGGCGGCGGGCTATGCTTCTCTAATGAGCACCAACGCGCCCGCCGCCGTTTCCTTTTCCGGCGTCGCCCGCCACTTCGGCCCGGTGAAGGCGGTCGACAATCTCGACCTCGACATCGCGCCGGGCGAATTCTTCGCCATGCTCGGACCCTCCGGCTCCGGCAAGACGACGTGCCTCCGCCTCATCGCCGGCTTCGAGCAGCCGACGGCGGGCGCAATCGCGATCTTCGGCGAGCCGGTCGCGGGCGTCCCCGCCTACCGCCGGCCGGTCAACACCGTCTTCCAGGACTACGCCCTCTTCCCGCACATGAATGTGCTTGCCAACGTCTGCTACGGCCTCGCCATCCGCGGCATGGCGCGCGGCGAGCGCGAGAAGCTCGGCCGCGAAGCCCTCGCGCTGGTGAAGCTGGCGGGCATGGAAGAACGCCGCCCGGCTCAGCTTTCCGGCGGCCAGCGCCAGCGCGTCGCGCTCGCCCGCGCGCTGGTCGTGCGGCCGAAGGTGCTGCTGCTCGACGAGCCGCTCGGCGCCCTCGATCTGAAGCTCCGCGAGGAGATGCAGGGCGAATTGAAGGGCCTGCACCGCACCCTCAGCCTCACCTTCGTCTTCGTTACCCACGACCAGGGCGAGGCGCTGTCGATGGCCGACCGCGTCGCCGTCTTCAACGAGGGCAGCATCATCCAGGTCGGCTCGCCGGAGGACGTCTACGAGCGCCCGCGCACCCGCTTCGTCGCCGACTTCGTCGGCGGCTCCAACGTCATCGAACCGGCGACCACCGGCGCGTGGATCGGCACGGCGCGCGCCGCGAGCCTGCGCCCTGAGAAAATCGCGCTCGCCGGCGACTCGACGCCGGCCGATGCGGTCATCGTCGAAGGCACCGTCGGCGAGGTCCTCTATCATGGCGCCATGCGCCGCATAGAAGTGAACACCGATGCCGGCCCGCTGGTCGCCGCCGTCAGCGCCTCGGCCGGAGGCACCGCAACGCCCGGCGGCCGCGTCCGCCTCGCCTTCCCGCGCTCCGCGCTCCACCTGATGGACGGGCCGTGAGCGTCGCCGCCATCGACATCGGCGCGCCGCGCGACGGCATCGTCCGCCGCATCTCGGACATACTGGTCGCCCGCCACGGCTTCTATCTTCTGCTGCTGCTCGTGCCGCCGCTATTGTGGCTGGGCGTCGTCTACCTCGGCTCGCTCTTCGCGCTGCTCGCCGAGAGTTTCTTCTCCATCGACGATTTCTCCGGCGTCGTCGTCCGCCAGCCGACGCTTTCCACCTACGCCCAGCTTTTCCAGCCGGCGAATTTCGACGTCATCGTCCGCACCGCGACCGTCTCCGCCGTGGTCACGCTGCTAGCGGTCCTCGTCGCCTTCCCCATCGCCTACTACGCGGCGCGCTACGCCCGCGGCCGCATGAAGGCGGCGTTCTACGTCGCGATCCTCATGCCGCTGTGGTCGAGCTACCTGGTCAAGGTCTACGCGTGGAAGCTGCTGCTGGCGAAAGAAGGCGTCATCGGCTGGGTCTTCGAGCAACTGCATGCCTCGTGGATCCTCGACGGCATCCTCGCCCTGCCCACCGTCGGCGGCCCGTCTCTGTCGACCAGCTACATCGGCATGGTGCTGGTGTTCCTCTACCTCTGGCTCCCGTACATGATCCTGCCGGTGCAGGCGGCGCTGGAGCGCGTGCCGCTGTCGCTGATCGAGGCGTCCGGCGATCTCGGCGCCAGCCCCGGCCAGACCTTCCGTAAGGTGATCCTGCCGCTGGCGCTGCCCGGCGTGGTCGCCGGCGGGATCTTCACCTTCTCGCTGACCCTCGGCGACTACATCGTGCCGGAGATCGTCGGGCCGTCGTCGCTCATCCTCGGGCAGGTCGTCTACATCCAGCAGGGCACCGCCGGGAATATCCCGCTGGCGGCGGCGTTCTCCGTGGTGCCGATCGTCATCATGGGCGTGCTGCTCACCATCGCGAAGCGCATGGGGGCGTTCGATGCGCTGTGAGCAGACGCTGTACAATGTACAGCGGACCCCACCCACCACGCTTCGCGTGGTCCCCCCTCCCCGTGCCGGGGAGGGATTGGAGTGTGCCGCCGCAACGAGACTCCGCTTATCCCTCCCCGTTTCGGGGAGGGGGGACCGGCCGAATGCCGCTGGGTGGGGTCTCCGCCAGCGCGTCAAGAATGGCCTGCAGGACGCCCTCGATGTTGTCGTCGACATCGTTGTTCCAGAATCGCAAAACGCGGAAGCCGGCGTCGTGCAGCCGCTGGTCACGCGCAATATCGCGCGGCCCGCCGTGTTGGCCTCCGTCCACTTCAACGGCAAGTCGCGCCGGCAGACACGCGAAATCGAGAATATAGCCGAGACGCGGAACCTGCCGCCGAAAGTGGACACCGCGTTCCTTTCGCCAGGCGCGGAGGTGAATCCACAGTGCGACTTCCTGCGGCGTCATAGCCTTACGCAGACGGCGGGCTTGCCTGTTCGCCATCGAGAGTCCCCACCTACCACGCTGCGCGTGGTCCCCCCTCCCCGTCCCGGGGAGGGATTGGAGTATGTTGCACTCCTCGCGCGAACAGAACTCCGCTTATCCCTCCCCGGAACGGGGAGGGGGGACCGGCCGCAGGCCGGTGGGTGGGGTCACCGCCGGCGCATCCACGCGAAGCGTTGGGTCACGCTGCCATGAACCGCGCCTCTCTCGGCCTGAAACTAGCAGCCGGCGCCGGGCTGTTGTTCATCTACGTCCCGCTCGCCTTCATCCTGCTCTACGCCTTCACCAGCGAGGACCGCTCGTTCCAGTTTCCGCCGCCGGGTTACACGCTGAAATGGTTCGGCGTCGCCTGGCAGCGCGACGATGTCTTCGCCGCGCTCCGCCTCTCGGCGATGGTCGCCACCTGCGCGACCATCGCGGCGCTGCTGCTCGGCACCCTCGCCGCGGCGGCGCTGGCGCGGTCGCGCTTCTTCGGGCGCGACTCGATCTCGCTGCTGTTCGTGCTGCCGATTGCGCTGCCCGGCATCGTCACCGGCATATCGCTGCGCGCCGCCTTCGATCTGGCCGATGTGCCCTTCTCGTTCTGGACCATCGTCGCCGGCCACGCGACGTTCTGCATCGTCGTCGTCTACAACAATGCCGTCGCCCGCTTCCGCCGCCTGTCGCCATCGCTGGTCGAAGCCTCGATGGATCTCGGCGCCGACGGCTTCCAGACCTTCGCCCGCATCGTGCTGCCCAATATCGCGACCGCCTTGCTCGCCGGCGGCATGCTCGCCTTCGCGCTATCGTTCGACGAGGTCATCGTCACGACCTTCACCGCCGGCCAGCAGACGACGCTGCCGATCTGGATGCTGACCGAGCTGGTGCGCCCGCGCCAGCGGCCGGTGACCAATGTCGTCGCGGTTTTCGTCATCATCATCACGTTCCTGCCGATCCTCGCCGCCTACTACCTGACGCAGGGCGGCGAGCAGACCGCGGGCAGCGGGAAATGACGCGTGAGCGTCATCCCCGCCCCCGGGTCCGGCCTTCCGCCGGCCCGAGGACAAGCTCCGGCAGGGATCCAGAAGAGGAGAATCTCCCATGAACACCGAGATGCTGATCGGATCGCGCTTCGTGAAAGGCACCGGGCCGGAGGAGCCGGTGATCAACCCGCGCACCGGCAAGGTCATCGTCTCCATCCCCGAGGCATCGACGGCGCAGGTGAATGACGCGGTCGAGGCGGCGGCCAAGGCCTTCGTCAAATGGTCGCGCACCACGCCAGCGGAGCGCGCCGGCTACCTGATGAAGCTCGCCGACGCCATCGCCGCGGCCGAGCAGGAGATCGCCGACCTCGAGGCGCTGAACTGCGGCAAGCCGCGCCACACCGTGACGCGCGACGAGACGCCGGCGATCATCGACGTCATCCGCTTCTTCGCCGGCGCCTGCCGCGTCATGCCGGCGCTGGCGGCCGGCGAATACCTGCCGGGCTTCACCTCGTTCGTCCGCCGCGATCCGATCGGCGTCGTCGCCTCGATCGCGCCGTGGAACTATCCGCTGATGATGGCGGCGTGGAAGCTGGCGCCCGCGCTCGCGGCAGGCAACACCATGATCCTGAAGCCCAGCGAGCAGACGCCGCTGACCACGCTGCGGCTCGCCAAGATCGCCGCCGAGGTGCTGCCCGAGGGCGTGCTCAACATCGTCGTCGGGCGCGGCGCCAGCGTCGGCGACGCGCTGATCAATCACCCCAGGGTCGCGATGATCTCATTGACCGGCTCGATCGCCACCGGCCGGAAGGTGCTGGCCGCGGCGCAGAAGTCGATCAAGCGCACGCACCTCGAGCTTGGCGGCAAGGCGCCGGTGATCGTGTTCGACGATGCCGATATCGACGCCGTCGTCGAAGGCGTCCGCGTCTTCGGCTACGCCAACTCCGGCCAGGATTGCACCGCCGCCTGCCGCATCTACGCCGGCGCCAAGGTCTACGACAATCTCGTCGCCGACCTCTCCTCCGCCGTCGCCACGATTGCCTACGACCTGCCCGACGACAGCAAGAACGAGATCGGGCCGCTGATTTCGGCCAAGCAGCGCGAACGCGTCGCCGGCTTCGTCGAGCGCGCCGTGCAGAACAAGCAGGTCGAGATCGCGACCGGCGGCAAGGTCGCCGGCGGCCCCGGCTTCTACTACGTGCCGACGGTGGTCGCCGGCGCCGGCCAGGGCGACGAGATCGTGCAGAAGGAAGTCTTCGGCCCGGTCGTCTCGGTGACACGCTTCTCCGACCCGGAAGATGCCGTCACCTGGGCGAACGACTCCGAGTACGGCCTCGCCTCTTCCGTCTGGACTAAGGACGTCGGCAAGGCGATGGCGGTCGCGGCGCGGCTGCAGTACGGCTGCACGTGGATCAACTGCCACTTCATGCTGACCAACGAGATGCCGCACGGCGGCCTCAAGCAGTCCGGCTACGGCAAGGACATGAGCCTCTACGCGCTGGAGGACTACACCGTAGCCCGCCACATCATGGCGAAGCTCGCCTGACGATTGCCGGCCGCACGCTGCGGTAGCGCGCGCCGCGGAGCGGCCGCACGAAAACGTGAAGAAGATGCGACGCCGTCTAAGCTTGTCGGCGTAGGGATCGGGCTTCAGCATCGTGACAGATTCGTTGGCGCGCGGGAGGACGCGTCTCAGCCGGCGAATAGGATGCTATTGCGCGACTCCTCGGTCAGGTCATTGCAGGACCTGGCGCCCCACACCGCCAAGGTAGACGCGCCGGCGCGCCCGAGCGTGCTGGTCGTCAGCCATGAGCGGTCGGGCACCCATTTCCTGATGAATGCGATCGTGGCGGCCTACGGCTACCCGCGCGGCCCGTTCCTCAATTTCGATCAGCCGCAGTTGAACATCAATTATTTCGACCCGCCGGCGGTCGCCGCCGTGCTGGAGAAGGTCGGCAGCCACGCCACGCCGTCCGTGATCAAGTCGCATCACGCCGTCGATTTCTTCGACGGCGTCCTCGACGATGTCCTGAAGCATGTCGCCGTGTTCTACATCCACCGCGACCCGGTCGATGTGATGATCTCGTTCTGGCGCCTGGTTGCCGCCTGCTCGTGGCACGAGGGGCCGCGCCGCCCGACCGCGCTGGAATTCGCCGCCGCCGAGCCGGAAGGCATGATGATGCGCTACCAGCAGAAGCAGACGCGCAGTTTGCTGCACCGCTGGGCCAACCACGTCGACGGCTGGACGGAAGTCGCCAAGACCCGCGGCGGCCGGCTGAAGGTCGTCCGCTACGATGCGCTGAGCAGCGCCTATGAGCGAACCGTCGTCGGCTTCGACGCCCTGCTCGGCCAGCGGACGGGGAGCCTCGTGCCGCCGCGCCGCGAGCTGAACGTCGTCACCGGCGTGTCGGCCGACGCGCTGCCGGCGCCGGATTACGCGGCGATCCGCGAATTGGCGCTGGCCGAGGTCGGCGATACCATGCGCCGCCACGGCTACGCCTGACTTCCGGAACCAATCGCGACCTCGCCGCGTTGACGCGCGGAAGTTCCGATAATCTGGAGGGTAGTCCCATGGGTATCACAAGAGCAGTTCTGGGCGCGGTTGCCGCCGCCGGTGTCGCGCGCCTGCTGGCACCGCATCAGACCGACGAAGTCGTGAAGGGCGCCAAGCGCGCCGTCGCTGCCGGCGCCAAGTCCGCCGAGCGCCGCATGAAGGCTGTCATGCCCAAGGCCAAGAAGGCTGCCTCGAAGGCCGCCGCCGGCACCAGGAAGAAGGTTGCTGCCAAGGCCAAGACCGTGGTCCGCAAGGCGGCCAAGCGGCCGGTGCGAAAGTCCCGCTAAGTTATTGATCCGGAAGGGATGGTGGGCGCGACAGGGATTGAACCTGTGACCCCACCCATGTCAAGGGTGTGCTCTCCCGCTGAGCTACGCGCCCATCACTTCCGGAGCCCGATATATCGGCCAAGCGCGGCCGCAGCAAGCCCGGGAATATCGAACGCACCAGGATAGCACCGCGGCGGCGGCGCTCGGGCAGTGCCCGGAAACCGCACAGGCTACAATCGGTCGTCTCTACAAACGAAGGCGGAGCGGCTACTAACCCGGACGTACCTGAGATCGTTGACTGCCCAGCATGGCGCCCTGCTTTTCGAAGACACTCAACCTCGTCTATTTTCCGGTGCCGAAGAACGCGTGCACCTCGATGCGCGCGTGTCTGTTCGAAATCGACAACGGCTTTCCGTATCGCGATATGGTCGTGAACGGGATCAAGGTTGAGCTTTGGTCGTTCTACGGACCGGCGGGGCCGTTCACGCCCATTACGTCGCTCCCACTCGGCGTAACCAAGATCGCGATCGTTCGCGACCCGTGGCAGCGGCTGATTTCAGCATATCGGAATCGCGTTCTTTTTTATCGCGAGACCAAGACGTCGCTCATGCAGCAGCACGCGGTCGATGCGCGGTTGCCGGCCCTGCCGAACTTTCGGGCCTTCGTCGAGAATCTGACCGAGTACCGGAAGATTCCCGCGATCGAGCATCACACCAATCCGCAGGTCTATTTTCTGGGCGACGATCCCGCCTACTACGATCGCCTCTTTCGCGTCGATCAGCTGACGGACCTTGAGGATTTTCTCAGTAGAGGCGCCGGGAGGAAAATCGAACTGCCACGTCTGCGACGGGACGGACCGGCGCTCGATCCCCGGTCGATTGAAGGACTGGATCTGCGCGCCATGGTCGCGCAGCGCTACGCCGCCGACTACGCGTTTTTGCAGAACGCGGCGGCCGTCAGGCCGCGATCAGCTTCTGGACTTCGTTCACCAGATCCTTGAGGTGAAACGGCTTCGACAGGACCTTGGCGTCCTTCGGAGCGTTGGAATCCGGGTTGAGCGCCACCGCCGCGAACCCGGTAATGAACATCACCTTGAGGTCCGGATCGAGTTCGGTCGCGCGGCGCGCAAGCTCGATCCCGTCCATCTCCGGCATGACGATATCGGTGAGCAGCAGCGTGAACGGCTCCTCGCGGATGCGTTCGTAGGCGCTGCGTCCGTTATCGAAGGCGACGACGTCGTGCCCGGCGTTCTGCAGCGCCTTTACCAGGAAGCGGCGCATGTCGGTGTCGTCTTCGGCAAGCAGGATACGTGTCATCGCGGGTACGGGCGATCCTCGTGGACGCGTGGCGCAAACAGCGGCCGCAGCGATTATTCCTACCCGAGTAAAGATCGCGTGAACAGCGCGGAAAAGTCACGTTTCTCTTCTGTGGACACTCCCGGAGGATGTTGGCAACATCTGCCAATGCAGCCCTCCGCCGCGTTTGCCGGCAAGCCTCCGTTCGAGATCGTCATGCCTGCCGAGCAGCGCCTCCCGGTGGTGCTGAACTCGCCCCACTCGGGCTGCTGCTACCGCGACGATTTCCTCGCCGCCTCGCGCCTCGACGAGAAGGCGATCCGCCGCTCGGAAGACTCCTACGTCGACGACCTGGTGGCGCCCGCCGCCGCGCTCGGCTGTCCGCTGCTCAAAGCGAATTTTCCGCGCGCCTGGCTGGACGTGAACCGCGAGCCCTACGAGCTTGACCCGAAGATGTTTGCCGGCTCGCTGCCGACCTACGCCAACGTGCGCTCGGTGCGCGTCGCCGGCGGCCTCGGCACGATCGCGCGCATCGTCTCCGAGAGCGAGGAAATCTACGCCCGCCCGCTCGAGGTGAGCGACGCGCTTGCCCGCATCGACGCGGTCTACAAGCCCTACCATCGCGCGCTGCGCCAGATGGTGCTCGATACGCGCGCCGTGTTCGGTGTCGCTGTGCTTCTCGACTGCCATTCGATGCCGTCGACCGTGCGCGGCATGCATGGACGCCTGCGCCCCGACATCGTGCTCGGCGACCGTTACGGCACGAGTTGCGCCAGCGAACTCACCGACTTCGCCGCGCGCATTCTCTCGGGGCTCGGATATTCGGTCAGCCGCAACAAGCCCTACGCCGGCGGCTTCATCACCGAGCACTACGGCCAGCCGGCGCGCGGCCTGCACGCGGTGCAGATCGAGTTCAACCGCAACCTCTACATGGACGAGCGGACGCTGGCCAAGACGGCGCGCTTCGATGCGCTTGCCGCCGATCTCGCCCGCCTGATCGCGGCGCTGACCGCCGCCTTCGACGACGGTTTCCTCGCGCGGCCGGAAGCGGCGGAGTAGCCCAAAAAGAAAAAGGGCCGCTCGCGGGGGCGAGGCGGCCCAAGTCTAGGGAGGAAACGCCCAAGGAGGGCATGCGGCATCACTGCCGCACTGCAATAATCCTACAATGCACTGCACAAAAGCAAGAGGGGCTGCGGGTTTGACGGTGGACAGAATGACGCGGGGCGAGATGAGGGGCGAACCTCGGAAAAGCGACAGCATTGCTGGCCTTTCGGCCCGCCAGCGTACGGTTTCGAACGTGTGGCGCCGCGGGCACAGCACCGGAAAATGACCGACACCGACGCCCTCCCCGCCTTCCTCGACCGCCTGGCCGACGTCGCCGCCGAGGCGATCATGCCCCACTTCCGCATGGCGGCGCGCGTCGAGAACAAGGAGACCGCGCGCTTCGATCCGGTGACCATCGCCGACCGCAACGCCGAACAGGCGATGCGTACCCTCATCAACGCGACCTACCCCGCGCACGGCATCGTCGGCGAAGAATTCGGCAGCGAGCGCGACGATGCGGAGTTCGTCTGGGTGCTCGACCCGATCGACGGCACGCGCTCCTTCATCACCGGCCTGCCGACGTGGGGCACGCTGATCGGGCTGACGCGGCGCGGCAAGCCGGTCCTCGGCATGATGGCGCAGCCCTTCACCGGCGAGCGCTTCGCTGGCGACGGCACGCGCGCCTGGTACACCGGCCCCGGCGGCGCCCGCGCGCTGAAGACGCGCCCGTGCTCCTCGCTCGCCGAGGTCTCCCTCTTCACCACGACGCCGGCGCTGTTCAAGGGCGCCGACCGCGCCGCCTACGATCGCGTCGAGGCCGCGGTGCGCATGCCGCGCTACGGCTCCGACTGTTACGCCTATTGCATGGTCGCGGCCGGCAACGCCGACCTCGTCGTCGAGGCCGGGCTGCAGACTTACGACATCTGCGCACTGATCCCGATCATCGAAGGCGCCGGCGGCCGCGTCACGACATGGGAGAACGGCCCGGCAGCCGGCGGCGGGCGGGTGGTGGCGAGCGGCGATCCGCGCGTGCACCAGGCGGCGCTGGCGATGCTCAGCGCGTAAGCACACCGACGGCGCAACACCACCGCTGTCATCCCCGCGAAGGCGGGGATCCAGTAAACGCCGGCGGCCATGGTCGCGCGCGATCTGTGCACCAAACGCGTCCGACCTGCGCGGCCAGTGTTTACTGGGTCCCCGCCTTCGCGGGGACGACATCAGAGTGCGGTTGGGAACGACATCACAGCCGGGTTCACGACCCCGGCACGAATGCATCGAACGCCGCGAACACCTGCTCGCGGATGACGTCGCGCTCCACCAGCAGCTCGTGCTCGGCGCCCTTGATGACGACCTGCCCGCCGGCCCGCATGTTGGAGATGAATCGCTCCACCGCCGTCACCGAGACGATGCGGTCGAGCGCGCCGACGATGGCGAGCGTCGGCACGCGGATGGCCGCGGCGTAGGCCGGATCGGCAAGCTCGGCCATCGAGCGGAAGGCGGCGTAGATCCAGGCGTAGGTCGGGCCGCGAACGAAAACCTGCGGCACCTTGGTGACGAGATCGTAGCTGCGGCGGTAGCGCACCGGATCGAGGGTGAATTTGTTGCCGTCGAACGGCGTGTTGATCATCGTCTCGCGCGCCTGGCCCGGCGCATCGAGTTCGCCGAGGCCGATCGCCGTCATCGTCGCGGCAAACCATTCGGCGAACGGCGGCGGCGGATTGGTCGGGCCGAAATCGATCAGCGGCGACAACAGCACCATGCGCGCGAAACGCGCGCGGTTGGAGTGCGCGGCGCGGAGCGCGATCATGCCGCCGGTCGAATGCGCCAGCGCAAAGTACGGCGGCGCGCAGTCGGGCAGCACGACCTGCTGCATGAAAGCTTCGAGGTCGCGGTCGTATTCGGCGAACGAATCGACGTGCGCCTTCTGCGGGTCGCGCAGCCGCCGTTCCGATCCGCCCTGCCCGCGCCAGTCGAGCGTCGCGACCGCGAAGCCGCGGTTGCGCAGGTCGGTGATTGTCTCGAAATATTTCTCGATCGTCTCGCTCCGCCCCTGCAGCAGGCAGATCGTGCCCTGGGCGCGGCGCGTCGCCGCGCGCCAGCGCGCGAAGCGCAGCCGCACGCCGTCGGCGGCGATGACGGTGCCGACGATAGCGCCGTCGGGCACCGGGTTGCCGTCAATCGCGAAAAGCTCCATGGCGGCCCTGATAGACGAGCCGGGGGTGCGGCTCAAATGAAACCGGCGGCGCTCGGGGGAGCGCCGCCGGCATTAAGCCCGGTGCCGGAGGGGGGCGGGGTTCGGCACCGGATCTGTGCTGGAACTGGTTGGGGGCATTCCCTCAGCCCTTCAGCACGGCGCCACCTTGCCAAAGTGCGCCTGAACCGAACCCGAAGGCGCCGTTCATATTCAATTCAGGCGGCGAAAATGGCGGATTTCCGGGGGCTTGAAGGGCGCCGGAGCCGTACCTATCTCCTCTCCTGCGGGCGCCCGGTCGGGGCCCGCGGAACCGGACCAGAGGCTCGGCCAAGCGGCGGGCTGGCGTTGGTTCCTGATCGCAACAGTTGCTCTACGGAGGACTATCCATGCGTACTTTTGATCTCACCCCCTTCTATCGTTCCACCGTCGGTTTCGACCGCCTCTTCAACCTGCTCGACTCCAATCTCGGCGGCGAAGCGCAGACCTATCCGCCCTACAACATCGAGCGCACCGGCGAGGACGCCTATCGCATCACCATGGCGGTAGCCGGCTTCGGCGAGGCTGACCTCACCCTTGAGGCGAAAGAGAACACGCTCACCGTCAAGGGCGAGAAGAAAACGGAGACCGAGAAGAAGGAATCCGAATTCCTCTACCGCGGCATCGGCGCGCGCGCCTTCGAGCGACGCTTCCAGCTCGCCGACTACGTCGAGGTGAAGGGCGCCAACCTTGAGAACGGCCTCCTGCACGTCGACCTCGTCCGCGTCATTCCGGACGCGAAGAAGCCGCGGACGATTACGATCGGCAACGGCAACAAGGCCGGTGCCAAGCAGATCGATCAGGTTGCTGCCTGACCTCCCACGGGCATCCGTGACCTGACGTAGCAGAGGGCGCTCCCCGAAAGGGTGAGCGCCCTTTGTCTTTTTAATTGGCACCTTGGACGCCGCGTTGTATCGATGACGAGCCAACCAAAGGTTGTTAAATACAGGGATCGAGAAAATGTCCGTCAACGCATTTCGACCTAAGAAATTTGAGGATTTCGAAATAGTCGATGCTTCGAGCAAAGTGGTCGGACACCTTCGAGTGAAACCAAGCGGGATTCTCTGGGGCCAAAAAGGCGGAAAGAAGTGGTTTGGCGTGACCTTGAAACAGTTCGCCGAGTTCGCTGAAGCCAAGGGTAAGGCTCAGGGAAAGTAGCTTCAAAAGCGGCGCTGCTACGACTCCAGCAGCGCCGCAAACCGATCGACCTCGGCCGCCGTCGTCTGCCAGCTCGTCACCATCCGCGCCATCGTCTCGCCGGCGCCGGGACGCTCCGCCAGCGGCAGGCTCGACGGCACCCACGGATAATACTGCGCACCTGCCGCGCGAAGTTTCTCGTCCAACCCATTCTCCAGAATCGCGAAAACCTCGTTGCCCGCCGGCTGGAACGCCAGCCGCGCGCGCGTTGACGACGACAGCGCGGCGGCAAGCCTCGCCGCCATCGCATTCGACTGGCGCGCGAGCTTCAGCCAGTGGTCGTTGCGGAGGTAGGCGTCGAGCTGCGCCGCGATGAACCAGTTTTTGGAGAACCCCTGCCCGGCCCGCTGGCGCGCGTAGCCGACATCGCGGGCATGCGCCGGGTTGAAGAAGACGATCGCCTCGGCGGCAACGCAGCCATTCTTGGTGCCGCCGAAGGAGAGCACATCGACGCCCGTCTTCCACGTCAGCTCGGCCGGCGAAACATCGAGCGCCGCGATGGCGTTGGCGAAGCGCGCGCCGTCCATGTGCAGCGCCATGCCGCGCGATTTGGCGACCTTGGCCAGTGCAGCGACCTCGGCCGGCGTGTACACCGCGCCGAGCTCCGTGATGTTGGTGATGTTGAGCGCCACCGGCTGGCCCTGGTGGGTGTCGCCCTCGCGGAAGGCCGCCATCCGCTCGATCAGCGTATCGGGCGCGATCTTGCCGGCTTCCGCATCGACGCCGACAAGCTGCATCCCGCCGCTGAAGAAGGGCAGCGCCCCCGCTTCATCGACCATGATGTGCGCCTCGTGGTGGCAGAAGACGAGCCCGCCCGGGCGGGCATAGGCCGACAGCGACAGCGCATTGGCGACCGTGCCGCTCGCCACCAGGAACACCGCCACCTCGTGCTCGAAGAGATCGGCGAAGCGCTTCTCGACCGATTTGGTAAGCTCGTCGCTGCCGTAGGCAGGCCCGCCCTTGCGGGCGGCTTCGGCGAGGGCGGTGATGACGGGCTCGGAGGCGCCCGACCAGTTGTCGCTTGCAAAGATCATGGCGCCGTTCTGGCGGGAGCCGCCGCAAGGCGCAAGGCGGCCGAATGACCATATCGCGACCGCGCAAGATTGTTGCGCAAAGGCTGGTCCAAACATTGCAGATCAGCGATCTGGACCGCCGCCATGATAAGAACAATGCCAAGGACGCTTGATGACGTGTTTGAAATCTGTCATACAAGTCTAAATAGGACAGGATCACTGTCCAATTGGCGGCCGGCACGGGGACTGCGCGGATCGCAGGGAGGAAGTCGAGCTTTGGCCGCGCTGGCGGCCTATCGACAAAGATGAACGGAAAACCCCGCGCGCCTGGCGCCCGGGGACTGTGAGGGCGACGATGGAAACGGTCCGGAAGGATGGAGCGCAATTGGCGGCCGAAGCGAAGGCTTCCGCTGCCAAAACCGCCGGCTATCCGCTGACCGGCATCGCCGAGGGCCTGTTCGACCCGGCCCACGAGCGCGACTCCTGCGGCGTCGGCTTCATCGTCAACCTGAAGGACAAGCGCTCGCACAAGATCGTCGAGGACGGCCTCAAGATTCTCGAGAACCTCGAGCATCGCGGCGCCGTCGGCGCCGACCCGCTGATGGGCGACGGCGCCGGCATCATGGTGCAGATCCCGCATGCCTTCTTCGCGGCCGAGGCAAAGCGCGCCGGCTTCGCCCTGCCTGCGCTTGGGCAATATGCTGTCAGCCACATCTTCATGCCGAAGGACGCCGCGATGCGTTCGGCGATGGAGAAGATCGTCGAGCAGGTCATCGTCGAGGAGGGCCAGGTGTTCCTCGGCTGGCGCGACGTGCCGATCGACAACTCCGGCCTGTCGAAGGCCCCGGAGATCGCGGTCACCGAGCCGATGCACCGCCAGGTGTTCATCGGTCGCGGCAAGGACGTCGCCGACGAGGAGGCTTTCGAGCGCAGGCTTTACATCGTGCGCAAGGTCATCTCGGCGCGCATCTTCGACAAGTATTCCGGGCTGCAGAACGACTTCTACATCGTGTCGATGTCGTGCCGCACCGTGGTCTACAAGGGCATGTTCCTGGCGGCGCAGCTTCGCGCCTATTACCTCGACCTGCAAGTGCCCGAGTTCGAGTCGGCCTTGGCGCTGGTCCACCAGCGCTTCTCGACCAACACCTTCCCGTCGTGGCGCCTCGCCCACCCCTACCGGTTCGTCTGCCACAACGGCGAGATCAACACCGTGCGCGGCAACGTCAACTGGATGGCGGCGCGGCAGGCGTCGGTGACCTCGCCGCTGTTCGGCGACGACATCACCAAGCTCTGGCCGATCTCCTACGAGGGCCAGTCCGACACCGCCTGCTTCGACAACGCGCTCGAATTTCTCGTGCGCGGCGGCTACGCGCTGCCGCACGCCGCGATGATGCTGATCCCCGAAGCCTGGGCGGGCAACCCGCTCATGGACGAGGAGCGGCGTGCTTTCTACGAGTATCACGCCGCCCTGATGGAGCCGTGGGACGGCCCCGCCGCGATCGCGTTCTGCGACGGCAAACAGATCGGCGCGACGCTCGACCGCAACGGCCTGCGCCCTGCCCGGTACATGGTGACCAAGGACGACGAGGTGATCATGGCCTCGGAAGCCGGCGTGCTGCCGGTCGAGGAGTCGCGCATCGTCCGCAAGTGGCGCCTGCAGCCCGGCAAGATGCTGCTGATCGACCTCAAGGAAGGCCGCATCGTCGGCGACGACGAGATCAAGGCGAGCCTCGCCAAGGCACACCCGTACCAGAAGTGGCTGGGCCGCACCCAGATCCAGCTCGAGGACCTGCCCGAGGTCGAGCCGCATCCGGTCAGGAGCGACGTGTCGCTGCTCGATCGCCAGCAGGCGTTCGGCTACACGCAGGAAGACCTGAAGACGCTGATGGAGCCCATGGCGACGACCGGCCAGGAGGCCGTCGGCTCCATGGGCAACGACGCGCCGATCTCCGCCCTCTCCGACAAGTCGAAGCTGCTCTACACCTACTTCAAGCAGAACTTCGCGCAGGTGACGAACCCGCCGATCGATCCGATCCGCGAAGAGCTCGTGATGAGCCTCGTCTCGTTCGTCGGACCGCGTCCGAACGTGCTCGACCTGACCGGCGCCGGCAAGCGCAAGCGCCTCGAGGTGCACCAGCCGATCCTCGCCAACGAGGACCTCGAGAAGATTCGCGCGATCGGCGCCATGGACGACAACCCGTTCCAGTCGAAGACGCTGGACATCACCTATCCCGCGCGCGACGGCGCCGCCGGCATGGAGAAGGCGCTGCACGCGCTCTGCGCCGCCTCCAGCCAGGCGGTGAAGGATGGCTTCAACATCATCATTTTATCGGACCGCATGGTCGGCCCGGACCGCATCGCGATCCCGTCGCTGCTCGCAACCGCCGGCGTGCACCATCACCTGATCCGCGACGGCCAGCGCACCTCCGTCGGCCTCGTCGTCGAGACCGGCGACGCCCGTGAGATCCATCATTTCGCGGTGCTCGCCGGCTATGGCGCCGAGGCGATCAACCCGTACCTCGCCTTCGAGACGCTGACCGCGATGCAGGGCGACCTGCCGAAGGAAGTCGACGCCCACGAGGTCGTGCACCGCTACATCAAGTCGATCGGCAAGGGCATCCTGAAGGTGATGTCCAAGATGGGCATCTCGACCTACCAGTCGTATTGCGGCGCGCAGATCTTCGACGCCATCGGCCTGTCGAGCGCGTTCGTGAAGAAGTACTTCACCGGCACCGCGACCACGATCGAAGGTGTCGGCCTCACCGAGATCGCCGAGGAGACGCTCCGCCGTCACCGCGACGCCTTCGGCCTGTCGCCGATCCTGCAGGACAACCTCGAGGTCGGCGGCGACTATCAGTTCCGCTTCCGCGGCGAGGCGCACGTCTGGCGCTCCGAGACAGTGGCGGCGCTGCAGCACGCCGCCCGCGGCAACGCGCGCGACAAGTACCGCGAATTCTCGAAGATGGTCTACGAGGGCGAGGACAAGTTCCTCACCATCCGCTCCCTCTTCCGCATCAAGACGGCGGCGGAAGACGGCCGCGCGCCCGTGCCGCTCGACGAAGTCGAGGCGGCGAAGGACATCGTCAGGCGCTTCTCGACCGGCGCGATGAGCTACGGCTCGATCAGCCGCGAGGCGCACACGACGCTGGCAATCGCGATGAACCGCATCGGCGGCAAGTCGAACACCGGCGAGGGCGGCGAGGAATCCGACCGCTACAAGCCGCTGCCGAACGGCGACTCGATGCGCTCCGCCATCAAGCAGGTCGCCTCCGGCCGCTTCGGCGCGACCACCGAGTATCTCGTCAACTCAGACATGATGCAGATCAAGATGGCGCAGGGCGCGAAGCCCGGCGAAGGCGGCCAGTTGCCGGGCCACAAGGTCGATGCGACCATCGCCCGCGTGCGCCATTCGACGCCCGGCGTCGGCCTAATCTCGCCGCCGCCGCACCATGACATCTATTCGATCGAGGACCTGGCGCAGCTCATCTTCGACCTGAAGAACGTCAACCCGACGGGCCAGGTATCGGTGAAGCTCGTCTCCGAGGTCGGCGTCGGCACGGTCGCCGCCGGCGTCGCCAAGGCGCGCGCCGATCACGTCACCATCTCGGGCTACGAGGGCGGCACCGGCGCGGCCCCCCTCACCTCGCTGAAGCATGCCGGTTCCCCGTGGGAGATCGGCCTCTCCGAGACGCACCAGACTCTGGTCCGCAATCGCCTGCGCGGCCGCATCGCCGTGCAGGTCGACGGCGGCATCCGCACCGGCCGTGACGTCGTTGTCGGCGCGCTGCTCGGCGCCGATGAATTCGGCATGGCGACGGCGCCGCTGATCGCCGCCGGCTGCATCATGATGCGCAAGTGCCACCTCAACACCTGCCCGACCGGCGTCGCGACGCAGGACCCCGTGCTGCGCAAGCGCTTCACCGGCAAGCCCGAGCACGTCATCAACTATCTCTTCTTCGTCGCCGAGGAAGTGCGCGAGATCATGGCCGAGCTCGGCTACCGCAGGTTCGACGAGATGGTCGGCCAGATGCAGATGCTCGACAAGTCCGCCGCCATTTCGCACTGGAAGGCGAAGGGCCTCGACTTCTCGCGTCTGTTTCACAAGCCGACGGCGCCGGAAGGCGTGTCGATCGTGCACAACGAGAAGCAGAACCACCCGATCCACGATATCCTCGACCGCAGGCTGATCGCCGAGGCGAAGGCTGCGCTGGAGACGCGCAAGCCGGTGAAGATTACGGCCAAGATCGCCAACACCGACCGCTCGGCCGGCGCCATGCTGTCCGGCGAAGTCGCCAAGCGCTACGGCCACGCCGGCCTGCCCGACGACACCATCGCCGTCAGCCTCACCGGCACCGGCGGCCAGAGCTTCGGCGCCTGGCTGGCGTCGGGCGTGTCGCTCGATCTCGTCGGCCAGGCCAACGACTACGTCGGCAAGGGCCTGTCCGGCGGCCGCATCTCGATCCGCCCGCCGGCCGACTCCGGCATCGTGCCGGAAGACTCGATCATCATCGGCAACACCGTGCTCTACGGCGCCATCAAGGGCGAAGCCTACTTCCGCGGCGTCGCCGGCGAGCGGTTCGCCGTGCGCAACTCCGGCGCCATCGCCGTCGTCGAAGGCACCGGCGACCACGGCTGCGAATACATGACCGGCGGCGTTGTCGTCGTGCTCGGCAAGACGGGCAGGAACTTCGCGGCCGGCATGTCGGGCGGCATCGCCTATGTGCTGGACGAGGACGATACGTTCGCCTCGCTCTGCAACATGGCGATGGTCGCGCTGGAACCCGTGCCCGAGGAGGACGAGCTGCTCGAGCGGCTGCAGCACCAGAGCGGCGACCTCGAATTCATGGGGCTGGTCGATGTGTTGTCCGACATGAGCGGCAACGACGCCTCGCGCCTCTACATGCTGATCGCCAAGCACGCCCGCTTCACCGACTCCGAGCGCGCCAAGACGATCATCGACAACTGGAACGCGTACCTGCCGAAGTTCAAGAAGGTCATGCCGGTCGAGTACCGCCGTGCGCTGGCCGAACTGAAGGCACAAGAGGCCGTGCCCATGCGGCTCGCCGGCGAGTAAGAAGCAGAGTTGAGATGGGCAAGGTAACCGGGTTCCTCGAAGTCGATCGGCGCGACCGCAAGTACGCGCCCGCCGCCGATCGTATTCGCCACTACCGCGAATTCACCATTCCGCTGTCGACCGAGGCGACGCGCGAGCAGGCCTCGCGCTGCATGGATTGCGGCATTCCGTTTTGTCACAGCGGCTGCCCGGTCAACAACCAGATCCCCGACTGGAACGACCTCGTCTATCACGGCGACTGGCAGCGGGCGCTGATCAACCTGCACTCGACCAACAACTTCCCGGAGTTCACCGGCCGCATCTGCCCGGCGCCCTGCGAGGCGTCGTGCACGCTGAACCTCACCGACGCGCCGGTGACCATCAAGACGATCGAATGCGCCATCGTCGATCGCGGCTGGCAGGAAGGCTGGATCAAGCCGCAGGTCGCCGCCCGCCGCACCGGCAAGTCGGTCGCCGTCGTCGGCTCCGGCCCCTCCGGCCTCGCCTGCGCCCAGCAACTCGCCCGCGCCGGCCATGACGTCCACGTCTACGAGAAGAACGCCAAGGCGGGCGGCCTGCTCCGCTACGGCATCCCCGATTTCAAGATGGAGAAGATCCATCTCGACCGCCGCGTCGCGCAGATGGAAGCCGAGGGCGTCGACTTCCACACCAACGTCCATGTCGGCATCGAGATGGACGTCGCCGACCTGCTCAAGATGCACGATGCCGTCGTGCTCGCCGGCGGCGCCGAGAAGCCGCGCGACCTGCCGATCCCCGGCCGCGAGCTGGACGGCATCCATTTCGCCATGCAGTTCCTGCCGCAGCAGAACCGCCGCGTCAGCGACGAGCCGCTCGGCAACGTCATGCCGATACTCGCCAGCGGCAAGCACGTCGTTGTCATCGGGGGTGGCGACACCGGCTCCGACTGCATCGGCACGTCGAACCGCCACGGCGCCCTCTCCGTGACGCAGATCGAGATCATGCCGCGCCCGCCGGAGAAGGAAAACAAGCTCCTCACCTGGCCGAACTGGCCGATGAAGATGCGCACCTCCTCCTCGCAGGAGGAAGGCGCCGAGCGCGATTTCGCCGTCGCCACCGTCCGTTTCGAGGGCGAGGACGGCAAGGTCAAGGCGCTGCACTGCGCCCGCGCCGACGACAAGTTCCAGCCGATCCCCGGCTCCGAGTTCGTGCTCAAGGCCGATCTCGTGCTGCTCGCCATGGGCTTCCTCGGCCCGGTGCAGGACGGGATGATCAAGGACCTCGGCGTCGATCTCGACAAGCGCGGCAACGTGCTCGCCGACATGAAGTCGTACAAGGCGAGCGGCGAGAAGATCTTCTCGTGCGGCGACATGCGCCGCGGCCAGTCGCTGGTCGTCTGGGCGATCCGCGAAGGCCGCCAGTGCGCCCGCGGCGTCGACGAGTTCCTGATGGGCGAGACCACCCTGCCGCGGTAGGCCATGTCGATCGACTTCACCGGACATTGCCGGCTGTCGATCACGGACGCCCAGCGGCGCATCGACTACATGCGCCGCGAGCATCCGGAGTGGTTCGGCGGCGTCCTCTACGTCAGCGACGCCCACCTCGGCCGCTTCGACGCCGAGATCGCGCGCCAGTTCGGCATCGACGCGAAATCCGCGTTCAGCCTCCACCTGCTCAACAAGGACTGGCTCGACGAGTGTCGCGAGGCCGTCGAGTACACCTACCGGGTGTTCGGCACGACCGACCTCGTCATCACCTACGGCAACGACTCCATCCGCGCGCCGTTGCGGCAGTACCAGGCTATGCCGATCCCGTAGTGCAGCGAGTCGCAGCGAATATCGCGATATGCGATAATCCGCCGTGAAGTCGATTTTGTTCACGCCGTCAGCAACGCGCCAGTGGATCAAGCTCGCGGCACAGACGCACAAGCGCATCGACGCACGTCTTACGGCCTATGCCGGGACGGGCGCTGGCGATGTCAAACGCCTGAAGGGGCGAGCGGGAGCACGCCTGAGGGTCGGAGACTGGCGCGTTATTTTTGATGAATCGGACAAGGGCATCGTGGTTGTGGCGGTCGGCCATCGCCGGGAAATTAATGACTAGGAGACCGGAATGAATGTCCGCTTCCAGAAGACACGCAAGGGTGAAGTCGCGATCCTTCCGCGCAAGGAATACGACACGCTGGTAGCCAAGGCGGCGGAGGCCGACGAAGACACGGCAACGGCGCGCCTGGTCGCAGCGGGCCGCCGCGAGATCGCGGACGGCGCACCGCAGTTGCCAAAGCAGGTCGTGGACCGGCTGGCCAGCGAAAACGCCATCCGCGTTCTTCGCGAATGGCGCAACGTCACCCAGATATACCTGGCCTCCAGGACCGGGCTGAGCCAGGGCCACATCTCGGATATCGAAACCGGCCGGCGCACGGGGACACCGGCCGCCCTTCGCTCGATCGCCTCCGCCTTGAAGGTTCCGATCGATCGTCTGATCGATTGATCTAGCTCGGATACCACTGCAACAGCCGCACGTCGGCAGCGTCGCCGACCTTCGCCTTGAACGCCGCCACGTCGCTGCCCTGCGAGTGATACGGATAGACCACCTTCGGCTTGAACGCCTTCACTGCGTCGGCGGCCTGATCGATGCTCATCGTGTATGGCAGGTTCATCGGCAGGAAGGCCACGTCGATGCCGGTGAGCGCGAGCATCTCGGGCGTGCCCTCGGTGTCGCCGGCGATGTAGACGTGCTTGTCGCCAAAGGTCAGCACATAGCCGTTGCCGACGCCCTTCGGATGGTTCTTCAGCCGCTCCGGCGTCGTGTTGTAGGCGGGCACCGCCTCGATCGGGATACCGGCGACTTCCAGCTTGTCGCCGTTCTTCATCACCTTGGTCCTGGCCTTGAGATCGTCGGGCATCTTGTCGAACACCGCCTGCGGCGCGACGATCGTGGCGCTGGCCGACACCGCCTGCAGGATCGGCACGTTGAAATGATCGCCGTGATCGTGCGTGACGAGAATCAGCGCCGGCGCCGGCAGCGCGGTGAACTCGGCCGGGTCGGCGTTCTGGCCGAGCGGCGCCGGATCGACGAGGATCGTCGTCCCGTTGAAGGTCAGCGTCAGCGCCGCGTGATGGATGGCATGGATGGCGACGTCGCCGGCGCTGGTCGCCAGCGTATCGTCGCTCTGCGCGAGCGCAGCGGAGGTGGCGAGCGTGGCCGCGGCAAAGACGGCGGCGAGGCGGAGGGTCATCGGTCGGTCTCCCTGTTGTCGGTCGCGCGAGACTAGCAACGGGAATGCGACGGCGGGATCACGAGCGCGTGGCGGAAAAAACGCGGCGCCTCACACAATTTTTACGCAACAAAAATCGCGCGCCGAACGGCCGCTAGTTCGCCGCCTGCGGGCTGCCGGCCGGCGCGGCAGCCGGCGTCGCCGGCGGCGGCCAAGTGAAATCGTCCGCGCGGCCCGCCACCGTCGGCAGCGCCGCGCCCTTGACGATCATCCGGTATTGCGGCGTCTCCTCCTCGCGCGCCACCTCGGGCAGCGGATCAGGCGCGCCGGCGAGGGCGTCGCTGGCGCCCGGGCGCGGATCGGTCAGCGAGATCACCGGACCGACGAGGCGCTTCTTTCCGTCCGGCCCCACTTCGATCTGGCTGTTCTGGTTGGTCGAGGTCAGTAGGTCGACCGCGCCGGCGCCGATGCCGGTCTGCCGGCGGATTTCGCGCTCGACGTAGAAGGCGAGCTTCAGCCGGCCGGCGCGCGTGAAGTTGATGCCGTCGGCGGCGCGCAGCGCCCGGAGCTGGCCATCGACGTCGGGACCGGACGAGATGTAGTTGCCCTCGTCGCTGGTGAAGCCGTTCCAGATGTCGACGAAGTGGCCGCCCGCCTCCTCGACCGCATCGGTGAAGAACGCGTTGAGGTAGACCATGTCGCGACCGGCGGCCGCCAGCCGCATCGGCGGCGCGCTCACCCAGAAGAACGGCCGCCCGTAGACCTTGAGCGTGTCCGCGATGCCCTTGACCCGCGCCACGTAGGTCGCCTCCCATGTGTCGGAATGCGGCGCGATGCGGTCCTTGCCGATGCGCATCTGCTGGCGGTCGTTGGCGCCGAGCGCCACGACGATGATGTCCGGCCGCTGGTCGTTCAGAATCTTCGGCAGCTCGGCGTTCCAGTCGTAGAACTCGGCGCGCACCAGCCCCGAATTGGTGTTGGAATCGTCGACCACGGCAAGCTTGGTTTCGTCGGCGAACATCTGGTCGAGACCCCAGGCAAGGCCGCCGGCGACGAAATCGCCGATCACCAGGATCTTCTTGGCGTTCTTGTCCTTGGGCAGGATCTCCACGGTCGGCACCGGCGGTTCGGCCGGCTGCGGCGGCGCAAGCTGCGGCGGCGGCAGGAACCCGTTGCCCGGTCCGGGCTCGGGACGGAAGGGCCGCAGCAAACTTGGCCCGAACAGCATCTCGAGGAAACCGCCGCGCTTGGGCGGCGCCTGGCCCTGCCCGCCACTGACATCGGCCGGCGGCGTCTGCGCGGACGCAAGCTCCGGCGCCGCGACGGCGAACGCCAGCACCAGCAGAACGACATGGGCAACGCGACTGACCATGGCCGATCCTACTTGCCGCTCTCCAGCCGCTGCAACAGGGCGCGGGTAGCGACGCCGTCCGGGTTGAGTCCGAGCTTCCGCTGCAGGTTGCGGATGGCTTCGCGGCTGCCGCTGCCGAGGTCGCCGTCGATGTTGCCGGAATAATAGCCGGCCGTGGTCAGCGCCGCCTGCATGCGCTTCGCCTCATCGAGCGAAAACGGCTTCTCGTGCTCGGGCCACTGGCCAACGAATTCGCCGCCGCCCTCCAGCCGGTCGGAAAGGTGACCGACGGCAAGGGCATAGGAGTTGGAGTTGTTGTAGCGCTTGATGACGCTGAAATTTTTCAGGATCAGGAACGCCGGCCCGGCGCGCCCGTTCGGCAGGTAGAGCGTCGCGTTGTCGGTCTTGCGCGGGAACGAGCGGCCGGCGACGCGCACGACGCCGCGCTCCGCCCACCAGGCGAGCGCATGCGTGCCGCCCTTCTTGATGTCGTAGCTGTCCGGCACCACGACCTCGTAGCCCCACGTCGCACCGCTCTGCCAGCCGGAGGCGCGGAGATAATTCGCCGTCGAAGCCAGCGCGTCGGCGTTGGAGGTCCAGATGTTGCGCCGGCCGTCGCCGTCGAAATCCACCGCGTACGCATCGAAGGTCGTCGGGATGAACTGCGTCTGCCCCATCGCGCCGGCCCATGACCCGATCATGCCGGCAAGCGTGACGTCGCCGCGCTGGAAAATCTTCAGAGCGACGAGGAGCTGCTGGCGGCCAAATTTCGCCAGCCGCCCGCCCGAGTACGCCAATGTCGCCAGCGACGGAACCGTCTGCTTGAACAGTTTGGGATTGGAGAAAATCTCGCCGTAGTGGCTTTCGATGCCCCACACTGCCAGCACCACGTAGCGATCGACGCCATAGCGCTGCTCGATCCGCGCCAGCACCTTGTCGTTCGCCATCATGGCCGCCGCGCCCTGCGCGATACGCTGGTCGGAGACCATCTGGTCCATGTAGTTCCAGATCGCCATGTTGAATTCGGCCTGCGACCCGGCCCGCTTGATGACGTCCGGGTCGGGCTGGAAATTGCCGAGCGCCTGGTCGTAGACCGGCTTCTTGATCCCGGCGGCCTTGGCGGTCGGCCAGAAGGCGGCGACCCACTCGGCCGGCGTCTGCGCAGCGGCAGGCGCCGCCGCAAACGCGGCGATAACGGCGGCGGCGATGAGGCTGGCGAAGCGCATCGTCAGGGTTCCGATTCGGCCGAAACCCTAGCACTGCCTTGCGGCGAAAGCCGGGCGGCGCCTAGTCCCGCGCGTTTCGGCGCGCCAATGTCGTTTCCCAGGCGACCGCATTGGCGACGATCTCGTCGAGATTGTCGTGCGCCGGCTTCCAGCCGAACGTCGCCCGGATCAGCGAGGGATCGGCGACGATCGAGGTCGGGTCCCCCGGCCGGCGATCGCCGAGGATCACCTTGAGGTCGCGGCCGCTCACCCGCTTCACCGTGTCGATCACCTGCAGCACCGAATAGCCGCGCCCATAGCCGGCGTTGGCGATAAGGCTCGCCCCGCCAGAACGGAGATGCGCCAGCGCCGCCGAGTGCGCCGCGGCGAGATCGCTGACGTGGATGTAGTCGCGCACGCACGTGCCGTCGGGCGTCGCGTAGTCGGTGCCATACACCGTCATATCGTGGCGCTTGCCGAGCGCGGTCTCCGACGCGACCTTGATCAGGTGCGTCGCGCCCCTGGTCGATTGCCCGGTGCGTCCCTTGGGATCGGCGCCGGCGACGTTGAAGTAGCGCAGCGCGACATACTTGAGATCGTGCGCCGCGGCCGTGTCGGCGAGCATCCACTCGGTCATCAGCTTCGAGCGGCCATAGGGCGACTCCGGCATCAGCACGGCGTTTTCCGGCACCGGCGAGACGGACGGCGTGCCGTAGACGGCGGCGGTCGATGAGAAGATGAAGTGGCGCACGCCGCCCTTCACCGCGGCGGCGATGAGCGCGCGCGATCTGACGGTGTTGTTGAAATAATACTTCAGCGGATCCGAAACGGATTCCGGCACGATGATCGAGCCGGCGAAATGGATGATCGCGTCGACCTTGTGCTCGGCGATGATGCGGCCGGCGAGGTCCTCGTCGCCGACGTCGCCGTGGATCAGCTTCGCCTCCGGCGCCACCGCCCACTTGAAACCCGTCGACAGATTGTCGAGGACGACGACCTCCTCGCCGGCATCGACGAGCTGCCACACCATGTGACTGCCGATGTAGCCCGCACCGCCGGTGACCAGGACGCTCATTTTGAAACTCGTTTTAAGTGAGGTGAAACTTCACCGGGGGCCTTCCGCGACGGCGTAACCATAGGCATAGATTGTTGACGGTAGCTTTCCGGCAATGAGACAGATTTCGCCGCGTTCGTGATAGCCAAGGCCCCGATGCACGCGCCCATCCGCAAAGCCGTTTTCCCCCGTCGCCGGCCTCGGCACCCGCTTCCTTCCCGCCACCAAGGCGATGCCGAAGGAGATGCTCACCGTCGTCGACCGGCCGCTCATCCAGTACGTCGTCGACGAAGCCCGCGCCGCCGGCATCGAGCATTGCATCTTCGTCACCGGCCGCAACAAGTCGGTGCTGGAGGATCACTTCGACATCCAGGTCGAGCTCGAAGCATCGCTGCGCGACCGCGGCAAGACCGACGCGCTGAAGGAACTGGCCCGCGACCTCCCGCCCCCCGGCGCCACCAGCTTCACCCGCCAGCAGGTGCCGCTGGGCCTCGGCCATGCCGTGTGGTGCGCGCGCGATCTGGTCGGCGACGAGCCGTTCGCCGTGCTGCTCCCCGACATGATCATGCAGGGCAAGCCCGGCTGCCTGGCGCAGATGGTCGCCGTCTACGAAGAGACCGGCGGCAACGTCATCGCGGTCGAGGAATGCGACCCGGCGCTCACCGCGCAATACGGCATCGTCGGCGTCGGCGAGAAGGCCGGCACCAGCGCCTTCCGCATCACGTCGATGGTCGAGAAGCCCGACCCGAAAGTCGCGCCGTCGAATCTCTACATCAACGGCCGCTACATCCTGCAGCCGGCGATCTTCGAGCACCTCGCCCGCCAGCAGCGCGGCGCCGGCAACGAGATCCAGTTGACCGACGCGATGAAGAAGCTGGCGGAGACGGACGCCTTCTACGGCAGCCGCTTCACGGGCCGCACCTTCGACTGCGGCTCCAAGATCGGCTTCCTCGCCGCCAACGTCGCCTTCGGGCTGGAGCGCGACGAGTTCGGCCCCGGCGCTCGCCGCCGAGATCCGTGTATTGCTCGGCAAGAGCGGCCGCTAACCCACGCTCGCCGGGAAGCGGATCAGCGCTGGGCGCGGAGTTCCACCCGCACCGCATCCGACTCGTAGTTGGTCGACGGGTCGGAGCTTACGTACCACTCGTGCGTATAGCCGGCGGTGAGCTGGAGGGCGCGGTTGATCTTCCACGTCGCGGCGAGGCCGGCGTCATAGGTATTGTCGTTCTCGCCCGTGCCCTGGAACGCTTCGTTGCTGACGCTGGCCGTGCCGGTGAACGTAACGTTGTCGCGCCAGGCGTAGGCGACCTCGACGGAGTTGTCGTGCACCACCGAGCCGGACGACGCCGGATCGGTGTTCGGGTTGACCGTGGTCGCCGTATCGAATGTCACGGTCGTCAGCGCCGTCGGCGCCCAGACGAGGTTGCCGTCGACCGTGAACGCCTGGATGGTGCCGAGCGACGCGTCGTCGAAGTCTTCCTGCCGGGTGCCGAGCGCGATCTCGCCGGTGATCAGCGGCCCGTGATCGAAGGTGATGCCGGCGCGGAGCGCGTGCCGGTGCTCGAGCGCTGCAGGAGCTGGTGTCGGTCTGGCGATCGTAGGCGCGGCGGTCGACCTCGCCCTCGACGAACGGCGACAGCGACGCCGTCGCGTCGTAGCCGACGCGAAGCCGCCCGCCGAAGACGGTGTTCGTGCGGTCGCCTTGATCGACCGGCGCCCCGGCAAGCTGCGCGTCGCCGTAGACAGACCGGTCGGTGGTCCCCTCCACCGTGAATTTGACGCGCCCGAAGTTGCCGTTGAGCGCGGCCGATGAGGTGAGCCCGGTCACCGTCGGCGCGGTGTCGGCGCCGGTCGGGATATCGTCGAGGCTGGTGGACACGCCGGCGGCAACGTCGGCCGTCCAGTCGTTGGCGAGGTCGATGCGACCGGTGGCGTCGGCCGAGGCGCTCGGCTTGTCCGCCGTCGTGCCGTCGAAGAATTTCTCGTAGGCGCCCTTCGCCGTCAGTGTGAATTCGTGCCGGTCCCAGTCGGACTGGATGAGCAGCTCCGGCGCGACGATGCCGAAGGTCGAGCCGCCCGCCGCCCCGCGCTCTGCCGAGGCGTTGGTCGTGTAGCCGCCTGTGACGGTCAGCGTCGGGTAGAGGATGAAGCCGCCGGCCCGGATGCCGAGCGCCTCGTACGGGTCGATGTCTTCCTTGGCTGGCGCGGGCGGCGGCGTGATCGCCGCGGTCGTGGCCGGATCCACCGCCGGAATGCCCGGGCGCAGCCCGAAGGTCCTGAGCCGACGCTCCCGTGGCGGCCAGCGCGATCAGCAGAAAAATCGGGACGCGCATCGGCGGGCCTTTGGCCAAAAGGGCGGATATCCTTGCCGAATTGTAAAGATTGATGGTTAACGCAAGGTTGCCGGCCGTCTCCCGCGGTCGGTTCCGGCGGCCGGGCAAAGCTGCTAAACCGTTCGCAACATCAAGGATTTCCCCGTGGCGACCTCAGCCAAGACCAAGGCCAAACCGAGCGACGGCGCCGCCGCATCGGCGCTCCGCACACTCTCGACCGAGCGCGCCGGCCTCGACGCGCTCGCCGCGGCGCTGGCGAACGGCCTCGCCGCCCCCTTCGCCGAGACCGTCGCGCTGATCCGCGTCGCCAGGGGCCGCGTCATCGTCACCGGCGTCGGCAAGAGCGGGCCACGTCGCCCGCAAGGTCGCCTCGACCTTGGCCTCGACCGGCACACCGGCCTTCTTCGTCACACCCGCCGAGGCAAGCCACGGCGACCTCGGCAGGGTCACGCCCGACGACGTCATCGTCGCGTTGTCGTGGTCCGGCGAGTCTGCCGAACTGCGCGCCGTCGTCGAGCATTCGCGCCGCTTCCGCATTCCGCTGGTCGCCATGACCGCCGCCGCCGACAGCGCGCTTGGCCGCAAGTCCGACATCGTGCTGCTCCTGCCGCGCGCCGAGGAGGCCTGCCCGCACGGCCTGTCGCCGACGACCTCGACGCTGATGCAGCTCGCCCTCGGCGACGCGCTGGCGATCGCGCTGCTCGAGGATCGCGGCTTCTCCGCGGAAGATTTCCACGTCCTCCACCCCGGCGGCCGCCTCGGCGCCAGCCTCCATTTCGTCCGCGATGTCATGCACGACGGCGACGCCATGCCGCTGATCGCGGCCGGCGCGACCATGGGCGAGGCGATCATGATCATCGGCGAGAAGCGGCTGGGCTGCGTCGGCATTATCGACCCGCGCGGCAAGCTGGTGGGCATCATCACCGACGGCGACGTGCGCCGTAACCTCGGCGCGCCGGATCAACTGAGCCGCAAGGTCGATGCCGTGATGACCCAAGACGCCGAAGACCATCGCGCCCGATGCTCTGGTCGGCACAGCGCTCGACCTGCTCAACAAGACGAAGATCACCGCGCTGTTCGTGGTCAGCGACGGCAAGCCGATCGGCGTCGTGCACATGCACGACCTGCTCCGCATCGGCGTCGCGTAAGCCCTACTCGGCCTTCACCACCGTCAGCATCGCACCGTCCGCCGACGCGATGCTGATCCGCGTCCCCGACGGGAGGTCGGGCCCGACGACGCGCCAGGTCGTATCGTCGATGCGGATGCGGCCGTGGCCGGCGACGATCGGCTCGTCGAGCACCGCGCTCGCCCGACGAGGCCGTTGGCGCGCTGGTTGAGATACGGCCGCTCGCTCTTCGCCTCGCCGCGCGCGAAGTAGCGCCGGCCGAAGAACACCAGAACCAGCGCCAGCACGACGAACAGGATCGCATCGACCTGCCAGCCGTAGTTGGTGATGAACACGAATCCGCCGGTGATCAGGGCCGCGACGCCGAACCATACGAACACGTTGCCGGGCGCCAGGATCTCGACACCGAGCAGGATCAGCCCGGCGATGATCCTCGCCCACGGCCCGAGCTGGCGACGACGTCGAGCATGACTCAGGTCCCGCCGGTCGGCGGCACGCGACCGCTGCGGGCATTGTTCGCCCGTGCGTCTGGGCCGAACGTGTCCTTGGCGATCTCGGCGATGCCCGCCAGCGAACCGATCAGCGCGGAGGCTTCGATCGGCAGCATCAGCACCTTCTGGTTCGGCGCCGAGGCCAGCGCCTGGATCGCGGCGGTTGTAGCCGCTGCGCCACGAAATAGTTGATCGCCGCGATGTCGCCGGCGGCGATCGCCTTCGACACCACCTCGGTCGCCTTGGCTTCCGCCTCGGCCGAACGCTCGCGCGCCTCGGCGTCGCGGAATGCCGCCTCGCGCCGGCCTTCGGCCTGCAGGATCAGCGCCTGCTTCTCGCCTTCCCTTTCAGAATTTCGGATTGCCGCAGGCCCTCGGCATCGAGGATGACGGCGCGCTTCTCGCGTTCCGCCTTCATCTGCCGGCCCATCGCCTCGACCAGGTTGGCCGGCGGCACGATGTCCTTGATCTCGATGCGCGTGACCTTGAGGCCCCACGCCGACGACGCCGCATCGACGACGTGCAGCAGGCGGTCGTTGATCTCGTCGCGATGCGACAGCAACTGGTCGAGGTCGAGCGACCCCATCACGTGCGGATGTTGGTCATCACGAGCTGCAGCAGCGCATTCTGCAGCCCCTTCACCTCGTAGGCCGCGCGCGCCGCGTCGATCACCTGGTAGAAGGCGACGCCATCGACCGCGACCGTGGCGTTGTCCTTGGTGATGACCTCCTGCGTCGGCACGTCGAGCACCTGCTCCATCATGTTCATCTTCGCGCCGACGCGGTCGATGAACGGGACGATCAGGTTGAGGCCCGGCTGCAGGGTCCGCGTGAAGCGGCCGAAGCGTTTCGATGGTGTAACTGTAAGCCCTGCGGGATGGTCTTGATGCCGGCGAACACCACCAGCACGACCAGCACCACCAAGGCGATGACGACCCAGCTAAGGCCCATGGCACCCTCCCGCGAATCGGCGCTTCTCGCGCCTTGCCTCGATGTATGTACCGGAAGCGGCGAATAACAGGGAGAATCGGGACGAGGCGCGGAAGCCCCTGGGTGGAGCACAGCGTTCCAACAAGGGTGAACCCTCCCCTTGTGGGAGGGTCAAAACGCCGAAGGCGTCCTGGGGAGGGGTGTGTCTCACCGCACCCGCAGCGCAGGAGCGCCTAGACCCACCCCGACAATTCCCGCCGCACCAGCGTCTCGATCAGCGCCATCCCCTCGGCGCTGTCGTTGAGACAGGGGATCGCGGCGAAGTCGGTGCCGCCGTTCTTGCGGAACGTCTCCGGCGCGCGGATCGCGATCTCCTCCAGCGTCTCGAGGCAGTCGGAGGAGAAGCCCGGCATGATGACCGCGATCTTCTTCACCCCGGCTTTGGCAAGCTCGACGATCGTCCTGTCGGCGTAGGGCTGCAGCCACTCGGCCCGGCCGAAGCGCGACTGAAAGACCAGCCGCAGTTTCTCTGGTCGCCAGCCGAGCTTCTCGGCGAGCAGCCGAGTCGTCTTGTGGCACTGGCAGTAGTAGGGGTCGCCCTTGTTGAGGTACTCGCGCGGCAGGCCGTGGAAGGAGGACAGCACGACCTCCGGCTCGAACGGCAGCTTGGCCAGCGATTGGGTGAGCGACGCCGCCAGCGCATCGATGTAGGCGGGATCGTCGTAGTACGGCGGCAGCGTGCGCACCGCCGGCTCCCAGCGCATGGCGCGCAGCGCGGTGAATGCGGCATCGTTGGCGGTTGCCGTCGTCGAGGCGGAGTATTGCGGATAGAGCGGCGCCAGCAGGATGCGCTCGCACCCGGCCTCCCGCAGCGCCGCGACGCGCTCGTCGATCGCCGGCTTGCCGTAGCGCATGGCGAAGTCGACGACGACGCCATCGCCCGCGAGCTTGGCGGCGAGCTTCTCGCTCTGCCGCCGCGTGATGACAATGAGCGGACTTTCGTTCTTCTCGCGGTCCCAGATCTGCTGGTAGGCGTGCGCCGAACGCGGCGGCCGCACGACGAGGATCACGAGATTGAGAATCAGCAGCCACAGCGGCCGCCAGATTTCGATGACGCGCGGGTCGGACAGGAACTGGCGAAGATAGCGCCGGACCGACGCCGTGTCCGTGCCCGACGGCGACCCGAGGTTGACCAGGAGCACGCCGACGCGGCTTGGCTTCACCGGCGGGTGGCCGGGCGGCAAATGGCTGGGAACGGGGGAATCCGGCGTCATGGGCGGGCGAGAGAATAGGCGGGGAGCCGCCGATGTCCACCGCTAAGGCGCCGCGGCCGGCGGCCATGCCATGCAGCGGCGGTGACGCTTCTTTTGCCGATTTCGGCTATATATTCCGGTCATGTCGCACCATCAGCCGATCCCCCTCGTGGCCGTTGCCGCCGACGTCAAGGACATCGACGGCTATCGCTGGCACGCCGCCGCCGACCAGTACCTCCGCGCCCTCGTCGATGGCGCCGGTGTCCTGCCGCTGATTCTGCCCTCGCTCGACAATCTCGATTTCGCGGCGCTGCTCGAGCGCGTCGATGGCGTGCTCTTCCCGGGCAGCCGCTCCAACGTCAATCCGACCCACTACGGCGAGCCGGAGACCGAGACGGCGAAGCCCTACGATCCGGCCCGCGACAAGGTCACCCTGCCGCTGATCCGCGAGGCGCTGGCCAAGGGCGTGCCGCTGTTCGCCGTCTGCCGCGGCATGCAGGAGCTCAACGTCGCCGCCGGCGGCTCGCTCGTCTCCGAGGTGCAGGAGCTGCCCGGCCGCATGGATCACCGCGCCCCGGTCTCCGACGACCAGAGGGAGCGCTTCGCCATCCGCCAGGAAGTCGATGTGAAGCCGGGCGGGCTGCTCGCCCACATCCTCGGCACCGGCACGCATCAGGTGAATTCGCTCCACCGCCAGGCGGTCGGCCGCCTCGGCGAGAACCTCAACGTCGAGGCTTTGGCGCCCGACGGCACGATCGAGGCGGTGAGCGTGAAGAATGCGCCGGCCTTTGCGCTGGGCGTTCAGTGGCACCCGGAATACTGGGTGACCACCGACGTGCCCTCGCGCGCGCTGTTCGCCGCCTTCGGCGATGCCGTCCGCAAGCGCATGGCGCTGCGGACGGGTCTTGCTTCAGCCGCCGAGTAGGCTCAGGCGACCAGCGGCATCAGCTTCGGGTGCTCGCGGAAGAAGCTTGTCTTCTCCGCCCAGCCGTCCAGCCCGAACACGTGACCGGCCCGCTCGACGATCAGCAGCACCAGAACGCCGGCGAAGACGATGTGCTCGTCGACCAGCAGGTTGTTGGTGTCGCTGATGTACGGGAAGTCCATGTGCGCGGTCCAGTAGAGCAGCATCAGGAGGATGCCGAACACGGCGCTGACGCGGACGAACAGCCCGACAAGCAGCGACAGGCCGATGAGCAGGTGGCCGTAGCCGACCAGGAACGACAGGAACGGCGCGATGCCGGGGCCGGTGAACAGCGAATAGATCGGGTGGAACGTCTTGGTGCTGTTGAGGAAGCCGGCAACGCTCCAGCCCGGCACCAGCACCTGATGCGACGCGGCGAAGAGGAACGTCCACGCCATCGCCAGGCGGAAGAAAAGGATCAGGGCACGTTCGGTTTGGGTCTTTGACATGGGTCGCCTCGCTGGATTGTTGAGCGACCCTACGCTCCTCCGCCGCGACGCGAGTTGATTTCGATCAACCTCAGGTCGGCAGGCCGTTCGCCCAGCGATCCGCCGAGCAGAACCAGCCCGAACAGCAGCACGCAGGCTGCGCCGCCGATCTCCATCGCCCGCACCAGGCGGTGCGCCACGGGCGAATCGACGCCGCCGGCAAAGCGCAGCGCCGCCCCGCGCGCCGACACCGCCAGCGTCGCCAGCGCCGCGACGGTGAGCCCGGTGCCCAGCGCCATCACGATGGTGGCGGCGATGCCGGCCGCGATCAGGCCCTGCGACAGTGCGAAGACCAGCACGATGATTGCGCCCGAGCACGGCCGGATGCCGACGGCGAGGATCGCGCCCCACGCCTTGCGGAATTTGCCGGACGTCGCCGGAGCATGATCGTGAGCATCATGGTCATGGTCATGGTCATGGTCATGGTCATGGTCATGGTCATGGTCATGGTCATGGTCATGATCATGATCGTGATGATCGTGGTCATGATGCTCGTGACCGTGGTCGTCATGATCGTGATCGCCATGGTCATGGTCGGCGCGCGCAACAGCCTCCACGTGATGATGATGGTGGTGGTGATGCCCGCCACCGAAAGACTTCGTCCACAGCAGCCACGCGCCGACCACCGCGATCGCGCCGTAGCTGATGATCTCCACCCAGTCGGTGGCGAAGGTGATCGCCGTAGCCGTCAGCCGCAGCAGGATCGCGCCCACCGACACGAACAGGATGGCGCTCGCCGCCTGCACCAGCGCCGAGGCAAACGAGATGGCGACGCCGCGGCGCATCGAGTCGCCCGAGGCGACGAGATACGACGTGATCACCGCCTTGCCGTGACCGGGACCGACGGCGTGGAAAACGCCGTAGGCGAACGAGAGCGCCAGCAGCAGCCAGACACCCCATGGATCGGCGCGCAGCGTCGTCAGCGCCTCGGTCAGCGCCTGATAGAAGTGCGACTGGTGGACCGCGATCCAGATGAAAAACGGCCCGAGCGGCCCAGCGAACCACGCCGCCCCGCCCTGCTCCGGCGTGCCGATGCCGAACGGCCCGCTGGCATGCGCCGCCGCCGGCAGCACGAGCAGCGCGGCGAAGGCGGCCGGGCGGCGCAACATCACGCGGCGTCCGGCTGCCAGAGGTAGTAGGCGGCGCCGGCGAACACGACGAGATGCGCCACAAGGCCGATTGCGACGCCGCCGAAAGACACGCTGCCCGCCGCCACCGACCACAGGTCGCCGACAAGGCCAATGCCGTGGATGGCGGCGTTGCCCCACAGCACCGCCTTCAGCGTTTCCGACATCGGATGATTGCGGACGAGAAAATTGAGCAGCGCGACGCCCAGCATCACCGAGCCCAGCACGCGGAAGATCGTGTCGGTGTCCGGCGACGCCGTCAGCGTGAATGCGCCCGCCGCGGTGCCCGGCGCGAAGAACATCAGCAGCCCGAACAGCAGCGCCAGGATCGCGGCGACCCAGAAGTAATATTCGCGTTTCATCATTTCCCCCCGAAAGTGTTGTGCCACGCCTGCCCGAGCCAGCCGAAGAAGCCCGGCTTCGGCGCCGGCGGGGCTGCCGGCGCAGTCTTCGTCTCCGACGGAATCTCGATGGTCGGCTGGTTCTGCGCGATCTGAGCCGCGGCCTCCGTCGCCGACGCCGCGGGATCGGGAATCGCCGCATCGGACGGCGACAGCGTGCCGGCCGGGCCGGGCCGCGGCGCGGGCACTACGGCGCTGGGCGGTGGCGTGACCGCACCGGCCGCGCCACCGGGACAGTTGAGATTGATGACGTTGGACAAGAGCGACGCCGCCTGCACCAGGTCGGGCGGCAGGTCGCGCTGGTCGATCGGCACCTGCGAGAGGATCGTCATCGTCTGCGCGTCGAGCTCGTGCGGCGGCTTGTAGGTCGCCGTGCAGCCCTTGGGCGCCGCTTCGAGATGCACCTCGGCGTTCTTCACGAAGCTGATGGCGACGAAATATTCCGGGTCGCCGACCTCGAGCATCGCGGCGCCGTGCAGCGCCAGCGGCTTGGCCAGCGGCAGCGTGTAGAACAGCGTCAGCCGCTTGTTATGGAAGTCGAGCCAGTATTCCTCCGGCTTGGCGAAGGCGATCTTCTTGTGGTCGCCGCCGACGTAGAGGTGCGTGAAGTAGTCGTAATCCTTGAGCGCATCCATGTTGGTCTGCGCCAGGGGTCCCAGCTCATCCTCGCTGAGCTGCCCGTCGTTGTTGGCGTCGAGGTTCAGCGTCGCATAGGCGGTGAAGTCCGGATCGAACTGCCAGATGTGGCGGATCGCGGTGATCTCGCCCTTGGCGTCCCACACCACCTCGGCCTTGGCGTCGACCCAGACATGCGGATGCGCCGCCGCCTGCCCGGCGATGAGCATGCCGGCGACAGCCAAAGGCAGAAGGCGGAGGAATCGGTTCAAATCTGCACCCCGTTGGCTGAGCATACGCCGAATAACTGCGGCGGAACCTTGGCTCACCGGCGCGCCATGGTGGCGCATCTTTCCCGCTTTTTCGGGAGGGCGGGGCTTGGCTCGTGCAATCCACCCGGTCCGCTTTCCCCGCGAAGGCGGGGACCCAGGTGCCGAATACAAGGCGCCGCTGCGGTTAGTGCAAGAGACCTGCCCTCACCTTCGCCGGGAAGCGGCGGCTACCCGCCCACCGCCGCGCCATCGGCGCGCGGATCGGCGGCGCCAAAAATGCGCCCGTCCGCCCGGCGAACCACGGCGCCGGCGTGGCCCATGCCGTCGGAATATCCCTCGCCGAGCACCGTAACATTGTGTCCGGCGCGCTCCAGCGCGGTGACGAGGTCCGGATCAAAGCGATCCTCCATCACCACCGTCGTCGTCGCCGGACCTTCCCCCCACGTCCGCCCCGCGCGCCAGCGCGGCGCGTCAATCGCATCGCCGAGGTCCATGCTGAAGCGCGCCGCCCGCGTAAACACCTGCGCCTGGAACTGCGGCTGCCCGTCGCCACCCATCGACCCGTAGACCATCACGCGGCCGTCGTTGAAGCGCGCCAGCGCCGGGTTCAGCGTATGGAACGGCTTCCGCCCCGGCATCAGCGGATTCTTCGCCTTGGGATCGAGCGAGAAGCTGACGCCGCGATTCTGCCAGAGGATGCCCGTGCGCGGCAGCACGAGGCCGGAGCCGAATGGGTGAAAGATAGACTGGATGAACGACACCGCGAGCCCCTTGGCGTCGATCGCGCCCATCCAGATCGTGTCGCCGGGCGGCGATAGCGTCACCGCCGCCCCTGCCCGCTTGCGGTCGATCTTGTCGGTCTCCGCATCGAGCCACGCGTCGGCGAGATATGGCTTCACCTCGCTGCCGTAAGCCGGATCGGTCACGACCGCGTCGCGGACGGCGTTGGCTCGCCGCGTCGCTTCGATCAGGCCGTGGTGGTGCTCGAAACTTTCGCCGCGCTTGACGCCGAGCCGGTCGAACAGGCCGAGAATGACGAGCGAGGCGATGCCCTGCGTCGGCGGCGGAGTGTTGAACAGCGTCGCATCGTTGAGCCGCAGCGACAGCGGCTGGCGCACCCGAGCCTCGTGCTTGGCGAGATCGGCGCGGGTGACCGGCGCGCCCGCCTCCTCAAGGTCGGCGGCGATCTCGGCGGAAACGTCGCCGCGGTAGAAATCGTCGAAGCCGGCGTGTGCGATCTGCTCCAGCGTATCGGCAAGACGCGACTGCCGGAACGAGGCGCCGGCCTCCGGCGGCTTTCCGTCGACGAAGAAGTGCCGCGCGAAGCCGGGCACAGCCTCCAGCTCCGCCCGATGGTCGCTCATCATCCGCGCGTGGGAGCGCGGCACCGATATTCCCTCGCGGGCGCGGGCGACGGCATCGCCGAGAAGATCGCGGCGCGGAATGCGCCCGCCGAACGAGGCCGCGGCTTCCAAGGCCAGCGCCCAGCCCGAAACCGCGCCGGCAACGGTCAGCGCCGCATCGGCGCCGCGCGCCGGGATCGTGTCATATCCGGCCTTGGCGTAACGCTCGCGCGTCGCCAGCGAACCCGCCGCGCCGCTGGCGTCGATGACCAGCGGCACCTTGCCCGGCTCCGCGATCAGGAAGAACGCATCGCCGCCGATGCCGTTCATGTGCGGATAAACGACGGCGATGGTCGCGGCAGCCGCGATGATGGCCTCAATCGCGTTGCCGCCTTCCGCCAGCACGGCGGCGCCGGCCTCCGCCGCCGCGCGGTGCGGCGCCGTGATCATTCCCTTTTCGCCGACGACGGTCTCGCTCATGGCGCCCTTCTAGCCGGAAACGACGCGGCTTGACATGCAACTATTTAGTTGCCTATGGTCGATCCATGGACGAGGTGTTCAAGGCACTCGCCGACGCCACGCGACGCGAGCTCCTTGACCGGCTGCGCAGCGACAACGGCCAGACGCTCGGCGAACTGTGCGAGCGGCTGGCGATGTCGCGGCAGGCGGTGACCAAGCACCTCGCCATTCTTGAGAACGCCAACCTGGTGGCGACGGTACGCCGTGGCCGCGAGAAGCTGCACTACCTGAACCCGACGCCGATCGGCGAGATCTACGACCGCTGGATCGGCAAGTACGAACGCACGCGGATCGCGGCGCTGGCCGACCTGAAGCGCGCCCTCGAAGGAGAGTAACGACGATGGCTAAGCCCGAGCTTGTGTACGTCAACCATATCCGCGCTCCCGCCGAACGAGTCTGGCAGGCGATCACCGATCCGGCGTTCACCGAACGCTACTGGTACGGCACGAAGCTGCAGTCCGACTGGAAGATCGGCTCGCCGATCACCTTCGTGAAGCCGCAAGGCGAGGCCGACACGGGCAAGGTTCTGGTCGCCGACAAACCGCGCAAGCTGCAGTTTTCGTGGCACATCGCCTGGGGCGAGATGAGCAAGGAGCCGGATTCGCGCGTGACCTTCACCATCGAACCGGACGGCGACGGCGTGAAGCTGACGCTGGTCCACGATGAATTCATCGAAGGCAGCCAAGCGTACGAGAATTTGAAGAATGGCTGGAAGGGCATTTTGGCCGGGCTCATCAAGACCGCAGAGGCGTAGTACTCCGCTCGTCAGCCAACTTCAGCCGTCACTCCGGCGAAAGCCGGGGTCCAGCGCAGGACCGACCTGCGCCGCGCCGCCAGCGCTGGATTCCGGCTTTCGCCGGAATGACGGGAGAGACGAGGGAATAGCGGGCGGGATAGACACCCCTCCCCAAAACGCCTTCGGCGTTTTGACCCTCCCGCAAGGGGAGGGTTCATCCTTGCTGCACGACCGAGACTCCGCTTGTTGAGCCCTCCCCTTGTGGGAGGGCCAAAACCGCACTTCGCGGTTTTGGGGAGGGGTGTCTCTCGTCCCCATCGACCTCGCGGATTCACCGACCTAAACCGTCGCCTCCCAAATCCCCTCTGCCGGTTCGGCTTCATCCATGCCCGGCCACGGCGGCATGGTTACCGCCACCGCATCGAGTGGCGCCTCGCCCGCAGCGCGGAACTGGAATGCGGCGCCGGTGGGGATCGAGATCGAGATGCCGGCGGCCACCGCGATGGTCGCTTCGTCCTCGCCCAGCTTTCGCCACATGAGGCCCTTGCCTGCGGTGAAGAACCAGAGCTCCTCGACGCTGCGGTGACGCACCGCCTTCGACGTCGCGCCCGCCGGAAGCCGGAAATGCGCCATGCTGCCGCGCGCCGCGGTGGCGAGCAGGCGCACCTCGGAACCGTCGGGCGCCATCACGTCCGGCGCCTCGGCGATGCCTCGGGTGGCGAAGCCGATTGTCATGCTCTCCTCCGTCATTCAGATTTTTTCCCGCAGCCCAAAAAGATTCTTGATTCCGAAACTTTTCGAGCATACGTACGCGTTGCCCAAATTCGCACGTGCCTGTGGTCGCAAACGAAGTCCGAGGGCGAAACGCCGGAAGGTATCCCGGCAGCTTCGAAGGACAGCGGCTTAAAGCAACGACGTAGCGGGCTTTTTTGGTCTCAACCGGCTGTCCAAATGCTGGGGTCACTGAAGAGGCACTACATCTTGCCGGCCGTGCGGAAAGGCTAACCCCGATCCAAACGAAGGCAGCGACAAGCGGACGGCCCCGTCCGAGTGATCGACTGCCAACCGGAAACCCAGTCGGCGATCTGCCGGCGAACGGTGTACCGAGCTGACGTCCGATCGTCTCCATCGCGATCGGCCGAAGGCGAAGCGCACCGCGGTTTTCAACCCGTTTGGCTTGGGGAGCACCCTGAGAATGACTGACCGCATCCGCGAATTCCTCCGCGACCGACGTCCCGAGGGCCCTTGCCTGGTGGTCGACCTTGAGGTCGTCCGCGACAACTATGCCGCCTTCGCCCGCGCGATGCCGGACAGCCGTGTCTACTACGCCGTCAAGGCCAACCCCGCTCCGGAAGTCCTGAAGCTTCTGGCTTCGCTGGGCTCGTCGTTCGATTGCGCCTCGGTCAACGAGATCGACATGGCGCTCGCCGCCGGCGCGACCCCGGACCGCATCTCCTTCGGCAACACGATCAAGAAAGAGCGCGACGTCGCGGCGGCCTTCGCCCGTGGCATCCGCCTCTTCGCGGTCGATTGCGTCGAGGAGGTCGAGAAGATTTCCCGCGCCGCCCCCGGCTCCAGGGTTTTCTGCCGCATCCTCTGCGCCGGCGACGGTGCCGAGTGGCCGCTGTCGCGCAAGTTCGGCTGCGAGCCCGAGCTCGCGATCGGCGTGCTGGAGCACGCCTTCCGCCTCGGCCTCGATGCCTACGGCATCTCCTTCCACGTCGGCTCGCAGCAGCCGAACACCGCCGCCTGGGACAACGCCCTGAAGGCGACCGCCGAGGTATTCCGCACGCTCTCCGATCGCGGCATCCAGCTCCGCATGGTCAACCTCGGCGGCGGCTTCCCGGCGAAGTACCTGAAGAAGGTGCCGCGGGTGTTGCAGTACGGCCGCGCCATCTCGACCGCGCTCCGCAAGCATTTCGGCAACCGCATTCCCGAGACCATCATCGAGCCCGGCCGCGGCATGGTCGGCGACGCCGGCGTCATCAAGGCCGAGGTCGTGCTCATCTCGAAGAAGTCGAAGGCCGAAGGCGAGCCGCGCTGGGTCTACCTCGACATCGGCAAGTTCGGCGGGCTCGCCGAGACGATGGACGAGGCGATCCGCTACCCGATCCGGACCGCGCATGACCGCGACGCCAAGGCGCCGTGCATCATCGCCGGCCCCACCTGCGACTCCGTCGACGTGCTCTACGAGAAGGTCCCCTACGACCTGCCAGTATCGCTGTCGATCGGCGACGAGGTCCTGATCGAGGGCACCGGCGCCTACACGACGACGTACTCGGCCGTTGCCTTCAACGGCTTCGAGCCCCTCAAGTCTTACGTCATCTAGAACGGCCATGATCCACTTCGCCACCGAGGCGCCGGCGGAAGCCGGCGCCCGGGAAGCCTTGCTCGACCGCGTCATGGGTCGCGCCCGCTTCCTCAAGCCATCGGAGAAACTCCGCGCCGGCCGCACGCCCGCGCGCGGGCTGGCGCTCGTTGCCCGCGAGGATGACGGCCGCCTCGTCGGTTCGGTACGCCTCTGGAACGTCGATGCCGGCGGGCGCCCTGCCCTGCTGCTCGGGCCGCTCGCGGTCGACCAGACGGCGCAGGGCGAAGGCGTCGGCGCCGGCCTCATGCGGCTCGCCATCGCGCGCGCCGGCATGATCGGCCACAGGGCCATCGTCCTGGTCGGCGCCCCCGAGTACTACGCGCGCTTCGGCTTCACCGCCGACAAGACCAGCGGGCTGCTGATGCCCGGTCCCGTCGACCGCCTCCGCTTCCTCAGCCTAGAGCTGGACGACGGCGCACTGGACGGCGCCGAGGGTCGCATCTCCGCCACCGGCGCGATGGCGCCCACCGCAATGGCGGCCTGACAAACGAAGACGGCCGGCGCTCGCGCACCGGCCGTTTGAATTTCGCAGGAAGCAGCTTCGGCTAGAACTTGTAGTCGATGCCGACGCGAAGGATGCTCGCCGTAGTCTTGGCGCTGCTGGTGATCAACCCGAAGCCGGGATCGGGGGCATCCGGCTCCGAGAACGATACGTTCTTCGTGCCTAGGTCGACGTAGAGAAACTCGGCCTTGATGATCCAGTTGTTCGTGATCGCCGCGGCGACACCGCCGCCGGCCGTCCAGCCGACGTTCGTGGTCTTATCCGACGTGTTCACTACGTCGTCGCCGTAATAGTCGTGGAGGCCGTTTGTCACGCCACCGACGGCGAGACCACCGGTGCCGTAAAAAAGGACATTGCCCATCGGCACGCCGATGTTGAAGCGCGCGGTCGACAGCCAGTTGATCGTCGAGTCGACCGAGAAGAGCGCGCTGTCGTCCATGTAGGTGCCGCGGATATTCGCTGCCGCGATGTCACCGACGACGCCCATGACCAGGCCGCCCGTCTGCCAGTTGTAGCCGGCCTCGGCGCCGCCGATCAGGCCTGAACCCGAAAAGCTGAAAGGCGGAATGGGCGAGTTGATGACGTCTTCATCTGTCCCGTCGAAGTTTTCATACATGCGCGTCGGGCCGCTCGTGCTCTGACTCCAGCCATAGCCGGCCACCGCGCCAACGTAATAGCCCGACCAGTTATGGGGGCTCTGCGCCATCGCGGCGCCAGGCAATGTAACGGCAATCGCTGCCGCCAAAATCGTTACTCTACCGAATGTCATCGCGATTATCCCCGAGGATCTGTCCCGGGAAGATTCTCGCTCCGCGTGCTTAACAATCAGTGAGCATTGCCGCGATGACGCGGATGTGATCAGCCGCGGCCGAGCGCCGACTGCTCCGCGATGATCCGGTCCATCAGCGTCTCTTCCGCGCTCTCCGCCGGCGCCGGAGTCTTCAGCCGCGCCTTCGCGTGCACCACCGACTCCTCGAGGATCTTGTCGAGATCGGTCGACGCGTTGAATGGACCGGCGACGCCCTTCACCTTGGAATTATCGAACAGCGCCGACCACGACTTGTCGCCGGTGAGCGGGCCTTCCCACGCCTTGTGGTAGCGCACCAGCGTGTCGGTCGGCACGTGGCAGTGGATCGCCTTGACGCCGAAGGCGCGGCCGATGGCGTCGTGGATCTGGTCCCAGGTGAAACCGCGGTCGGACGTGATCTGGAAATCGTCGTTGATCGCCTTCGGATTGCCGAACAGCTTCACGAACGGCACGGCGAAATCCACCGCGCGCGTCAGCGTCCAGAGCGAGGTGCCGTCGCCGGCGATGATCAGCGGGCGACCGGCGAGCATGCGCCGGATGCCGGCGTCGGCGTCGCCGATCTGCGTCGGCATGCCGGTGCGCACCGTGTGGCTCGGGCGCACGATGGTGAACGGCAGCTTGCCCTGGTCGCGCAGCAGCTTTTCGCAGGCGATCTTGTTGCGGCTGTATTCCCAGTACGGATTTTCGAGCGGCGTCTTCTCGGTGATGATGTAGTGCTTCGCCGGCTTCTGATACGCCGAGGCCGACGAGATGAAGACGTACTGCCCGGTCTTGCCGGTGAACGTCTGGATGTCGCGCTTCATCTCGTCCGCCGTGTAGAGGCGGAACTGCGCGACGACGTCGAAATGCTTGTCGGCCAGGTTGCCGTAAGCGGCTCCATGCATGTCGCCGACGATCGTCTCGACGCCGTTCGGCAGGCCGACGTCGGTCTTGCCGCGGTTCAGCACGGTCACCTTGTGGCCGGAGGCCACCGCCTCGTTGACGCACGGCAGCGAAATCTGCCCGGTGCCGCCGATGAACAGGATGCTGAGTGCCATGCGTCTTCCCCCGCAGCTTTATGTTCGCTGCGAAGGAAATAGCACGACCACCGGCGGTCTCGCGCGCTTCAAATGTGAAACGTTAAGGTGCCTACGACGCCGAGGTGCCCCTCCACCATGCTTCGCATGGTCCCCCTCTCCCGCTTTGCGGGGGAGGAGCGGGTGGGCGCCTCCGGTGCTCCCCGTCTACGGGGGGAGCTGTCGGCGAAGCCGACCGACGGGCGCGCGTGCTACCCCGGCTTCCCGTCCAGCCCGCGCTTCCTGAGCAATGCGTCAGATGTCGGCAGCCGCCCGCGGAAGCCGACGTAGGCTTCCTCGGGGTCGCGGAGATAGCCGGCCGAGTAGACGTAGTCGTGCAGTTTCTTGCCGGTCTCCGGATCGAAGGCATCGCCGGTCTCGGTGAATGCCTCGAAGGCGTCGGCATCGAGCACCTCGGACCACAGGTAGCTGTAGTAGCCCGACGCGTAGCCGTCGCCGGAGAAGATGTGCCCGAAGTGCGGCGTGCGGTGGCGCATGACCATCGCCGCCGGCATGCCGATCTTGTCGAGCGCCGCCTTTTCGAAGGCGATGACGTCGACGTCCTTCGCGCTCGGCAGGAGATGCAGGTCGAGATCGACCATCGCGGACGAGGTGTACTCGACGGTGGCAAAACCCTGGTTGAAGCGCCGCGCGGCGAGCACCTTGTTGAGCAGCGATTCCGGCATCGGCTTGCCGGTGTCGGCGTGCACGGCGAAGGCGCGCAGCACCTCCGGCACCTCGAGCCAGTGCTCGTAAAGCTGCGACGGCAGCTCGACGAAATCGCGCGCGACGTTGGTGCCGGCGATCAGCGGGTAGGTCACGTCCGAAAGCAGGCCGTGCAGCGCGTGGCCGAACTCGTGGAACAGCGTCCGCGCGTCGTCGAACGACAGCAGCGTCGGTTGGCCCTTCGGCGCCTTGGAAAAATTCATGACGTTGACGATCACCGGCTTCACCTCGCCGGTGAGCTTCTGCTGATCGCGCAGCGCCGACATCCACGCGCCGCTACGCTTCGAGGCGCGCGCGAAATAATCGCCGAGGAACGTGCCGACCGGCTTACCGTTGCGGCTGACCTTCCAGACGCGAACGTCGGGATTGTAGAGGCCGGGCCCGGTCGCCTCCTCGAACGACAAGCCGAACAGGCGGTGTGCCACGTCGAAGGCGGCGGCGATGATCTTGTCGAGCTGCAGGTACGGCTTCAGCTCCGCCTCGTCGAAATCGTAGGCGCGCTTCCGCACCTTCTCGGCATAGTGCCGCCAGTCCCACGCCGCGACTTTGAAGTTGCCGCCCTCGGCGGTGACCTCGGTCTGCAGCGCGGCCTCCTCGGCGGCGACACGCTTCCGCGCCGGCTCCCAGACGGAACTCAGCAGTCGGCTCACGGCCTCCGGCGTCTTCGCCATCGTGTCGGCCAGGCGGAAGTGCGCGTAGCTTTCGAAGCCCATCAGCTTGGCGCGCTCGGCCCGCAGCGAAATCATCTCGGAGATGAGCGCGCGATTGTCGGTCTTGCCGCCGAACTCGCCGCGCTTGATCCACGCCTCGAACGCCTTCTCGCGAAGATCGCGCCGCGTCGAGAATTGCAGGAACGGCTCGATCGACGAGCGCGACAGCGTGATCACGTGCTTGCCCGGCAGGCCGCGCTCGTTCGCCGCCTCCGCCGCCGCGGCGATGAGCGACTCCGGCAGGCCGGCGAGATCGGCCGCGCCCTCCAGCACCAGCTTGAACTCGGACTCGTCGGCAAGCACGTTCTGGCCGAACTGCGTGCCGATCTCCGCGAGCCGCTCGGTGATTTCCGACAGGCGCTTCTTGCCGGCCTCGTCGAGCGCCGCGCCGGAACGGACAAAATTCGTGTGGTAGCGCTCGACGACGCGCTTCTGCTCGGCGTTGAGCTTCTCGCGATCCTTCCACACCTGCTCGATGCGCCGGAACAGCGGCGTGTTGAGCGATATCGTGTTGCCGTGGCGCGCCAAGAGCGGCGCCATCTCGCGCTCCACCGCCTGCAGGGCGTCGTTGGTGTCGGCCGAGGCGAGATGGAAGAAGACCGCCGCAACGCGGTCGAGCCCAAGGCCGGATTTTTCCAGCGGCACGATGGTGTTGTCGAACGTCGCCGGGGAGGTGTCGGCGGCCACCTTGTCGATGGCCGCGAGCTGCGCCTGCATCTCCGCATCGAACGCGGGGCGGTAGTGCTCCGGCTTCAACTGGTCGAAGGGCGGCAGGCCGAGCGGCGACGTCCATTCAGTCGTAAGCGGATTGGTCATGGTGGCGCTCGGGCGGTTCGGGTGGGGTTGAGGCGGAGATATAGTGGGAGGCGCGGGCTGCGTCACCCTGCCAAACCGCTCCGCGTCAGCCATTGGTCACCTCTCCCTGGAGGGAGAGGGCTTTCGAGCTTGGTGAGCGAAGCGAGCCTAGCGAGAAAGGGTGAGGGGTTAGGGACCTATCGCCCAAAACTCCTGTCCCTAACCCCTCACCCCATTCGGCTAGTTCGCTTCGCTCTCAAGGCTCATGGCCCTCTCCCTCCAGGGAGAGGGGAAATCTGAGTATGCTTCGGCGTTCTCGCGACGCGTTTCGCATCCGAGTCATCGTCTCCTTGCATTCATTCCTTCCCTGTCGCGCCTTCGGCGCTCCACGGTCTCTTGTCAGTTGCTCCGGCCGAAGCCGAAGGGGTGGCGGGCGCTCGTTCGAGTGCCGTCCGATAGTTCTTAGTTACGCCCGGTCGCGCTTGTGATGCTCCCCCGTTTACGGGGGAGCTGTAGCTGTCGGCGAAGCCGACTGAGGGGGCGTGGCGGGGGCGCCCCCTCCACCGCCTTCGGCGGTCGCCCTCCCCCGCTTCGCGGGGAGGATCAGCGGAAGATGGAGCGCGCCCCTCCCGAAATCGCTGACGCGATTTCGACCTCCCCTCAAGGGGGAGGTCGGAGGAGGCGCGAGCTGGATCAGTTCACCGCCGCCGCCAGCTTCTTCCCCAACTCCACCAATGCCGCGTCCATCTGCGGGTCGGCGCCGTTGGCGTAGCGCACGTCGAAGGCGACCGGGACGGTCGGCGTTACCGGACTGCCCTCCAGGCGCTGGCCGTCGACCATCACGTCGGCCACCGGCAGCTCGAGCAGCGAGTCGTCCGGCAGGGCGAAGGCGCGGGCGGCGAGCACGTCGCCGGCGGTTGGCGCGCCGACCAGCGCGATGCCGTTCTTCTTCAGGCCGTACGCCATGATCTCCATCGACGAGCGCGTGCCCTCGTCGATGATCGCCACCACCGGCTTGTGGAAGCGCGTGTTGACGTACTGCGTCTTGCCGTCGTTTTCGGTGATCGTCATGTCGGCGCTGCCGCCCACGAAGGTTTCAGCACCATCGGCCGGACCGCCGCCCCAGCGGCTGCGCATATCGACGACCATGCCGTCAACGTCCTTCAGTTTCGTCGCCAGCACCTCGTTGAGCACGCCGGTGAGATCGCCGGCGCCGGTCCATAGATGCACATAACCGATCTTGCGGCCGTTCTGGTCGATGACGCGTGCGCTCTCGCGCACGGCCTCCATGTAGGTCGCGAGCGGCGATGTCTTTTCGACGCTGACGGGAATTGTCACCGGCGCGGCGTCGGCGGTGTGGCGGACCTCGAGCGCCACCGTCTGCCCGGTCTTGTGGTTGAACGAACCGATCTCCTCGAACGGCTTGCCGTCGGCCGACAGAATTTCGTCGCCAGCCTTGATGCGCGCCTTGATCGCCGGCATGCCGTCGAACACATCCGTGACGAAGCGATGGCCGTCGATCACCTTCGAGGCGATGCCGATGCCCTCGTAGACCACCTCGCCGCGCGGCGGATAAAGCTTCCGGGCGAGATCTCGGATGTTGAAACGAAAGACGTCGGAGAGGTCGTAGTAATCGACCTGGTCCGGCGTATAGCGGCCACTGTGGGAGACGTGCAGACTGGCGATGAGCGCATCGATGCCGGCCGAGGTGGCGATCCGTGCGCCCTTGGCATCGTCGATCAATGCGGTAGCCGCGTCGTGGAAGGCCGGCAGCGCCGCCGGCGAGTACAGATTCTTGTCGATCAGCGCCACGGCCGCATCGACGACGTTGTTGCCGGATTTCGGCACCTCGGCGCCGGCCGGCGCCATCCATAGCGGAACGATGAGCAGCAGGGCGGCGACGCGCCCCGCGTGACGGATTGTCATGATCGCGGACCCTCAAGCGTAGTCGCCGGGGCAAAGGATAGGACGCCGGGCGCCGCTGTCAACGCTCTGCGGTTGACTCCGCCGCGCCTTTCCCGCCATCAGGTGCACAGAAAAATCGAGGCGAGGAGACGGCCCATGCAATGGCCCGTGCACGGCAAGATCGACGGCCCCATCGTGATGATCGGCTTCGGCTCGATCGGACGCGGCGTGCTGCCGCTGCTCGAGCGGCACTTCGAGTTCGACAAGAAGCGCATGGTCGTGATCGATCCCAACCAGGACGGCACGCACATCCTCGACAATCACGGCATCCGCCACCTGCACAAGGCGGTGACGCGCGACAACTATCGCGCCCTGCTGACGCAACTGCTGACCGCCGGCGGCGGCACCGGCTTCTGCGTCAATCTTTCGGTCGATACGTCGTCGCTCGACATCATGCGGCTCTGCCGCGAGGTCGGCGCGCTTTACATCGACACGGTCGTCGAGCCGTGGCCGGGCTTCTATTTCGACAAGTCGCTGGGCGCCGACGCGCGCACCAACTATGCGCTGCGCCAGACCGTGCGCACCGAGAAGGCGGCGAACCCCGGCGGGCCGACCGCGGTCTCCTGCTGCGGCGCCAATCCCGGCATGGTGTCGTGGTTCGTCAAGCAGGCGCTGGTCAATCTGGCCAAGGACATCGCACTCGCCGGCTTCAGGGAGCCGAAGGCGAACGATCGCGAGGGCTGGGCGAAGCTGGCGCAGTCACTTGGCGTCAAGGGCATCCACATCGCCGAGCGCGACACGCAGCGCGCCCGCAATCCGAAGCAGATGGGCGTGTTCGTCAACACCTGGTCGGTCGAGGGATTTCTGTCCGAGGGCATGCAGCCGGCGGAGCTCGGCTGGGGCACGCACGAGACGTGGACGCCCGACAACGCCGGCACGCTCGGCCCCGACGCCTCGGCGATATATCTCCGCCAGCCGGGTGCCAACACGCGCGTGCGCTCATGGTGCCCGACGCCGGGAGCGCAGTACGGCTTCCTCGTCACGCACAACGAGGCGATTTCCATCTCCGATTATCTGACGGTGCGCGACGGCGGCAAGGTCGCCTACCGGCCGACGTGCCACTACGCCTATCACCCGGCGAACGACGCCGTGCTGTCGCTGCACGAGCTGTTCGGCCGCGCCGGCGTGCAGCAGAAGCAGCATCATATTCTGAGCGAGGACGAGATCGTCGACGGCATCGACGAACTCGGCGTGCTGCTCTACGGCCACAAGAAGAACGCCTACTGGTACGGCTCGCAGCTTTCGATCGAGGAGACGCGGCGGATCGCGTCGTACCAGAACGCGACCGGCCTGCAGGTTACCTCCGCCGTGCTCGCCGGCATGGTGTGGGCGCTGGAAAATCCGCAAGCCGGAATCGTCGAGACGGACGAGATGGACTATCGCCGCTGCCTCGACGTGCAGTTGCCGTATCTCGGTCCGGTCAAGGGCGTCTATACCGACTGGACGCCACTGACCGACCGGCCGGGATTTTTCCCGGAGGACATCGACACCGCCGATCCCTGGCAGTTCCGCAACGTGCTGGTGCGCTAGACCGCGAAGGCGACGCCGAGCAGCGCCGCGACCGCGACGAACACCAGCAGCGCACCGAGGATGAGGCCGCGGCTGGCCTGGGCATCGTCGCGCGCCGGCCAGCCGGTCCTGTACGGCAGGCCCGACCGGAATGCGGCGCTGTCGTAATTCTCGGGCAGCGCATCCGGCACGATCATGCGCGGCTCGTCGCCGTAGACGCCGCCGATGACCTCGGGCTCGGTTTTGGCGTCGGGCAAAGCCGGCAGACCCTCGGCCCTGCGCTCGGCATTTTCCAGGTCGCGCCACGACAGCGTCGCGCCGGCTTTGGCGATTGTGCTCTGCGAATTTTCGGCCATGGGACTCGCTCCTTACGGCTCCTGACGGCTCCTGACGAAGCCATAACGGCCGAGGACGGGAAAAGTTTCCGGCTAGGCGGTCTGCTCGGGAGCCGGGTCGGGATGGCGGTGGCGATGCCGGCGGCGGCGCGGGTGAAATATGACACCGAGGATGCCGAGCACGCCGTAAATGGCGAAGAATCCGATGACCGCGAAGACGAAGCCTTCCGACGTCGTCGGCACTGCCGGCTCGTAGTCGCGCAAGGTCGATTCAACCAGCGGGCGGTCGAAATCCTGGAAGAAGACGGTGAGCCGCTCGAACGGCAGGCTCGCCTGGAACGCCGCCTGCTGCTTCACCAGGCGGTCGTAGCGGATGATCGCCTTGGCCACGGTCACCGCCTGCGCGCGCACCAGCGGCTCGCCGTTCTTGGCCATCAGCGCCAGACCGCCGGCACGGTCGGTGCCGGTGGATGCCGCATCCTGATCGAAGCTGTCGAGCACGCGGCCGAGCTCGTCGACGGCGCCGCCGAGGCGCTGGCGGTACTGCTGCGCGAACTCGGGCACCTGCGATGCGGCAATGCCGCCGGCGATCGCGAGGACGAGGGCAATCGTGCGCATGATCATGGGGCGGATCGTATCTGAGCCCTAGAGGGTGACAATGCCCGAGCCGCCATCCTCGCAACCGAAGATGAGGCGCGCGCCGTCCTTGTCCCACGCCAGCGACGACACCGGGCTGCCCGACGGGCGCCGGTAGATCGTGGTGCGCACGTCGTCGAACCGCACCGACGACACCTGGCCGTCGGTGTAGCCGATGGCGAGGATCTCCTCGCGCGGATGGCAGGCGACGCGCGTGACGCCCACCTCGCGCGGGCCGAGCTGCAGCGGATCGCGGCCCATCGGCCCGTCCTTGAAATGGAACGGCCATAGGATCGCAGCCGGCGCGCCGCTGGAGGCGAGGAAGCGGCCCTTGACCGACCACGACAGCGAGCGCGGCTTGGCCGGGTAGCCGGTCATGCGCATGTCCTTGCCGTCGGTGAGGCGCCAGCCGTGGAGCGCATTCTCCTGCATCGAGGTGACGAGATATTTTCCGTCCGGCGAGAAGGTGACGCCGAGGTGCGCGCCTTTCCAGCCAAGCTCGACCGGCACGGCGTTCTCGGTCGCGCCCCAGCGCAGCGTCACCCCGTCGTAGCGCGCGATCGCGATGCGCAGGCCCTTGGGCGCGAAGGCGAGACCGCCGACCGAGCGCTTCTCCTCGAAGACGCGCTCCTTGCCGTCGGCGGTGCGGATGATCGCCTGCTTGCCGGCCGAGTAGGCGATGGCGCCGTTCGGCCCGGCGGCGACGTGGTCGATCCACTTCTTCTGCGGTGGGCTGAAGGTCTCGACCGTGCCGTCCGCGGCGGTCAGCCCGACGGCGCCGTCGTCGCCGCCGGTAAGCAGGCGGCCGTCGCCGGTGACCGCGGCTTCCAGGATGGCGCCCTTGTGGACCGGCGTCGGCTCGGCGGCATTGCCCTTGACCCGCCGCACCAGGCCGTTGCCCAGCGCGAAGGTCGGCGTCTCGCCGAGGAAGGCGGCCTCGACAACGAAGGCGCCGAGCGGGAATTCCTGGATGGTGGGCATGGACTCTTCTCTGCGGGCCTTGCCCTTAGCCTATCGGGGTGGCGGCGGGGAAGTACCCTTGTGGAGGTGCGGACGCTGAGACACACCCCTCCCCAAAACGCCTACGGCGTTTTGACCCTCCCACAAGGGGAGGGTTCGCCTCGCTGCAAGACCAGAACTCCGCTTGAGCCCTCCCCTTGTGGGAGGGCCAAAACCGCACTTTGCGGTTTTGGGGAGGGGTGTCCCTCCTCCCCACAAATTCCCTAAGCCAGGCAAGACTCCAAGCCCGCCTTCAGCGCCTTCTCGTCCAGCTTGCGCCCGATAAATACCAACCGAGAATCGCGCTTCTCGTCGTCGCGCCACTTACGCTGGTGGGTGCCCTCGATGATCATGTGGACGCCCTGCACGACGTAGCGTTCGTCGTCGTCCTTCATCGACAGGATGCCCTTGAGGCGCAGGATGTCCGGCCCCTGTTCCTGCGTCGTCTTCTCGATCCACGGGAAAAATTTCTTCGGGTCGAGCGTCCCCATGCGCAGCGACACGCTGTTCACGCCCTGCCCCTCAAGGTCGTGGTGATGGTGGTGATCGTGGTCGTGGTCATGCCCGTCGTGGTGGTGATGATCGTGGTCATGATCATGGTCGTGATCGTGGCCCTCGAGGAATTCCGGATCGAGCGTCAGTATACGGTCGAGGTCGAAGGCGCCGCGGTCGAGCACGCGGTCGAGCGCGATCGCGCAGCGCTCGGTCTTGTGGACGACGGCGTGCGGGTTGATGGCGCGGATGCGCGCCTCGACGATCTTCAGTTCGTCGGCGGTGACGAGATCGGTCTTGTTGAGCAGGATGACGTCGGCGAAGCCGATCTGCTCCTGCGCTTCCGGGCTGTCCTTGAGGCTGCCGAGCAGATGCTTGGCGTCGGCGACGGTGACGACCGCGTCGAGCTTGGCCTTCGCCTTGACGTCGTCGTCCATGAAGAAGGTCTGCGCCACCGGCGCCGGATCGGCGAGGCCGGTGGTCTCGACCAGAATGCCGTCGAAATTGCCCGGCCGCTTCATCAGGCCCTCGACGACGCGGATGAGATCGCCGCGCACGGTGCAGCAGATGCAGCCGTTGTTCATCTCGAAGACTTCCTCGTCGGACTCGACGATCAGGTCGTTGTCGATGCCGATCTCGCCGAACTCGTTGACGATGACGGCGTACTTCTTGCCGTGGTTCTCGGTGAGGATGCGGTTGAGCAGCGTCGTCTTGCCGGCGCCGAGGTAGCCGGTGAGCACGGTGACGGGGATCTGGGTGTCGGGCATGGATCGTGTCTCCAGGGCGGTTCAAGGCCGCCTGTGTCAAAGCGGTGGCGTGTTTCTTAAGCGAGCGGAGGCTCGTTGAGCAAATCTTCCAGGTCTAGCCACTCGGTCTTCATGGCGAGCGAGCCGTCGGGATTCGTCGGCCACTGGTCCTTGGGCCGGTCCCAGTAGAGCTCGACGCCGTTGTCGTCGGGATCGCGGAGGTAGAGCGCCTCGCTGACCCCGTGGTCGCTGGCGCCGTCGAGCGGGATGCCCGCCGCGATCAGGCGGCGGAGCGCATCGGCGAGCGCGGCGCGCGTCGGGTAGAGGATGGCTGTGTGGTAGAGGCCGGTGGTGCCCTTGGCCGGCGGGCGACCGCCGCGGCTTTCCCACGTGTTGATGCCGAAATGGTGGTGGTAGCCGCCGGCCGAGAAGAACGCGGCCTGCGTGCCGTAGCGCGTCTGCAGCTCGAAGCCGAGGACGCCGACGTAGAAGGCGAGCGACCGCTCGATGTCGGCAACCTTGAGATGGACGTGGCCTATGCGGACGCCGGGGTCGATCGGCGCGGAAGCCGCGGAAATCGGCGGCTTTTCGGCGAGAATGGTGTCGGACATGGAACCCCCTGGGGAAACGGTTCGAGGGATATAGGCATCGCCGCGCCCGCTGCGTAGGGGGCGATTGCGTCATGGCTGACCGGCGCGAAGGGCAAGGCCCTCTCTAAGATACTTGACGTAGCCTATAAGCTATGTATATTAGCTTTTACGCCACGAACAAGGAAACAGCCATGAACGCCGTCGCCCCGACCGCCGCCCACCTGTCCCCCGCCGCGGACCGCTACCTCGACCGGCCCGAGGGGCGCGCCGCCTACACCGACGCCGGCAGCGGCCCGTTGGTGGTGATGATCCCGAGCCTCGGCGACGTGAAGGAGGAATATCGCTTCCTCGCCCGCCAGCTCGCCGCCGCCGGCTATCGCGCGGTCACTGCCGATCTCCGCGGCCTCGGCAACTCGTCGGCCGGCTGGTCCGACTACACATGCGCGGCGCTGGGCGGCGACATCGTCGCCCTAGTCCGCCATCTGAACGCCGGCCCCGCGACGGTCATCGGCACATCCATGGGCGCCGGCGCCGCAGCCTGGGCGGCGGCCGAGGCCCCGACCGACATCGCCAAACTCGTCCTCATCGGCCCGTTCGTCCGCGATGTGCCGCTCGGCCCGTGGTGGAAGGAAATGGCGATCAAGGCGATGCTCCGCGTCGCCTTTGCCGCGCCGTGGGCGGTGGCCGCCTGGGGCGCCTACTACCGCTCGCTCTACCCAACCGCCAAGCCTGCCGACTTCGATGCTTACCTCGCAGGGCTGAAGGCGAACCTCGCCGAGCCGGGCCGCATGGCCGCGACGCGCGCCATGATGAACGCCTCCAAGGCCGACGTCGCCGGAAGGCTGGCCGATGTCCGCGCCCGTGCGCTCGTCGTCATGGGCAGCAAGGATCCCGACTTCCCCGATGCCGCCGCCGAGGCCGCGACGGTCGCCAAGCTGGTGCGCGGGCGCGTCGCCATGATCGAGGGCGCCGGCCACTATCCGCACGCCGAGATGCCCGAGGTCACCGCGCCGGCGATCCTCGACTTCCTCGCCGCGGCCGCCTGATGCCGCGCGCCGGAGTGACCACCGAGGCGGTGATCGACGCCGCCTCCGACATCGCCGACCGCGACGGGATCGGGGCCGTCACCCTCGCGCGTCTCGCCGAAAGGTTCGGCATCAAGCCGCCGTCGCTCTACAAGCACGTCGACAGCGTCGATGCGGTGAACCGGGCGCTGGCTGTTCGCGGCATGCGCGAGGTCGGCGAGCGGCTGCAGCGGGCGACAGTCGGCAAGTCCGGCGACGAGGCGCTGTTCGCGCTGGCGCATGCCTACTGGCAGTTCGCCCGCGACAAGCCCGGCCTCTACGCCGCATCGCTGCGCGCCGCCAAGCCCGGCGAGAACGACGTCGCCGTGGCCGGGGAAGCCGTGCTGGGGACGGTGCTGTCCGTGCTGAACGGATACCGCATCAAGGGCGACGACGCGCTGCACGCCACGCGCGGCCTGCGCGCCATCATCCACGGCTTCGTCTCGCTCGATGCCGCCGGCGGCTTCCGCATGAAGCTCGATCTCGCCGAGTCATTCGATCGCCTGCTCGGCGCCTTCGCCAGGGACATGGCCGCGCGCAGCGGCTAGGCGGCCAGCGCGCGGCGCGTTTCGCCGTCGGCATCGACCGCGAAGCAGGCGACATCGGCGCCGCCCTTGCGCTCCAGCTCCGGCCGCTCGACCCGGCAGCGGTCGAAGGCCAGCGGGCAGCGCGGATGGAAAGCGCATCCCTTCGGCGGATTGATCGGCGACGGCAGCTCGCCCTCCAGCCGCATGCGCTCCTTGGGCCGCGTCGGGTCGGCGACCGGCGTCGCCGACAGCAGGGCGCGCGTGTAGGGGTGGCGCGGGTGGGCGAAAATTTCCTCGCGCGGCCCCTGCTCCACCGCGCGGCCGAGATACATCACCATCACCTCGTCGGCCATGTGGCGCACGACCGACAGGCCGTGGCTGATGAACAGGTAGGCGAGACCGAACTCCTCCTGCAGCGCCGACAGGATGTTGAGCACCTGCGCCTGCACCGACAGGTCGAGCGCCGACACCGGCTCGTCGAGGATGAGGATGCGGGGCCGCAGCATCAGCGAGCGCGCGATCGCGATGCGCTGGCGCTGGCCGCCGGAAAACATGTGCGGATAGCGGTCGTAGTGCTCCTCCCGGAGCCCGACACGCGTCAGCATTTCCATCGCCGCCGTCCGCCGCAGGCCGCGATCCATGTCGGGGCGGTTGATCTTGAGCGGCTCCTCCAGCGCCGAGCCGACCTTCTGGCGCGGATTGAGCGAGCCGAACGGATCCTGGAAGACGATCTGCACCTCGCTCCGGAGGCGCCTGAGCACGGAGCGCGAATGGCCGGCGACATCGATGCCGTCGACCAGCAGGCGGCCGGACGTCGGCGCCTCGATCATCGTTGCCATGCGCGCCAGCGTGGACTTGCCGCAGCCGGATTCGCCGACGACCGCCAGCGTCTTGCCGGCCGACAGCGAAAACGAAACGCCGTTGACCGCCTTCAGTGTCACCGGCGCCCGGAACGGTCCGAGACCGACCTTGTAGAAGCGCGACAGGTTCTCCGCCTGCATGACGACGCCGCCCGGCCGCACCGGCAGTTTCGCGTCGTCGGTGGGGGCCAGCGCGTTGCTCATGCGAAGGCCGGGATTTCGCCGAAGCGGTCGGGATGGCCGAACGGCCGACCGCCGACCAGCGGATAGTGGCAGAGCGCGTAGCCCATGTTTTCCAGTTGCCGCGGCGGCACCTTCTCGACGCACTTGACGGTGGCGTGCGGGCAGCGCGGCGAGAACAGGCAGCCGGTCGGCCGGTTGAACGCGCCCGGCACGACACCGGGGATCGACGGCAGGCGGCGGCCGGTGGCGCGCTCGGGCAGCGCGGCGAGCAGCGCCGCGGTGTAGGGATGGTGCGGGTCGGCGAACAGCGGCCGCACCGGCTGCTCCTCGACCTTCTGCCCGGAATAGAAGACCGCGACGCGTTCGGCCGTCTCCGCCACCACGCCCATGTCGTGCGTGATCAGGATCAGCGCCGTGCCGGTCTCGCGCTGCAGCGCCAGCAGGAGATCGAGGATCTGCGCCTGGATGGTGACGTCGAGCGCCGTCGTCGGCTCGTCGGCGATGATCAGCTTCGGATTGCAGGCGATCGCCATGGCGATCATCACGCGCTGGTTCATGCCGCCGGAAAGCTGGTGCGGAAAGGCGCGCATGCGGCGCTCGGCGTCGGTGATGCCGACCGAGCGGAGCAGCGCGATAGTGCGCGCCTTGCGCTCCTGCCGCGACAGGCCGAGGTGCTCCTTCAGGCTTTCGCCGATCTGGAAGCCGACGGTGAAGCACGGGTTGAGGCTCGACATCGGCTCCTGGAAAACCATCGCCATGTCCTTGCCGATGATCCGGCGGCGCTGGCGCGGCGAGAGGCCGATGAGATTCTGGCCGTCGAAGGTCAGCCGCTTCGCCGTCACCACCGCGGTCGACGGCAACAGGCCCATGACCGCCAGCATGGCGACCGATTTGCCCGAGCCCGACTCGCCGACGATCGCCTGGACCTCGCCGCCCTCGACCGTCAGCGACACCTCGTCGACCGCGCGGAAAACGCCGCCGGAAGTGGCGAACTCGACGGTGAGGCCGCTGATCTCGAGAAGCGCCATGTCTCCCGGCTAGTCCTTATCCCAGCCGATGGCTTTTTCGTAGTCGTCGACGATGATCGACCACCAGTCGAGCATGTTGTCGACATATTCGGGCGTCACCCCGCCTTCGAAGTTGATGGTGAGCGCCAGCCACGGATCCTTCTCGTCGTCGCGGTAGGCCTGGCCCCAGACGTTGTCGTTGTTCCACGCGTCGATCTTGTCGAGCGTGATGCCCTTCTTGAGGTTCCAGCCCTGCGTGAGCTGCACGTACTTGCAGTGCGCGTGGTCGTCGTCGCAGCCGTAGAAATGCACGCCGAACGGCTGGCTCTTGTCGGTCGAGTTGATCTTCGGATCGCCCTCGTCGTCCTTGCCGATCTCGGCCTCGAAGCCGCCGCGCTCCAGCGCCGCGAGAACCGCGTCGGGCGACGCCTCGTCGAGTATCGTCGGCCCGCCGGTCTGCCGATCTTCGGCCGCAGCGGGCAGCGCCGCACAGACCAGAAGCAACGCGGCCAGGCCGCAGGCAGCGCCCCCCAATTTCTGCATCGCCCTCACTCCTTGTCCCAGCCGATGTGATCCTGGAAATCCTGCAGGACCTTCGCCCACCATTCGACGGTGTCCTGGAAATTCTCCGGGGTGACGCCGCCGCGCAGGTTCACCGTCAGGCCCATCCACGGGTCCTTCTCGTCGTCACGGAAGGCCTGGCCCCAGACCTGATCGGAGTTCCACTGCTCGATGGTCACGGCGGTGACGCCGTTTTTCATGTTCCAGCCGTTGAGAAACTGGATGTAGCCGCAATCGACGCCGTCGGTGCAGCCGTAGAAGTGGATCGAGAACGGCTGCTCCTTGTCGGTCGAGGCGATGCGCGGCGCGCCGCTGTTGTCCTTGGTGACCTCGACCTCGAAGCCGGCCTTCTGCAGCGCGTCGACGATGAGGCCGACGCGCGAGCCGGTGATCAGGCCCTCGGCGACGGCGGAGTCGATCGCGCCCGGCTTGTTGAACTCGGCGTATTCGTCGTCGGCGGCGAGCGCCAGCCCGGCGCTCAGCATCAGCGCCGCACCGGCCAGTGCGAATAGCGTTGTCTTCATGGCGTCAGCTCCTCTTCATCTTGGGGTCGAGCGCGTCACGCAGCCCGTCGCCGACCAGATTGATCGACAGGACGGTGATGAGAATAGCGATACCGGGGAGCGTGACTACCCACCACGCGCTGAGAATGAATTCGCGCGCGTCGGCGAGCATCGTGCCCCACTCCGGCGTCGGCGGCTGGGCGCCGAGGCCGAGGAAGCCCAGCGCCGAGGCCTCGAGGATGGCGTTGGAGAACGACAGCGTCCCCTGCACGATGAGCGGCGCCAGGCAGTTGGGCAGAATGGTGATGAACATCAGCCGCACGTGGCCGGCGCCGGCGATGCGCGCGGCGACGACGTATTCCTTGTTGCGCTCCGTGATCACGCTGGCGCGCGTCAGGCGCGCGAAATGTGGCTGCAGCACCAGCGCGATCGCCAGCATCGCGTTGAACAGCCCCGGCCCGAGGATCGCCACCAGCACCAGCGCCAAGAGCAGCGAGGGGAACGCCAGGATGACGTCCATGACGCGCATGATCACGGTATCGACGACGCCGCCGACATAGCCGGCGATAAGGCCGAGCACGACGCCGCCGACCAGCGCCAGCGTCACCACCACGGTGCCGATGAGCAGCGAATAGCGGGCGCCGAAGATCAGGCGCGAGAGCATGTCGCGGCCGATGGGGTCGGTGCCGAGGATGAACCGCCAGGTGCCGCCCTCCTCCCACACCGGCGGCTTCAGGAACGAGTCGCGGTACTGCTCGGTCGGGTCGTACGGCGCGATCAGCGGCGCCGTGACCGCGAGCACCACGAGCAGCCCGAAGACGACCAGCCCGACGACGGCGCCGCGGCTTTCCGAGAAATAGATCCACGTCTCGCGCAGCAGCCCCGGCGGCTTGCGGACCGGCACCTCGATGGGGGAAACGGCGAGGGTCATGGGCGGGCGGCGCTCTCAGGCATGCCGGATACGCGGGTTGATCAGCCCGTAGAGCACGTCGACCACCAGGTTGACGACCATGACGATCAGCGCGATCAGCAGCAGACCGCCCTGCACGACAAAATAGTCGCGCTTGGCAATCGCGTCGACCATCCATTTGCCGATCCCCGGCCACGAGAAGATCGTCTCGGTGAGGATGGCGCCGGCCATCAGCACGCCGACCTGCAGGCCGATGGTGGTGATCACCGGGATGAGCGCATTGCGGAGCGCGTGGACGCCGACGACGCGGAGCTGGGGGAGGCCCTTGGCGCGGGCGGTGCGCACGTAGTTGTCGCCGAGCACCTCAAGCATCGCAGAGCGCGTCTGGCGCGCGATCACGGCGAGCGGGATGGTGGCAAGCACGATGGTCGGCAGGAGCAGGTGGCCGAGCGCCGAGCGGAACGCGCCCGGCGTTCCGTCGATCAGGCTGTCGATCAGCATGAAGCCGGTCACCGGCTTGAAGAAATAGGCGAGGTCGATGCGGCCCGACACCGGCGTCCAGTGCAGCGTGCCCGAAAACAGGATGATGAGCAGCAGGCCCCACCAGAAGATGGGCATCGAGTAGCCGACAAGCGCGACGCCCATCGTCGCCTGGTCGACGACCGTTCCGCGCCGGACGGCGGCGAGGATGCCGATCGGCACGCCGACGACGATCGACAGCACGATGGCGCAGAGCGCGAGCTCCAGCGTCGCCGGGAAGCGCGCGAAGAATTCGGTGACCACCGGCCGTTTCGTGGCGAACGAATATCCGAGATCGCCGTGCGCCAGCGCTCCAAGATAATTCGCGTACTGTTTCCACAATGGCAGGTCGAGGCCGAGCTGGGTCATGATCTCGGCGTGGCGTTCGGGCGAGACGCCGTGCTCGCCGGCAAGCGCCGCCACCGGGTCGCCCGGCAGCACGTGAATGAACAGGAAGGCGACGATGGTGATGCCGATGAACGTCGGCACGATGACCACGAGGCGATGGAGGAGGAAGCGGATCATTTTCGCCGTGCAGCCTGCCGGTCACCTGTCGGCGACGGCTTCATGAGGTCCGGCTGTCGAGGGCGGGCGATCGGCCGCAAGCGGAGCGTGACGTTGATCTCGGATGGCCCGACAGACCAGAGAAAAGGGGCACCGGATTGCTCCGGCGCCCCTCGTTTGGTTCAGGCTACTCGGTCTTGTCCACGCCGTTGAAGCGATGGTAGCCGAGCGGGTCCTGGGCAAAGTCCACGACCTTCTTGCTGGTCGCCACGAACTGCACGGAGTGTGCGATCGTCGCCCACGGAGCCTCTTGCTTGAAGAGCTCCGCCGCCTGCGCATAGATCTTGGCGCGCTCGCCCTGATCGAAGGTTGCCTTGCCCTTCGCGATCAGCGCGTCGTAGTCCTTGTTGCACCACTGCGCGCGGTTGTTGGAACCGACCGCGGCACAGGTGAGCAGCACGCCGAGGAAGTTGTCGGGGTCGGAGTTATCCGCACCCCAGCCGACCATGACGACGCCGTCACGATCGACCTTCGACGACTCTGCCAGGTACGTCGGCCAGTCGCCGATCGAGAACAGCTCGACGTCGACGCCGATGGCCTTCCAGTCGGCCTGCACCAGTTCGCCCATGCGCTTGCCGTTCGGATTGTACGGACGGGCAACCGGCATCCACCAAAGCTTCAGCTTGAGGTTTGACTGGCCGGCGTCGGCGAGCAGCTTCTTGGCCGCGTCCGGATCGTAGGCATCGTCGACGACGGCGTCGTCGTAACCCCACGAGGCCGGCGGCAGCGGCTCCTTGGCGATCTGCGCGTTGCCGGCGTAGACGCCCTCGAGGATCGCCTGCTTGTTGATGGCCATGTTGAGCGCCTTGCGGACGCGCACGTCATCGAACGGCTTCTGCTGCGTGTTGTAGGCGAGGAAGCCGACGTTGAGGCCCTGCGTCTGGAAGACCTGGAGATTCGGGTCCGCCTTGAGGCCAGGGATGTCGGCCGGGATCGGATACGGAATCACGTCGCAGTCGCCGGCCTTGAGGGCCTGCTCGGCGGCCGCCGGCTCCTTGGTGATCTGGAAGACCAGGGTGTCGATCTTCTGCTTGTCGCCCCAGTAGTCCGGGTTGGCCTTGTAGCGGATGGTCGCGTCCGTCTGGTAGTCGACGAACGTGAACGGGCCGGTGCCGACGGGCTTAAGGTTGAGGTCGCCGAGGTTGCCGGCCTTCTGAAGCTGGTCGGCATATTCCTTCGAGACGATCGACAGGTAGTCGGTCGGGAAGTTCACGAACACGGTCGAGTCGGCCGAGTTGAAGGTGAACTTCACGGTGTAGTCGTCGACCTTGGTGATGTCCTTCACCGCGGCGCCGAAGCCGGTCGAATCCCAGTACTGCCAGGTGATGCCCGGCGCGTAGGTGTACCACGGGCTCGTCTTGTCGCGCTGGCGGTTGAACGAGAACAGCACGTCATCGGCATTGAAGTCGCGCGTCGGCTTGAAGTAGTCGGTCGTCTGGAACTTCACGCCCTTGCGGAGATGAAAGGTGATCTCGGTGCCGTCCTGCGAGATGTCCCAGCTCTCGGCGAGACTCGGGACGATGTCGGTGCCGCCCTTCTTGAAGTCGACCAGGCGGTCATAGATCGTGCGCGACGAGGCATCGAAGGTCGTGCCGGCAGTCCACGGCGCCGGGTCGAAGCCTTCCGGCGAGCCTTCCGAACAATAGACGAGCTGCTTGGCGGCATAGGCGTTGCCGGCCATGCCGAGCGCAAGCACGGCCGCGGCCGCGAAGTACGCAATACGTTTCATTGGGAACCTCCAACTGGATGCCGCTTTTTTGGCGGCGCTCATGTCCCTTCGCCCCGGATTCCGCGCGAACAGGCGGACCAGCCCCGGGAGGGTTGATCTCAATCGACCGCAGCCGGCGCGCGAATGCAAGAAGGAAAATGTCACGAAGGTGTGGTGGGCGTCGCTTTGCGCCCGCGAAGGCACCCCTCCCCAAAACGCCTTCGGCGTTTTGACCCTCCCGCAAGGGGAGGGTTCGGCTTGTTGAAACATCGCGCTCCAACAAACTCCCCTTGAGCCCTCCCCTTGCGGGAGGGCCAAAACCGCATGGCGGTTTTGGGGAGGGGTGTCTCTCCTCCTCGCCAACGTCGGCTACCCGCCGATATCAGCCTTGGCAAAGTTGTGCCGCCCCAGCGGATCGGCAACCACCCCGGTCACCGTCTTGCGCATCGGCACGCTTACCAGCGTATGCGCGATGGCCGTGAGCGGCGCCTGGTCGAGCACGATCTTCTGCGCCTCGCTGTAGAGCGTCGCCTGCGTGGCCGGATCGGTCGCCGCGCGCGCCGCGCCGAGAGCCTTGGTGAAATTCGGATCGCACCACTCCGTCCGGTTCGACTGGCCGACCGCCTCGCACGACAGGAGCAACGCGAGATAGTCGCCCGGGTCGCCGTTGTCGCTGGTCCAGCCGATGAGCACCGCGCTGTCGCGCTTCTTGTCGGTCGACTGCCTGAGATAATCGCCGAGCAGGTCGGGCGTCTCGACCGTCGCGGTCACGCCGACCTTGGCGAGATCGGCGGCGATCAGCGTCGCCGTCTTGGCAAGATCCGGGCTGTAGGGCCGCGGCGTCCTGGTTGCGAGCAGCTTGATGCTGAGGTTGCTGACGCGCGCCTCGGCAAGCAGCGCCTTGGCGCCCTCGACGTTGTAGGTATCGCCGAGCAGCTTGCCGTCGTAGCCGGCCATCGTATTCGGCATGACGCTGTTGGAGGCATTGGCGGCGCCGCCGTAGACCTGATCGACGATCGCCTGCCGGTCGATCGCCATGCCGAGCGCCTTGCGCACGCGCGGATCGGAAAACTTCGGATCGGTCGCGTTGTAGGCGAGGAAGGCGACGTCGGTGCGCTCGCCGGAAACGAGCTTGAGGTTGGCGTCGGACTTCGCGGCAGCGAGCGCGACCGCATCCGGCGCCGCCATCACCTGGCAGGCGCCCGCCTGCAGCTTCGCCAGGCGATCCGCCGCGCCGGGCACGATGGCGAAGTTGAGATTCGATATCGGCGGGATGCCGGCCCAGTAGTCGCGGTTGGCGACCATGTAGAGGCCCTGCCCGGCGTTGTAGACGATGTACGAAAACGGGCCCGTGCCTACGGGCAACTGGTCGAGCTGCTCCGGCGTCTTCGCCTTGGTGAGGCTGTCGGCGTATTCCTTGGAAAGGATCGAGGCGAAATCCATCGCGAGGTCGGCGAGGATGCCGGGGTCGGGCCGCGCCAGTGTCACCCTCACCGTCGTCGCGTTCACCTTCTCGACCGCCCTCACCAGCGTATCGAGGCCCATCGCCGAGAAGTACGGCCACGAGCCGCCGGCGTAGTTGTACCAGGCGTTCTTCTTGTCGCGCTGGCGGTTGATCGAGAAGACGACGTCGTCGGCGTTGAGCGTGCGCGTCGGCGTAAAGTACGCCGTCGTATGAAACTTGACGCCGTCGCGGAGGTGGAAGGTGTAGACCTTGCCGTCCGCCGACACGTCCCAGCTTTCCGCGAGGCCGGGCTGCACCGCGGTCGAGCCCGGCACGAAGGAGACGAGACGATCGTAGAACACCTGCGCCGAGGCATCGAACGTCGCGCCCATGAGATGGGGCGCCGGATCGAAGCCTTCCGGGGCGGCCTCCGAGCAGTAGGTGAGGATTTTCGCTTGCGCCACCGAGCCAAGGCCAACGGCAAAAACCGCCGCAAGCAGCGCTGAAGTCACGGACCGCATGGTGATTCCCCTAGATCAGACCCCGCCCCGAGGCGGCGGCCCTTGTATCGCGCCCGGGCGATGCTGTCATTGGCGCCGGTCACAGGCAACCCGGGGCGCTCCGGATGCGCGACCATTCCACGAGTAATGGAGCGCGGACCGATCCTCCCCTCCGCTTTCCCCGCAAAGGCGGGGACTCAGGAGGTGAGATTGTGCGGGACGGTGCGGCGGCTTCGGTCGCGGCCTATCCCTATACCTGGACCCCGCTTTCGCCGGGGAAGCGGAGGATCACGCCGCCGGCGGCCACGCCTTCAGTTTCCCCGGATTCATCAGCCCATACGGATCGGCACGCGACTTGAACGCCGCCTGCGGCGCGTCGGTGCGTTTCCAGCCGGCGTTGTCGAGGACGTAGGTGTGCGGGCTGGAAACCGAGGCGCCCGTTTTCTCGATGATGGCGACGACCTCCGCCAGCCGCTCGGGCGAGCGGTAGCGGAGCAGCGGCAGCGCCGAGACGAAAACGCGGCCGAAGCGGCGCTGGAACTCGAGATGCTGGAGCATCTCGTCGCCGAGCGCCTGCTCCAGTTCGGCGACCACCGCCAGTTCGCGACCCTCGGGGTAGCGCACCTGCAGGTAGGTGATCGTGGGCTCGACCTTCAGCGCGTGCAGCGTCGTATGGTTCCACGTGTACTCGTAGAGCGGCGGCATGGTGCCGTGGCCGTCGAAGGCGGCGGCCTCGGCTTCCGCCGCGCTGCGTTCGTAGACGATGGCACCGCCATGCTCGGCGACGAGATCGGCGAGCTGCCCCGCCTGCGGCTCCGAGACCATCACCACCGCCATCGCACGACCCGGCGGCACCAGCGGCGCCAGCCGCTTCAGCATCGGCGGAATGCGCGCATCGAAGATGCCGATCTCCTTCTTGGCGACGCCCTCCGCCGCGGCGAGCGCCCATCCGAATTTCGCCGCCCCGGCAAGCGAGGGAAACGCCGCAACGCGCTCTGCCCACGGCTGCCACGGCGCCAGCGGCACCGCGACCTCGGTGATGATGCCGTTGACGCCGTAGGCGTGCAGCACCTTGAGGATATCGCGGCCGGTGAGTTCGACGATGCGCGGCGTCTCCTCCACGGTCACCACCTCCAGCGCCAGCACCGCGCCGGGATCGGATATCTGCCCCCACGTGCACGAGCCGCACCCCGCCGCGCCGCCGGCGATGAAGCCGCCGATGGTCGCCTGCTTGCGCGTCGAGGGATGGAAGCGGAGCTCCCAGCGATCGGCCCGCAAGGCCTTGTCGATCTCGAGCAGCCGCGCGCCTGCCTCGAACCGCCCTGCCCCCGGCACCACCTCGACGACGCGATCGAGATTGGCCATGTCGAGGATGACGCCGCCGGCAAGCGGCACCGCCTGCCCGTAGTTGCCGGTGCCGCCGCCGCGCACCGTCAGCGGCACGCGATGGCGCGCGCACGCGGCGGCGATGCGGATCACCTCGGCCTTGGTCTCTGGAAGCACGACGAGATCGGCGCGCTTGTCGTCGAGCTGGGCTTTCAGGATCGGCGAGAACCAGAAGAAGTCGCGGCTCTTGAGCCTCACGGTCGCCGCGTCGTCGGCCTGTTCGATGCCGGCGAGTTCGGCGCGGAGCGCGACGAGGCCCGTCAGGGCGTCCACAGCCGGCCCACATCGAAGGCGGCGACATCGGCACACAGCTCGACAAAGCCGCGCGCCTGATGATCGACGATCGCCCTGCCCTTCTCCGCCGTCGCCTTCGCCGCGTTGCCGACGGTCCCCTTGGGGTTCAGGTCCTGCGCCTTCCAGCCGAATTGGTGCAGGCCGTGGGCGCGCAGATGCTTGAACTCGGCGAAGAACGAAAGCTGGGTCGAGCGGAAATCCTCGGCCAGCTCCATCTTCACGAGATCCGGCCGGAAATGCAGCATCTCCGACGTCTCGTAGTCGCCGCCGTGGATGCCGTAGGCCGACTCCTCCGCCGACGCGACGCCTTCCGGATATCCGAAACGCGACCACGCCGTGCCGACCGCCAGCATGTCGTGCCGCACGCGCAGCTCGCGTGTGACGATGTCCACCATCGGCACGTTGCCGCCGTGCGAATTGACGATGATCAGTTTCTCGACGCCGGCGCGATGCACGCTGTCGCCGATCTCGATCCAGAGCTTCGTCGTCGACTCCCAGGTCGAGGTGAGCGTGCCCGGCGACGAGATGTGCTCGTTCGATTTTCCCACCGCCTGCACCGGCAGGAACGTGACGGCCGCGCTCTCCGGCAGCAGCTCGATCACGCGCTTGATCATGCCCTCGGCGATGCAGGTATCGGTGTAGACCGGCAGGTGCGGCCCATGCTGCTCGATCGCCGCCACCGGCAGCACGGCGATCCACGACGACGTGTCGCTGTCGGCGAAGTCGCGGGTGGTCATTTCGTGCCAGTAGCGGCGGGGGAGCATCTATTTCAGACCCGCGGCCTTGCGCAGCGCGTCATTCATGCGGCTCTGCCAGCCTTCGCCACCGGCCTTGAATTTCGCCAGCACGTCCGGATCGATGCGCAGCGATACGAGTTTCTTGGTCGGCGTCTTTTGTGGACCGCGGGCTCGACGCGTCTCCAGCGCATCGAAAAATCGCTTCGGCAACACGTCCCGGCCACGCCGGGCGCGCCGAAAGTCTTCGGCGGTCCATTCATGTTTCTCGGAAACGACCTTCATGTCAGCGGCCGTATAGCCCTTAGCCGTTTTGCTCATATAGACCTCGCTCCTTGGCGTTTGCCGGACGCATGCCTACGATTGAGATCGCCTCAGTTCCCAAGCGCGCATAGACAACGACCACTATCTTCCCGCGGAGCAGCCCAACCGCTTTGAGCCGGCGAGAGTGACTGGGAGTGATAAAGGCATCGGCCCAGCCAAAATCATCGATGTCGGCAAAGTCGAGCCTATGCTTCGACAGATTCGCAAGGCGCTTTGGTTCATCCCAGACGATGATCATTGCACGTCAGCTTATCTAGGCCGGGCTCCGCCCGTGTCAATCAAATTGTATCTACAATCTGATCACACCGCCTCCAGAAACGCCTTCGCCGCCGCCCCGTGCTCGCGCCGGAGCTTGGCGACATCGACGCCCTTCGGCATGCCGCCCTCGACCTTCCATTCGCCCTTGACCATGACGCGGTCGGCGGTGTGGGCACCGCACAGCACCAGCGCGGCAAGCGGGTCGCCGGCGCCGGAGAAGCGGAGTTCGTCGAGCGTGTAGAGCGCGAGGTCGGCCTGCCTGCCGACCTGGATCGCGCCGAGGTCGTCGCGGCCGAGCAGGCGGGCCGAGCCTTCCGTCGCCCAGCGGTAGGCGTCGAAATGCGTCACCGATGCGGCGTCATACGTGAGCCGGTTCAGCATCAGCGCGTGGCGGATGCTTTCCATCAAATTAGAGTTGTCGTTCGAGGCCGAGCCGTCGACGCCGAGGCCGACCGGGCTGCCCGCCGCCTCCAGCTCGATCGTGCGGCACTGGCCCGAGGCGAGCGTCATGTTCGAGGTCGGGCAATGGCAGATGCCGACCTTGTGGCGGCCGAGGCGATGCACTTCTTCGTCGGTGAAATGGATGCCGTGCGCCAGCCACGCGCGTCCGGTCAGCCAGCCGCATTCCTCGAGATAGTCGACCGGCCGGCAGGAGAAATGCTCGAGGCAGTATTCGTTCTCGTCCTCGGTCTCGCCGAGATGCGTGTGGAGGCGGCAGTTGTATTTTTCGGCCAGCCCGACGCTGTCGACCATCAGCCGCTTGGTCACGGTGAACGGCGCACACGGCGCCAGCGCCACCTGCAGCATCGCGCCCTCACTGGCATCGTGATAGCGGCCGAGGATGCGCTCGCAGTCGGCGAGGATCGTCTCCTCGTCCTGCACGACGCCGTCGGGCGGCAGGCCGCCGTCCTTCTCCGACAGGTTCATCGAGCCGCGCGTCAGCGTCATGCGGATGCCAAGCGCGGAGGCTTCCTCGGCCTGGATGTCCATCGCGTTTTCCAGCCCGACGGGGAAGAGATACTGGTGGTCGGAGGCGCAGGTGCAGCCAGACATCAGCAGTTCGGTCAGCGCCAGCCGCGTCGCCTGCCGGAAGGCTTCCGGTTTCACGTTGCGCGCCCAGATCGGGTAGAGCGCCTTCAGCCATGGAAACAGTTCCTTGTTGATCGCTGCTGGGTGCGCGCGCGTCAGCGTCTGGAAGAAGTGGTGGTGCGTGTTGATGAGGCCGGGGATGACGACGTGGTTGGAGGCATCGAACGTCTGGTCGATCTGCCCTTCCGGCGTCCTGCCGCTCGCCACCAGCGCGGTGATCTTGCCATCCTCGACGACGATGCCGCCGCCCGCCCCATCCGCCAGCACCGCCAGCGGGTTCTTGATCCATTGGCGCATCGACTATTCCACCTTCGCGGCTATGGCTTCGATCTCGACCAGGAACTCCGCCCGCGTGAAGCCGGCGACGATCATCAGCGTCGAGGCCGGCAGCGGATCGGTGACGATGCGGTCGCGGACACTCATGTATGCCTTCATGTCCTCGCGGTTCGTCACGTAGGCGTTGAGCCGCACGATATCGGCCAGTGTCATCCCATCCTCGGCGAGGATCGCCGCGATGTTGGTGAAGCAGACCTCCGCCTGCCCCTCGACCGTCGGCGGCAGGAGGTCGCCCTCCTTGACGCCGAGCTGACCAGAGCAAAAGACGAGCCGCGCGCCGGCAGGCACCGCGATGCCATGGCTGTAGCGGCCGAACGGCGCGCGGATGCCGGCGGGATTGAGCGCACGCTGCATGGATGGATTGGCCTCGGCTCGAACCTCGCCGCCACGCTACGATTGCGGTTGGCGGCATGGCAAGGCGAATGCCGCTGCCGCTTTCTTGTGCATCGCCCTTGGCCTAATATGACGGTCGCCGTCAGTCTGGCGCGGTCGCGGCCGGGCTTCGATGGCATACCTCTTGCGAAGCTGGATCGTTCGGGGCGGCTGGTTTTCAACGCATCGCGGCTCTGCACCAGCGATGCACCCCAAGGGTCAACGGGAAGCGTGGCGCCGAGTTTTCGGCCACGCCAAGGAAGGCGGAGAACAAGAGAACATGCGTAGCATCAGAAACCTGACACTCGCGCTCGCCGCGGGCGCGGCAGCGGCGGCGCTCGCCGGCCCGGCGATGGCGCTCGATGAAATTTCCTTCAAGACAAACTGGGTGGCCGAGGCGGAGCACGGCGGCTTCTACCAGGCAGTCGCCGACGGCACCTACGAGAAGTACGGGCTGAAGGTGACCATCGTGCCGGGAGCGCCGCAGGAGGATACGCGCGCCTCTCTGCTCGCCGGCAAAGTCCAGTTCTACATGTCGGGCAACATGCTGGTGCCATTGCAGGCGCCGACGCAGAACGTCCCGATCCTCGAGGTCGCCGCAATATTCCAGAAGGACCCGCAGGTGCTGCTGGCCCATCCAGACGCGCCCGGCATCGACAAGTTCGCCGACCTGGCGACGCTGCCGACTATCTTCATGAGCGCCGACGGCTTCGCCTCGTACTTCCAGTGGATGAAGCAGGCCTATCCGGGCTTCAAGGACGAGCAGTACAAGCCGTACAACTTCGATCCGCAGGTGTTCATCGTCGACAAGCAGTCGGCGATGCAGGGCTACATCACCTCGGAGCCCTTCGCCGTCGAGAAGGCCGCGGGAATCAAGGCCAAGGAATTCCTGCTCGCCGACGCTGGCTTCGTTACGCCCTCGACCATGATCGAGACGCTGGCCGATTACGCTGCGAAGAATCCGGACATCGTGCAGCGCTTCGTCGATGCCTCGATCATCGGCTGGTACAACTACATCTACGGCGATCCGTCGAAGGGCAACGCCGCGATCAAGGCGGCAAACCCCGAAATGGGCGACGATCAGCTCGCCTTTTCCATCGCCAAGATGAAGGAAGTCGGCCTCGTGGATTCCGGCATTACGCTGGATAAGGGCATTGGCTGCTTCAGCGACGACAACCAGAAAACCTTCTACGACGAGATGGTGAAGGCAAACGTCGTCCCGGCCGGAGTCGACCTGTCGAAGATCTACACGAACCAGTTCGTGTGCAAGGGCGTCGGCAAGGACCTGAAGAAGTAGCCATCGCCCGGATACGATCCCTCGGTCCCGGCGCGTTGCCGGGACCGTTTGTTTGGAGGCGGAATACCCTCGTGCTGCAGCAGACAGGAGCCATGCCGAACGCCGCAGGGCCGCACAAGATCGGTCGCACGCTGGTTTCGCTGCGCGGCATCTCCAAGCGATTCTCCAACGGCACGCTGGCGCTGCAGAACATGTCGCTCGACATCGCCGAGGGGCAGTTCGTCTCCCTGCTCGGTCCGTCCGGTTGTGGTAAATCCACCGTGCTTCGCATCATCGCCGGCCTCGGCGACACGTCCTCGGGCGCGATCGAATGGCCGACCGCGTCCTCCTACGATGTCAGCGGCAAACCGGAGCGCGAGATCGGCTTCGTCTTCCAGGAGCCGACGCTGATGCCCTGGGCGACGGTCGCAGCCAACGTGTGGCTTCCGCTTCGCCTGCATGGACAATCGAGGAAAGCCTCGCGCGACCGCGTCATGGAAGCGCTGCAGATGGTCGGCCTCGAGAAATTCGCCGACTCCTACCCGCGCGAGCTTTCCGGCGGCATGAAGATGCGGGTCTCGATCGCGCGGGCGCTCATCACGCGGCCGAAGCTGCTGCTTATGGACGAACCCTTCGCCGCGCTGGATGAGATCACCCGCTTCAAGCTCAACAACGATCTTCTGCGGCTCTGGGAGACGTTCGGCTGGACCGTGATTTTCGTTACGCACTCGGTCTTCGAGTCGGTCTACCTCTCCAACCGCATTGTCGTGATGGCGCCGCGGCCCGGCCGCGTGTTCGAGGATCTTGCCATCGATGCGCCCTACCCGCGCGACGACGCGTTCCGCACGTCCGCCGTCTACAACGAGTATTGCCGCCGCACCTCGGAGGCGCTCCATGCCGCCATCGCCGCGGGAGGCGAAGCATGAGCGTCAGCGAGACCGCGGCGCGCCCCGCCGTAGCCACCCCGGATGGCGACGAGACGCCAGTGCTGGCCGCTCGCGCCAGCCGCGGCGAGCAGATTGCGCGCATCGCCGTCCCGCTGGCGATGCTGGCCGCGGTGCTGGTCGCATGGCACCTCTACGTCACGCTCGCCAACGTTCCCCACTACGTGCTGCCGAGTCCGGTGCTGGTCGTCCAGTCGCTGATCACCGACTGGCCGATCCTCCTCAAGTCGCTGATTATCACGTTAAAGACGACGCTATCGGCGCTGGCACTTGCTCTGGTCGGCGGCGTGCTGCTCGCGGTCGCCATGGCGCAATCGCGTCTGGTCGCACTCGCGATCTATCCCTATGCGGTGATCCTGCAAGTGACCCCGATCGTCGCCATCGCGCCGCTCATCATCATCTATGCGCCCTCGACCATGGTGGCGTTGCTGATCGTCGCCTTCATCGTGTCGTTCTTCCCGATTCTGTCGAACACGACACAGGGCATCCGCTCGACTGACCACAATCTGCTCAACCTGTTCGAACTCTACGGCGCCTCAAGCTGGCAGACGCTGATCCACCTGAAGCTGCCGAATGCGCTGCCCTACTTCCTCACGGGGCTGAAGATTGCCGGCGGCCTGTCGCTCATCGGTGCCGTCGTGGCCGAGTTCACCGCCGGCTCGGCGGGCGCCAATTCCGGCCTCGCCTTCCGCCTGCTCGAGTCGCAGTTCCGGCTCAACATTCCGCGCCTCTACGCCGCACTGCTACTGCTGTCGTTCACCGGCGTTCTCATCTTCGCGGCCACCAGCCTGATTTCCTGGCTGCTTCTGCGGAAGTGGCACGAGAGCGCCGTCCGCCGGGAGAATTGAGGTGGCGAAAGGATTTGCCGCCGTCCCCCGCGCCCCGCGTTTCGTCCTCGCCGACGCGACGCTGCCCGCCGTGCTGGTCGACGGCTTCGCGGCCAAGGCCGACGGCGACGGACTGATCCGCGCCGACATCATCGTGAAAGACGGCAAGATCGAGCGCATCGACGCGCCCGGCCGCCGCACGACCCTGCCGAAATTCGACATGGACCGCGGCATGGTGTGGCCGTGCTTCGTCGACATGCACACCCACCTCGACAAGGGTCACATCTGGCCGCGCGAGGAAAATCCGGACGGCAGCTTCGCCGGCGCCCTCGCCGCCGTCGATGCCGACCGCCGCAAGTACTGGAAGGCGAAGGACGTCGCCGCCCGCATGGATTTCGCCATCCGCGCCGCCTGCGCGCACGGCACGCGCCTGATCCGCACGCATCTCGATTCCGCCGCGCCGCAGCACCGCATCTCGTGGCCGGTGTTTGCCGAGATGCGCGACAAGTGGCGCGGCAAGGTCGACCTGCAGGCGGTGTCGATCGTCGGCATCGACGCCTTCCGCGACGAGAAGTACGCCGACGAACTGGCCGACCTGATCGCCGACACCGGCGGGACGCTGGGCGCCGTCACCTATCCCATGCCCGACCTCGAGCGGCTGCTAGAGGGTGTGATGCTGCGCGCCGCCAATCGCAACCTCGACCTCGATTTCCACGTCGATGAGACCGGCGACCCGGCGGTCAACACGCTGCGCGTCATCGCCGAGACCGCGCTCCGCACCGATTTCGGCGGCCAGATCGTCGCCGGCCACTGCTGCTCGCTGGCGACGCAGGACCCGGCCGAGGCCGACGCGACCATGGACAAGGTCGCCGAGGCCGGGATCGCGGTCGTCTCGCTGCCGATGTGCAACATGTACCTGCAGGGCCGCGACGGCGAGCGCGACACGCCGCACTGGCGCGGCGTCACGCTCGTCCACGAGCTGGCCGAGCGCGGCGTAAAGGTGTCCGTCGCCTCCGACAACACCCGCGATCCGTTCTATGCCTACGGCGACCTCGACGTGGTCGAAGTCTTCCGCGAGGCGGTGCGCATTCTCCATCTCGACCATCCCTTCGGCGATTGGCCGGCGGCGGTGACGCGCACGCCCGCCCTGGTCGTGCGGCGACCCGATCTCGGCGTCATCGCGGCAGGCGGCGCGGCCGATCTCGTGCTGTTCCGCGCGAGGTCGTTCACCGAACTTCTGTCGCGCCCGCAGGGCGACCGCACGGTGCTGCGCGCCGGCAAGGCGATCGACACGACGCTGCCGGATTATCGCGAGCTGGATGGCGTGGTGGGGTTCGGATGATGAAGCCCGCTCCGCTGTCGTCCCCGCGCAGGCGGGGACCCAGTAGCCACGGGACCGACGGCGTGTACTGGATCCCCGCCTTCGCGGGGATGACATCGAGGGCGGGTTTGACGACGGTGGATAGGCGAGCACGCGCATGACGACCTACGACATCGCCGGCCTGAAGGCGGCGCTGGCCGGCCTCAAGATCGAGGAGAACCCGGCGATCGTGAAGCAGAAGTCGCGCGACTTCTTCTGGTACTCGCCGGTGCTGAAGCGGCAGCTCGATCACGTCACCGGCGACATCGTCGTCTCGCCGAAGGACGAGGCGGAGGTCATCCGCATCCTCAAGGAGTGCTACGCCCGCGCCATCCCGGTGACGCCGCGCGGCTCGGGCACCGGCAACTACGGCCAGGCGATGCCGCTGTCCGGCGGCGTCATCTTGAGCCTCGCCGACATGAACAAGGTGAAGTCGATCAGCCGCGGCCGCGTCGTCGCCGAGGCCGGCGCCATCCTCGCCGAGATCGACCGCCAGACGCGCGCCCATTCGCAGCAGGAGCTGCGACTGCATCCTTCGACGTATAACACCGCTTCCATAGCCGGCTTCGTTGCCGGCGGTTCCGGCGGCGTCGGGTCGATCAACTGGGGCGGCCTGCGCGACGCCGGCAACGTCCTGTCGCTCCGCGTCGTGACGATGGAAGCCGAGCCGCGCGTCATGATCGTCAAGGGCCGCGACCTCGCCAAGGTGATGCACGCCTACGGCACCAACGGCATCATCACCGAGGTCGAGATGCCGCTCGAGGCCGCCTACGACTGGGTCGACGTCGTCGTCGGCTTCGACGACTACGGCAAGGCGGTGCGCTTCGCCAATCTTTTGGCAAACCAGGACGGCCTGCTGTTCAAGGAAGTCGCCACCGTCGCGGCGCCGGTGCCCTACGACTATTTCCTGCGCCACCAGAAGTTCCTGAAGCGCGAGCAATCCGTCGCGCTGCTGATGGTCGCGCCGCACGCGATGGATCCGTTCCTGGCGCTCGCCGACCGCGAGAAGGCGGAGATCCTCCATCGCTCCGATACGGCGAGCGAGGCCGAGAAGAAGGGCCTGCCGCCGGTCTACGAATTGACGTGGAACCACACGACGCTGCGGGGCTTGCGCGTCGATCCGACCATCACCTACCTGCAGGTGCTCTACCCCTTCCCCGACACCGTCGCCCATGTCGCCAGGATGACCGCGCTGCTCGGCGACGAGGTGCCCGGCCATCTCGAATTCATCCGCTTCGACGGCAACGTCGCCGCCACCGGCCTGCCGATCGTCCGCTTCACCAGCGAAGCAAGGCTCGACGAGATCATTCGCCTGCACGAGCAGAACGGCTGCCCGATCTTCAACCCGCACCGCTACACGCTGGAGGAAGGCGGCATGAAACGCACCGACGCCGTGCAACTCGCCTTCAAGAAGGAAGCCGACCCCAAGGGCCTGCTCAACCCCGGCAAGATGATCGCGTGGGAGAATCCGGATTTCGATTTGAACTCCGACAAGGTCTATCTCTTCCCCGGCATGCAGGCGGCCGAATAGATGCGCGTGATGGTGATCTACTGCCATCCGGTCGAGACGAGCTACAACGCCGCGCTCCACCGCGCCGCCGTCGATGCGCTGAAGGCGTCGGGCTACGAGGTCGACGACTGCGATCTCTACGCCGAAGGCTTCAACCCGGTGATGTCGCGGCAGGAGCGCATCGACTATCACGACGAAGCGATCAATACGAAGCCGGTGCAGCAATACGTCGACCGCCTGCGCGCCGCCGAGGCGTTGGTGCTCTCCTGCCCGGTGTGGAACTACGGCTACCCGGCGATGCTGAAGGGATTCTCCGACCGCGTCTTCCTGCCCGGCGTCTCGTTCAAGCTGGAGAACGGCAAGGTCGGCCCGAATCTTTGGCACCTGCGCAAGATCGCCGCGATCCACACCTACGGCGGCACGTGGTTCCGCACCTTCCTGATGGGCGACGCGCCGCGCAAGCAATTCACGCGCACGCTGCGCGCCCTCGCCCACCCGCTCGCCAAGCGGAAGTTTCTCGCCCTCTACGACATGAACCGGAATGGTGAGCCGGCGCTGAAGGCGTTTTTGGCGAAGGTGTCGCAGGAGATGCGTGGGTTCTGAGTTTGGGTTGGCACACCCCTCCCCAAAACCGCGAAGTGCGGTTTTGGCCCTCCCGCAAGGGGTGGGCTCAAGTGGAGTCTGGGTCGGGCAGCAAGGCGAACCCTCCCCTCGCGGGAGGGTCAAACGGCCGAAGGCCGTTTGGGGAGGGGTGTCTCTCCTCCCCCCACGCCAGCGAACCGGTTGTCATACAGCCGACATCGACCCCCCTTAGCCTGCTCACTAACATGGGCTTCGATCATCGCCGCACGGTTACCCATCGACTGTCCCAGGCGGCGCACGCCTATCGGGTGCGCGCCGGCGGCCAGCTTTCGCGGATCGGCCTTCATTCCGGACAGGAAAGCCTGCTGAAGTCGCTGTCGGCCGAGGACGGCATGTCGATGAGCGACATCGCCGCGGCCTTGGGCGTCCAGCCCCCGACTATCACCAAAATGATCAGCCGGCTTGCCGCGCAGGATTACGTCGAGCGCCGCGCCTCCTCCGGCGACGGTCGCCAGGCCGAGGTGTTCCTGACCGAGCGCGGCCGCCGCGCCATCGCCACCATCGACAAGGTGTGGAAGCGGATCGAGAAGACGGCCCTCGCCGACATCGAGGACAAGGACCGCAAGCGCCTGCGCAAGCTGCTGCGCCAGGTCGAGCGCAACCTGGGCGGCAAGCGCGCCGGGCGCATCCCCGAGGACGACGAGATCGACGTCGAGGACGACGCCGTCTAAGCCGATTTGCCGAACGTCGGCGTGGCGGACTAGCATCGCGCCCACCTCCGCCGTCCGCCCGAGCCTCCCATGCCAACTCAGTTCGATTTCACCGACCGCGTCGCCGTCGTCACCGGCGGCGGCCAGGGTATCGGGCGCGCCGTGACCGAGCGGCTCATCGCCGGCGGCGCCACGGTGGCGATCTGGGACTGGGACAAGACGACCGCCGAGGCGACGGCGGCCGAACTCGCCGCGAAGGGCGAGGTCGCCGCCTTTCAGGTCGACGTCGGCGACGAGGCCGCGGTCGACGCCGCCCGCGACGCGACGCTCCGTGCGTTCGGCAAGGTCGATATCCTCGTCAACAATGCCGGCATCAACGGGGTCAACGCTACGCTGGTAAACTACCCGATCGACTCGTGGGACGCCGTGATCCGCGTCAACCTCCGCGGCACATTCCTCTGCTGCCGCGCGCTCGTGCCCGGCATGGTGGAACGCAACTACGGCCGCATCGCCAACGTCGCCTCGATCGCCGGCAAGGAGGGCAACCCCAACGCCTCGGCTTATTCGGCGTCGAAGGCCGGCATCATCGCGCTCACCAAGTCGCTCGGCAAGGAACTGGCCGGCAGCGACATATCGGTCAACGCCATCACCCCGGTGACCGCGATGACCAAGATGGTCGCCGAGCAGGTGAGCGGGGAACATCTCGCCTACATGCTGTCCAAAATTCCGCGCGGCCGGACGGTCAAGGTGGAAGAGATCGCCGACATGGTCGCTTTCATGGTATCGGCGGAGTGCTCCTTTACCACCGGCGCCACCTTCGACATCTCCGGCGGCCGCGCCACCTACTGAGCCGCCTCGCCGACATGCCGCATGCCCCGCTTACCGAGCATGAATCCGCCGAGCGGCTGGTCGGCATCGGCCTGTTCTGCATCGCGGTCACGACCTTCACGCTGCTCGATACGTCGGCGAAGTTTGCCGCCCTCCACGGCGTGCCGACGCTGGAGATCGCGTGGTTCCGCTACGCGCTGTCCGTCGTCCTGTCGATCGCGTTGCTGCAGCCGTGGAAGCACCCGGCCGACTACGTTTCGCGCCGCCCCGTCGTGCAGGGACTGCGGGCGGTGTTCCTGCTGGGCTCGACGGTGCTGAACTTCATCGCGCTGCAGTACCTGCCGCTCACCCAGACGGTTTCGATCACCTTCGCCTCGCCGCTCATCGTCACCGCCCTCGCCGGGCCGATACTCGGCGAGTGGGCGGGCGTGCATCGCTGGGCGGCGATCGTCGTCGGCTTCATCGGCGTCGTCATCGTCGTCCACCCGGAGGCCGGCGCCTTCCAGCCGGCGGTCCTCTATTCCGTCGCCGCCGCCTTCTGCTACGCCGGCTACGGCCTGACGACGCGCCTGCTCAGCGCCACCGAATCGGCGGCCGGCATGCTGGTCTACGGCTCGCTCCTCTCCGCCGTCGCGCTGACCCCGACGCTGCCGACGGTGTGGGTGCTGCCGGGCGACTGGCGCGTGCTCGGCGCCCTCGTCATGACCGGCGTCGCCAGCGCCGTCGGGCACTGGTTCCTCATCCTCGCCAACCGCCGGGCCCCCGCCACGGTGCTGGCGCCATTCTCGTATGTGCAGCTTCTGTCGATGGCGGTCGCCGGCTACCTGGTATTCGACACCGTCCCCGACCTCTCGACGCTCGCCGGCGCCCTCGTCATCATCGCCAGCGGGCTTTACATCGTCTATCGCGAGCGTGTGCACCGCGACCGCTGAAGGAGCTTCTGAACGTGGACAAGATCGAGATTCTGTACGCTGGCACCATCCCGCCCACCACCGAGCGGAAACTAAGCGAGCGCTTCGCCGTCCGGCGGGCGAACGAGGACATCGCCGCGGTCCGCGGCATCGCCGGCGGCGGCCGCTTCACCGTCGACCGCGCGCTGATCGCGAAGCTGCCCAAGCTCGAGATCGTCGCCAACTTCGGCGTCGGCTACGACGGCGTCGACACCGCCGCCGCGGCCGACCGCGGCATCGTCGTCACCAACACGCCAAACGTGCTGACCGAGGAAGTCGCCGATACCGCGCTCGGCCTGCTGCTCATGACGGTGCGCGAATTTTCCGCCGCCGAACGCTACCTCCGCGCCGGCAAGTGGACCGAGAAGCCCTACCCGCTGACCAAGGCGACCATGCGCAACCGCACCGTCGGCATCCTCGGCCTCGGGCGCATCGGCCTCGCCATCGCCCGGCGGCTGGACGCCATGGCTGTGCCGGTCGTCTACCACTCGCGCACGAAACGCGACGACGTCGCCTACCGCCACTACGCCGACCTGATCGCCATGGCCAGGGACGTCGATACTCTCGTCATGGTGCTGCCCGGCACGGCGGCAACCCGCAACATCGTCAACGCCGACGTGCTGAAGGCGCTGGGGCCGGACGGCATCCTGGTCAACATCGGCCGCGGCATGTCGGTCGATGAGCCGGCGCTGATCGCCGCACTCAAGGACGGCACCATCCGCGCCGCCGGCCTCGACGTCTTCGCCGACGAGCCGCGCGTGCCGGCCGAGCTGATGGCGCTGCCCAACGCGGTGCTGCTGCCCCACGTTGGCTCCGCCTCCGTGCACACGCGCGACGGCATGGGCCAGCTGGTACTCGACAACCTGACGAGCTGGTTCGACCAGGGCCGGCCGCTGACGCCGGTGCCGGAGACGCCGTGGCCGCGCAGGAAATAACGGGGGCCGCCAGTGGACGTTAGCCTCGTTGTCAGCGTCGCCTCCTTCGCGGTCGTCGTCATCGTCGCGGCGGTGTTCGTCTTCGCGCTCCGCGGCCAGGGCGGACCGGCGCGACAGACGGACGGAGGCATCCGCGTGCCGCTCAGGGCCGCCTATGGGTCGCGCAAGGGCTTCGGCCTCTTGGGCAGCCACAACAACTTCAATCCGCTGCTGCTGCTCTACGACGACCGCATCGAATATCGCGTGCTGAAGCGCACGTCAGTGGCCTACTCAGGCATCGCGGGCGTCGACGCCGTGACCGGATGGGGACGGGCCGCGGTGGTCCTGTCGTTCACCGACTCGAACTTCCGCTTTGTCGGCAATACCGGCGGCAGGGCGGCGCTCGCCGAGGTCTTGCGGCTGCTGCGCGACAAGGGAAGTCCGCTGACCGATGCGGCGCGGGTGATCGCGGAGGCACCTGCCGGCTAGGCCACCCACGTCCCGCCGCGTTCGTCGGCGATGTGGATGCGGATGATTTCCTCGAAGTTCGCCTCGGCGCGGAAGCCCAGCGCCAGCGCGCGCTCCGGCGCGAAATTGCGCGGCCAGCCGTCGACGATCTTCATGATCGTGGCGTCGGGCTCGCGGCGAATGCGCGCCGCGACCTTGTCGCCGGCGACCTTGCGGAGCGCCGCGATCTGCTCGCCGACCGTCGCCGAGACGCCCGGCATCGAAAGATTGCGCCGCGCCCCCAGCTTGGCGCCGTCGAGGCCGGCGGCGTGCAGCAGGAAGCCGACAGCGGAGCGCGGGCTGGCGTGCCAGTGGCGCACGGTCTCCGGCACCGGCAGCACGGCCTCCAGCCCCGCCAGCGGCTCGCGGATGATGCCGGAGAAGAAGCCGGACGCCGCCTTGTTGGGCTTGCCGGGCCTGACGCAGATCGTCGGCAGGCGGATGCCGATGCCGTCCATGAAGCCGCGGCGGGTATAGTCCGAGAGCAGCAGCTCGCCGATCGCCTTCTGCGTGCCGTACGAGGTGAGCGGCGTCTCGAAAAAATCGTCGGCGATGGCGTCCGGAAACGGCGCCCCGAACACCGCGATCGACGAGGTGAATACGACGCGCGGCACGTAGCCGCCGACCTTGCGGATGGCGTCGAACAGGTAGCGCGCGCCGTCGAGGTTGACGCGGTAGCCCTTGTCGAAATCGGCCTCCGCCTCGCCCGACACGATCGCCGCGAGATGGAAGATGACGTCCGGCCGCGGCGCGATCACCACGTCGGCGTTGCCCGGCACCGTCAGGTCGATGGCGCGGCGCTCGATCGCAAACGGCACGCCGTCCGGCGCGGTCGGCGGCACGACGTCGACGATGTCGAGGGCCTCGATCGGCTTGCCGGCCAACGTGCCATCGGCGATCAGGCGAGCGGTCAGCTTCGCGCCGATCATGCCGGCGGCGCCGATGACCAGGACGCGCGTCAAAGCGCGAAGCCGCCGTCGGCGAGATAGAGCTGGCCGGTGCAATAGGCGGCTTCGTCGGAGGCGAGGAAGACCGCCAGCGCCGCGATCTCCTCGGCGGTGCCGAGGCGACCCATCGGCTGGCGGTCGATGAACGCCTGGCGGATCTCGCTCTCCGGCTTGCCGGTCGCCTTGGCCTGCTCGGCGATGCGCCCGTCCAGCGACGGCGACTGCACCGTGCCCGGGCAGATCGCGTTGCAGCGGATGCCCTGGCGGATGAAATCGGCGGCGACGGATTTCGTCAGGCCGATGATCGCCGCCTTCGACGCGCCGTAGACGTAGCGGTTGGGGATGCCGCGCACCGACGAGGCGCCCGACGAGATGTTGACGATCGACCCGGCGCCCTTCTTCAGCATCGCGGGCAGGAACGCGCCGATCGCGCGGTGCATCGCCTTGACGTTGATATCGAAGGAGAAGTCCCAGTCCTCGTCGCTCGTGGTGAGTGCGGTGCCGTGATGCACGAAGCCTGCGCAGTTGAAGAGAATATCGACCGTGCCGACCTTGTCGGCGAGCGCCCGCACCGCCTTGGTGTCGCGCACGTCGAGCGAATAGGTCTCGGCGACGCCGTGGTCCTTGAGATCGGCAAGCAGCGGCAGCTTGAGATCGGTGGCGATGACCTCGGCGCCCTCTGCGGCAAACATCAGCGCCGTCGCGCGGCCGATGCCGGCGCCCGCCGCCGTTAGAAATGCACGCTTGCCCTTCAGTCGGTTCATGGTGTCGCTCTCTTCTTCATCAGGTCCGCGAGGCTGACGCGCTGCTGGCCGTCGGCGTCGAAATTTTCAGGGTTGAGCCAGGTCTCGAAGGCGGCGCGGATCGCCGGCCAGTCTTCGTCGATCATCGCGTACCAGGCGGTGTCGCGATTGGCGCCCTTGACGATCATGTGTTGGCGAAAGATGCCCTCGAAGGTGAAGCCGAAGCGCTCGGCGGCGCGGCGCGACGGCGCGTTGAGCGCATTGCACTTCCACTCGTAGCGGCGGTAGGCGAGCGTATCGAGCGCGTAGCGCGCCAGCAGATACTGCGCCTCGGTCGCCGCCGGCGTGCGCTGCAAAGCCGGCGAATAAAGCACGTTGCCGACCTCGATGACGCGCATCGCCGGACGGATTTCCATGAGCGCGAACTGGCCGACCGGCGCGCCCGTCGCCCTGTCGACGACGGCGTAGAAATACGGGTCGAGCGACACGGCGCGCTCGTCGAGCCAATCTTCGAAGGTCGCGCGATCCTTGAACGGGCCGTACGGCAGATAGGCCCAGACGCGATCGTCGTCCTTCAGCACGCGCCACAACCCCTCGGCGTGGCGCTTCGGGTCGAGCTTCTCGACCTGAGCGTAGCGGCCGGTGAGCGTCACCGGCCCCGGACGATCGGACGGCGTCGTGTCGACGGCGGGGCCAAGCGGCTGCGGCATCATTTTGCCCTCCGGCCGGCATTGGCGGCGAACAGGTCGTTGAGCGCACGGCCCGGCGCGGCATTCTTCAGGCCGGCGAAGCTGCCCTTCTCCGCGATTTCGGCCGCGGCTGCTTGGAAGCCGCCCCACGCCGCCCGCGCCAGCGCGCCGCCGGTGCTGATGCGGCGGACACCCAGCGCGGCAAGATCGGCGACGGTGAGTTCGCTGGGGCCGCCGACCAGCACGTTGAACGGCTTCGGCGCCACCGCCTCGACCAGTGCGCGGATATCGTCGCGCGTCGCGGCGCCCGGCGCGTAAAGGCAATCGGCGCCCGCCGCGGCGAATGCCTTGAGGCGGCGGATCGCCTCCTTCAGCGGCTCGGCGTGATCGGAGAAGAAAACCTCGGAGCGGGCGACGAGCAGCGTGTCGCCGCCGGTGGCGTCGATCGCCGCGCGTGCCGCCGCGATGCGCGCCACCGCGAGATCGAAATCCAGCACCGGCACGTCGGCCGTGGCATCCTCGATCGACAGGCCGGCGACGCCGGTGGCGACGCAGCGGATGACGTTGATGCCGAGCTGCTCCGGCTCGACCGCGAAGCCGGCGAGGTAGTCGGCGTTGACCGGCACGTCGCTCGCCGCCGCGATGGTACGGATGTGCTCGAGCATCGCGTCGATCGGCACGGCGCCGTCGGCGTAGCCGAGGCTCCAGCCGGCGCCGCTCGAGGTCGTCGCCAGCGCCTTGAAGCCGAGGCTCTGCAGATAGCGCGCCGAGCCGACGTCCCACGGGTTGGGCATGACGAAGCAGCCGCTCTCGTGGAGCGCGCGGAACGTGCGGCGTTTTTCGGCGACGGTCGGCAAGGGGTGGGCGCTTCCGGAAGGTTTTATTTTGGGCGGTTTTATGCGCCTATTGTTCCTGCGAAATCAAACTGGAATGCAATCTAGGGAATCGCCCGTGTTCCACACCATCGCCGGCTTCGACCGGATCGGCGAGGAGAATGCGTTCGCCGTTCTGGCGCGCGCCACCGAGCTTGCCGCCGAGGGGCGCGACATCATCAATCTCGGCATCGGCCAGCCCGATTTCCGCACGCCTGAGCACATCGTCGAGGCGGCGGTGAAGGCGCTGCGCGACGGCCACCACGGCTACACGCCGGCGACCGGCATCAAGGTGCTGCGCGAGGCCGTCGTCGCCGACATCCACCGCCGCGTCGGCGTGACGGTGTCGCCCGACCAGGTCGCCATCGTGCCGGGCGGCAAGGTGACGATGTTCGCCGCGATCCTGATGTTCGGCGAGCCCGGCGCCGATATTCTTTATCCCGACCCCGGCTTCCCGATCTATCGCTCGATGATCGAGTACACCGGCGCCCGGCCGATTCCGATTCCCATCCGCGAGGCGAACGGCTTCGCCTTCTCGGCCGAGGAGACGCTGGCGCTGATCACGCCGCAAACCCGGCTCATCATTTTGAACTCGCCGGCAAACCCGACCGGCGGCGTCACGCCGAAGGCCGAGATCGACGCGCTGGTCGCAGGCCTCGCCCGCTTCCCCGACGTCGCGATCCTCTCCGACGAGATCTACGGCCAGATGACGTACGACGGCCTGCCGCACGTCTCGCTCATGTCGTACCCGGAGATCCGCGACCGCGTCATCCTGCTCGACGGCTGGTCGAAGACCTACGCCATGACCGGCTGGCGCATGGGCTATTCGGTGTGGCCGGAGCCGCTGATGGCCCACATCCGCAAGCTGGCGGTGAACGCGTGGAGCTGCGTCAACGCGCCGGCGCAGCACGCCGGGCTCGCGGCGCTCACCGGGCCGCAGGATTCAGTGAACGCGATGGTGGCGGAGTTCGACAAGCGGCGGAAGATCGTGGTCGAGGAGGTCAACCGCCTGCCCGGCTTCTCGTGCATCATGCCGAAGGGCGCGTTCTACGCCTTCCCCAACATCGGCAAGACCGGCTTCAAGGCGAAGGCGCTGGCCTCCCAGTTGCTCGAGCAGGCCGGTGTCGCCACCATCGGCGGTCCCGACTTCGGCATTCTCGGCGAGGGATATCTGCGGCTGTCGTATGCCAACTCGGCGGAGAACATCCGGCGGGCGGTGGCGCGCATCGGCGAGTTTCTGGCGACGCGGAATTCGTAGCTCCACTGTCGTCCCCGCGAAGGCGGGGACCCGGTAAACGCCGCCGCCAGTTGCCGACACGCACCGCCGGTGTCTACCGGATCCCCGCCTTCGCGGGGATGACAATTGTGGGGTGGCACCAGCGTCGCCTCCCTCCCCGTCCAGCGAAGCACGATCATCGGTTGGCGTTTACGAACGCCACGATATCCGCAATCTCCGGCGGCTTCCGGTAGAGCAGCACCCGCGCCAGCGCCGTCATCGTGCCGAGATGCCCGACGCCGGGATAAACCTTGACCGTGACCCGCCCGCCCCTGGCGGTAATCGCCGCCGCCAGCCGGGTCGTGTTGCCGGGATCGACCGTGGTATCCGCATCGCCGGTGACCAGCAGCATCGGCGGCTCGCTGCCATCGACGAAATTGATCGGCTGGCTCTGGTCGCGCGTCGCCTCCGGGAAGACGCGCTTGTAGCGCTCCTCCGTCAGCGGCAGGAAATCGTAAGGTCCCGACAGCCCGATGGTGCCGGCGATGCGCATGCCCTTCCCGGCCAGATACCGCTCATCGAGATTGAGCAGCGCCACGATGTGGCCGCCGGCCGAATGGCCGATCAGAAACAGCGGCCGGCCCGGCAGGTTCGCCGCGACCCACGCGACCGCGGCGGCGCCGTCATCGACGAAGGCGGGGAACGTCACCTGCGGGCTCATGCGGTAGTTGGGCACGACCACGACGTAGCCTGCGCTCCGCAGCGCATCGGCGACGAAGCCGTACTCGTCCTTGTCGCCGATCTCCCACGAGCCGCCGTGGAAGAAGACCACCACCGGCGCATCGGCCGCGACGTCGTCGGGCGTGTAGACGTCGAGCGTCTGCTGCGGCAGCGGACCGAAGGCGACGTTGGCGCGGAGCGCCATGCCGCGATGGCCGGTGACGGCGGAGAGGACACGGAGCGGCCACAACGCGGTGACTGCGCCGGCAACGACGAGCAACAGCAGCAGAAACAGGAGGATGGATCGCAAGCCGGAAGTATCCTTGTCCCCGCCCGCCGGATCACCTTAGCAACTTCCGCCAAGTGATTCTCGCGACTCGCGATCTCCTTGCGCCGCTCTCACCGTACATGGTGAAGACTTCGCGCCAAGCGACTCACTCGACTCATCTTTCGCGGCTGGCCGAACGGCGCGGCAAAAGCGAGTCCGAATCTTCGCTGCCTCCCCAATATCCCCACTCATCCCAGCCGCGCCCCTTCGCGCTTTCGCCCAGGGCGGCGTTCGCGCACAGTCTGATCACCGCAAGGAACTGGCCGAGTTCGGAAGGGCAAACCGAACGTCCGAGACTGGTTCTTACGCGGACCGCGCCGGTGGTCGGGTGCAAGCCCGAGGAACCGGATGCCCCGCGGCGCCGCCTGGAAAGTTCACGCGAAGCTGCCGCGAGGCGGTATCGCGGGTTCGCAAAGGGTGGTCCGGGCCGGTCGCAAGGCCGTACTCGGGTGATTGCGCTAAGGTTCCCGGGCAACCGGGATGCGGAGCGACATCACGCATCGGCTCGCGGTCGACGGCGCTTGTGCTTCTGAGGCCAACTTTGGAGCACGTGCAATCGACGGCCAAGCGAACTGATCAGGGAGGCGTCGTGTGGGGCAACCCAAGCGACGCCTTTCTGATTCATGGGGCATGGTGGCGTAGTGCGTGAAGCGTCCTGACCTGATCGCTTTTCGTCATGTCCAATAAACAGAAACGCCGCCGGCAATTGCTGCCGGCGGCGTCGCTTTATTTTTGGACCCGCGCCGGAGCGCGGGAAGACCGGAGCTAGATGAGCTCGAGCTTGACGGCCTTCGGGCCCTTGCCCATGCGGTCCGGCTCAACCTCGAAGGAGACCTGCTGGCCATCGGTGAGATGGCTGATGCCGGCCTGCTCGAGCGCGCTCACGTGGACGAACACGTCCTTGGAGCCGCCCTGCGGGGTGATGAAGCCGAAGCCTTTGGACGAATTGAAGAACTTCACGGTGCCAGTTTGGCGAGCCATAGTATGGGATTCCTTCTCCCGTTAGTGTGACGCGGGTGTTTCTTTACAACCCGCGTTCCGCGGCATCTTTCTTTCGGGGAAAGGAACCAAGCGTCTTATCTTGACGGTCCGGTTTTACACAGAACCAGCGAGGAATTCGCCCTCGCGCCGTTTTCCAGTCTCCGGGATGTAGTGCCCGAACGGCCGTCATATGGCTGTTTTACGCAAGAATTGCAAGGCAATTCCCAGTATTTCACGTCATGGTGAGACGAGCGTCACAGCCTCGCGTGCCAGCTTTGTGACAGCCGCCCAGTCCCCTTTTGCCACCGCCGCGGCGGGGGCCACCCATGAGCCGCCGACGCAGATAACATTCGGCAACCCAAGGTATGTGGGTGCGTTGACGAGGCTCACACCACCGGTGGGGCAGAAGCGGATAGCCGGCAGCGGTGCCGACAGCGCCTTCAGGTAGGCTGCACCCCCCGCTTGCTCGGCCGGAAAAAATTTCAACGTGCGGTAGCCGGCGTCGAACAGCGCCATCGCCTCCCCGGCCGTGGCGACGCCCGGCAGATACGGCACGGCCGAGTCCGCGGCGGCCGCGAGCAGCGCCGGGGTGGCGCCGGGGCTGACCACGAACTTGACCCCGAGCTTGGCCACGGTCGCGTATTGCCCGGCATCGACCACCGTGCCGGCGCCGACGTTGGCGCCCGGCACCTCGCCGATGATGGCGCGGATCGAGTCGAGCGCGGCGGCGGTGCGCAGCGTTATCTCCAGCGCGGTGAGCCCGCCCTCGACCAGCGCGCGGGCGAGCGGCACCGCGGTGTCACGATCCTCGATGGTGATCACCGGCACCACGGGCGCGGCGGTGAGTATCGCCGTCAGGCGGCGGTTGCGATCGTCAATCATGTCGGCCATGGGCGGTGTTGTAGCGGAGCCCAAGCCGGCGACAAGGTCTTTTCGGGAAGCGGTGCACAGCCGCTCGCCTTGTCGGGGAGCGCAATTTTCCCTATAGCTTCGCCTGGAAATCAACGTGCCGAACGGGGGCAAATCCGTGCAGACGAATTCCCATGGCGCCGCGCTGGCGCCCTCGCTTCTCTCCTCGCGCGGCAGCCGCACCCTGCAGGAAGTGGCGCTGGTCCTCGCCGGCACGCTCGTCCTCTACCTCTCGGCCAAGATCTCGGTGCCGTTCTATCCTGTGCCGATGACGCTGCAGACGCTGGCAGTGATGGCGATCGCCGCCGCTTACGGCCTGCGCCTTGGCACGCTCACCGTGCTGGCATATCTGGGCGAAGGCCTCGCCGGCCTGCCGGTCTTCACCGCGACGCCGCCCGCCGTCGCCGGGCCGCTGTATTTCCTCGGCGCCACCGGCGGCTTCCTCGCCGGCTTCGTGCTGCTCGCCCTCATCGTCGGCTACGCCGCCGACCGCGGCTGGGACAGGTCGCCCTTCCGCCTGTTCGGCGCGATGATCGTCGCCGACGCCGTGGTGTTTGCGTTGGGCGTCACCTGGCTCGCCGCCTTCGCACATCTCGGCAGCAAGACCGGCATCGGCTTCTCCGCCGCCTGGGCCAACGGCGCCGCGCCGTTCCTGTTGGGCGACCTGCTGAAGATTGCACTCGCCGCCGCGCTGGTGCCGGCGGTGTGGGGATTGGTCGGGAAGCGGTAGCCGGTTTCAGCGGATCAGGACGTCGTACTCACTGTGCGTCCCGATCCAGAACCACAACAATCCGCCGTCAATCTCGACGGCCAGCGCCCGATAGCGCAGTCCGACGCGTGCTGACCGATACTTGCCGACGCGTTTCAAATGGAGCGAGGGATGATCGGGATCGTCCTTCAGGCGCTCGAATGTCTTGTCGGCCAGTTCGCGCGCCGGGAGAGGCAATGCATCGTACGCCTTCCAGAAGGCGCGGCTGGCGACGTGCCTCATAAATCGCGCGTGCGGCCGGTTTTGAAATCTGCAAGGGCAGCCTCGGCGAGCTGATCGAGTTTGCCGTCGGCGGCATCGCGCGCAATCCGGGCGTCAAAGCGCTCCGCGTCGAACGCCTCATACCAAGCGCGAAACTCGGCGAGCTCCGTCGGAGCCAGCGCCGAGATCGCCTTCTCGATTTCCTGAACCTTCGTCATGGGACGATCATACCTCCGACGACGCGACGCGGCTACCGCGCCACCCTCACCCCAAGCGTGATCGCCTCATCGCCGAGCTTCGCCTCCGACACCGTTCCCGCCGGCGCCCCGGACTGCGTCAGCGACACGGCCAGTGTCTCGCGCTGGATCGTATCGGCGAAAGCTTCGAGCGCGATCGCGCCCACCGGCCCGGCCTTCGTTTCGATCGCGATGCGATCCGAAACATTGAACCCGGCGTCCTTGCGGGCGACCTGCACCAGGCGGATGAAGTCGCGGGCAAGGCCCTCGCGTTCGAGCTCCGGCGTGACGTGGGTGTCGAGCACCACGACGCCGGCGTTGCCGTCGAAGCTGGTCGCGTCGAGTCCCTGCCGCGCCTGGAAGCGCACCTCGTATTCGCCAGCCTCGATGCGGTGGTTCACCACCTCGACCGCGCCATTGTCGATCCGCCGCCAGTTGCCGCCCTTCGCCGCCGCGAGGATGTCCTTCATCGCGCCGCCGACCCGCTTGCCGACGATGCGCGGGTTGACCACCAGCACCTCGGCACCGAACTGCGACGGGTTGTCGGTGAGCACGACCTCCTTGACGTTCGCCTCCTCGGCGATGACCTCGCGGAGCGGCCTGAGGATCGCGTGGTCGGGATGCGCCACCGTCACCTTGGCGAGCGGCAGGCGGTTGCGCAGATTCTTGGCCGTGCGGATCGAGGCCGCCGCCGAGGCGACGTCGCGCGCCATGTCCATGCGCACGACCAGCGCCTCATCGACCGCGAACTTGGACGCATCCGGCCAGTCCTGCAGGTGCACGCTCTCGCCGTTGACCAGCGCGCGGTGGATCACCTCGGTGACGTATGGCAGGAACGGCGCCATCGTCCGCGTCAGCGTGACCAGCACGGTGTAGAGCGTGTCGTAGGCAGAGGTCTTGTCGGCGTCCTTCTCGCTCTTCCAGAAGCGCTCGCGTGAGCGGCGGATGTACCAGTTGTTGAGCGCCTCGATGAACGGCGGAAGCTGATCGCACGCCGCCGCGAGGTCGAGCCGGTCCATGTCGTCCTGCACGCCCCGCACCAGCTCGGCCGTCTTGCCGAGGATGTAGCGATCGAGTTCCGCGTCCGCGGTCGTGATCAGCTTGCCGCGGATGCCGTCGATGTTGGCGTAGAGCGTGAAGAACGAATACGCGTTCCACAGCGGCAGCAGCACCGCGCGCGTCGCCTCGCCGATCGCCTTGCCGTCCTTGGGCATGGCGAGATCGCCGCCCGACATCAGCGGCGACGACATCATGTACCAGCGCAGCGCGTCGGCGCCGTACTCGTTGAAGACCGCGACCGGGTCCGGATAATTCTTCAGCCGCTTCGATAATTTCTGCTTGTTCTCGTCGAGCACGATGCCGTGGCAGATGGCGCGGCGGAACGGGGCGCGGTCGAACAGCGCCGTCGACATCACCATCAGCGTGTAGAACCAGCCGCGCGTCTGCCCGACGTATTCGACGATGAAGTCGCCGGGGAAATGGTTGTCGAACCAGTCCTTGTTTTCGAACGGGTAGTGCACCTGGCAGAACGGCATCGAGCCTGACTCGAACCAGCAGTCGAGCACGTCCGGCACGCGCCGCATCATCGACTTGCCGGTGGGATCGTCCGGGTTAGGACGCACCAGATCGTCGACATACGGGCGATGGAGGTCCTTCGGCCGCACGCCGAAATCGCGCTCGAGTTCATCGAGCGAGCCGTAGCAATCCATGCGCGGATAGGCCGGGTCGTCCGACTTCCACACCGGGATCGGCGCGCCCCAGTAGCGGTTGCGGCCGACGTTCCAGTCGCGCGCGTTGGCGAGCCAGTTGCCGAAGACGCCGTCCTTGATGTGGCCGGGCGTCCAGTCGATGCCCTGATTGAGCTCCACCATGCGGTCGCGGAACTTGGTCACCGCGATGTACCAGGACGGCATCGCCTTGTAGATCAGCGGCTGATCGGTGCGCCAGCAGTGCGGGTAGTTGTGGTCGTAGGTCTCGTGGCGGATGACGACGCCGGGCTCCGCCTTGAGGTCGTGGATCACGTCCTTGTTGGCGACGAAGACGTTCTTGCCCTGGTAGGGCGGCGCCGCGTCGGTGAAGTTGCCCTCGAGGTCGACCGGATCGACCAGCGGCAGCTTCTCCTTCTGCGCTACGGCCAGGTCGTCCTCACCGAAAGCCGGCGCCATGTGGACGACGCCGGTGCCCTCGCCGAGCTCGATGAAGTCGGCGGGCACGACGCGGAATGCACCTTCCTTCTTCTTGTCGGCGAAGAACGGGAACAGCGGCGCGTAGGTCTTGCCGACGAGGTCGGCGCCCTTGAGCGTGCCGACGTGCGTGTAGCCCTCGAGCTCCGGCGCGTAATGCTCGCGCGAGGAATCGGCAAGGATCAGCTTCGCTCCGCCCTTCTCCATCACGGCGTAGTCGGCGTCGGGCTTGACCGCGAGGCCCATGTTGGAGGGCAGCGTCCACGGCGTCGTCGTCCACGCGACCAGCCGCGTGTTCGGCTCGCCGTCGAGCTTGAAGCCGACGGTAAGCGCCGGGTCCTGGCGCATGCGGTAGGAATCGTCGAGCCGCGTCTCCGACTGCGACAGCGGCGTCTGCGCCGCCCACGAGTACGGCACGACGCGGAAGCCTTCGTAGACCAGCCCTTTGTCCCAGAGCTGTTTGAAGGCCCACATGGTCGACTCCATGTAGTTCAGGTCCATCGTCCGGTAGTCGTTGTCGAAGTCGACCCAGCGCGCCGAGCGGTTGACGTAGAATTCCCAGTCGTTGCGGAATTGCATGACCGACGAGCGGCAATGCTCGTTGAAGCGCGCGACGCCATACTTGAGGATGTCGCGGCGCCCGGAGAGTTTGAGCTCGGCTTCCGAGTGCAGCTCGGCCGGCAGGCCGTGGCAGTCCCAGCCGAAGCGCCGCTCGACCGTGTTGCCGCGCATCGTCTGGTAGCGCGGCACCAGATCCTTCACGAAGCCGGTGACGATGTGCCCGTAGTGCGGCAGGCCGTTCGCGAACGGAGGGCCGTCATAGAAGACGTACTCGGGCGCCTTCTGTTCTCTCCGTCGGTCGATCGAGCGCTGGAACGTCTTCTCCTCGCCCCACAGCTTGAGGATCCCCTCCTCCAGCTTCGGGAAGCTTGGGGACGGCTCGGCGGGCGGATAAACGGTCGGCTTCACGGGCTGATTCATGGGAGTCCGGCGGCATCAGGTCGGGGTTGGGCGGGATCGATACAGATATCGGCATCGCCGCGCCATACTTAAAGAAGCCTTGCGCGGCGTGCCTTTGAGTGTCCCACCGGGTGCGACAATCTGGCAAGCTTGCATATAATAAGCATCCTTATTATATCCGCCGCATGCAAAACCACCTTCCTCCCGCGAAAGGCATGGGCCTGCTGATCCACGACGTGGCCCGGCTGCTCCGCAATCGCATAGACCAGCGGGCCCAGGCCGTCGGCCTGACCAGCGCCCAGTGGCGCGTCCTTTCGGTCGTCGCCCGTGCGGAATTCCGCAACGAGGAGGCGCCCAACCAGGCCGCCCTCGCCGAGCAGATGGACCTCGAGCCGATCACCCTTTCCCGCCTCATCGACCGCATGGAAGCCGCCAAACTGATCGAGCGGCGCCCCGACCCGGCCGACCGCCGCGCCCACCGCATTCACCTGCAGGAAGGCGCCCGTCCGCTGGTCGCCAAGTTCCGCGAGGTGGCGTCGAGCTGCCTCGACGGCGCGCTCGCCGGCGTCAGCGAGGCCGAGATCGACAAGATGACCGAGGTCCTCACCCGCGTCCGCAACAACCTCACCGGCAAGGCCGAGACCGTCGTGCCCTTTGCCGATCCCAAACCGGCGTCGAAGCCGAAGGCTTCCGCCAAATCCCGTTCAACGATCAAGCAAGGAATTGCATCATGAGTGCCGATGGTGGTGACAAGCGACCGGCCGAGGGGCGTCCCGCAGTGCCCCCGCCTCCGGTGATGAAGGCCGAACCGCCGGTTCCGCCGAAGCCGGAAGAGCCGCCGAAGAAGAATAACCGCACGCGCTACATCCTGATGGCGTCGGTGCCGGTGCTGCTCGTGCTGATCGGCGGGTATTTCTACCTGACCGGCGGCCGCTACGCCTCGACCGACAACGCCTACGTCCAGCAGGACCGCGTCACGGTCACCGCGCAGGTGTCGGGCCGCATCGTCGCCGCGCCGGTGCACGAGAACGACAGCGTCGCTGCCGGCGATGTCCTCTTCCAGATCGACCAGGCGCCGTACAAGATCGCGCTCGCCTCGGCGGAAGCCGGCCTCGCCTCGGCGCGCCTGCAGGTCGAGGAGCTCCGCGCCGCCGAGAGCGCCGCGCTCGCCGCCGTCCAGGCCGCGACCGACGACGTCGCCTTCAACCAGAAGAGCTTCGACCGCGTCCAGGGGCTGCTCGCCAAGGGCGTCTCCTCACAGGCCGATTTCGACCAGTCGGAGCAGAACCTGCACAATGCCCAGCAGGCGCTCGCCCAGGCCAAGGAGCACGAGGAATCCTCGCTCTCCGCGCTTGGCGGCGATGCTTCGATCAAGACCGACGACCACCCGATGGTGCTGGCCGCGACGGCCCGCCGCGATCAGGCGGCGCTCGATCTCGCCAACACGACCGTGACGGCCCCCGCCGCCGGCGTCGTGGCGCAGGCCGATCGCCTGCTCGTCGGCCAGCAGATCACCCCGGCGATCGCCGTGATGAGCCTGGTCGAGACCGGCTCGTCGTGGGTCGAGGCCAACTTCAAGGAGACCGACCTCACCAAGATGGTCCCCGGCCAGAAGGCCACGATCAGCATCGACGCCTACCCCGGCCACGAGTTCGAGGCGACGGTTGCCTCGATCGGCGCCGGCACCGGCTCGGAATTTTCGCTGCTCCCGGCACAAAATGCGACCGGCAACTGGGTGAAGGTTGTCCAGCGCGTACCCGTGCGCGTCTCCTTCACGGAACCGCTGACGGATCTCCCGGCGCTGCGCACCGGCCTCTCCGCCTCGGTCAGCGTCGATCTGCGGACTGCCCCGACCAAGACTGCCGCTAACTAGAACACCAAGCTCGAGATCACCGCCATGTCTGGTACCGGGGCCGACGGCCTGCCGTTTCAGGAAGTGAAGCACAAGGGGCTCATCACCATCTCGGTGATGGCCGCGATGATCATGGTCATTCTCGACATGACCATCGCCAACGTCGCATTGCCGCACATGCAGGCAAGCCTCGGCGCCGCGCAGGACACGATCACCTGGGTGCTGACGTCGTACATCGTCGCCCAGGCGATCGCGACGCCGATCACCGGCTGGCTCTCCGACAACATCGGCCGCAAGAAGCTGTTCGCGATCTGCGTCGCCGGCTTCGTCGCCTCCTCGGCGCTCTGCGGCACCGCCATCGGCCTGGAAGAGATGGTGCTGTTCCGCGTCATGCAGGGCGCCTTCGGCGCCGCGCTGGCGCCGCTGTCGCAGTCCGTCATCATGGACATCAACCCGCGCGAGAAGCAGGGCCAGGCGATGGCCCTGTGGGGCACCGGCATCATGATCGCGCCGATCATCGGGCCGACCATCGGCGCCTACCTCACCGACAATTTCAACTGGCGCTGGGTGTTCTACATCAACGTGCCGGTCGGCATCGCCGCGCTGGCGGGCGTCCTGCTGTTCATGCCCGACACCGTGCGCCGCATCCGCAAGTTCGACTTCACCGGCTTCGCGTTCCTGTCGGTCGCGGTCGGCGCGCTGCAGCTCATGCTCGACCGCGGCGCCGAGCTCGATTGGTTCAACTCGCCGGAGGTGCTGGTCGAAATGGCGATCAGCATCGGCGCGGCGTGGATGTTCCTCATCCACACGATCACGCATGCCGAGCCGTTCCTCGACAAGCGGCTGTTCACCGACCGCAACTTCTCGGCCTCGCTGGTCCTCATCTTCGTCGTCGGCATCGTGCTGCTCGCCACTATGGCGCTGCTGCCGCCCATGCTGCAGAACCTGTTCGGCTATCCGATCATCACCGTCGGCCTGGTGCTCGCCCCGCGCGGCCTCGGCACGATGGCCTCGATGATGGTCGTCGGCCGGCTGGTCGGCAAGATCGATCCGCGCCTGCTCGTGCTGTTCGGTCTGTCGCTGACTTCGATCTCGCTCTACCAGATGACGTTCTTCACCATCGGCATGGGCAACGGTCCGCTCATCTGGTCCGGCGTCATCCAGGGCTTCGGTCTGGGCTTCGTCTTCATTCCGCTGTCGACGGTCGCCTTCCAGACGCTCGACTTCCGCCTGCGCACGGAAGCCTCCGGCCTGTTCAACCTGGTCCGCAACATCGGCTCGGCGATCGGCATCTCGATCATGGCCGCGCTGCTGATCTCGAACATGCAGACCAACCACGCCGACCTGGCGAGCTGGATCAACCCGTTCAACCCGAACCTGTTCGCCCTGGGCATCGACCCCGGCGTGCTCGCAACCCAGGCCGGCGCCCAGACGGCGGCACAGCTCGACGGGCTGATCACGCAGCAGTCGCTGATGATCGCCTACATCGACGACTTCAAGCTGATGTTCCTGATCACGCTCGCCTCGGTGCCGCTGCTCTTGCTGCTGCGCTACAAGAAGCCCCAGCTCAACGCCGCTGGCCACATGGCGGCGCCGCAGCCGGCCGTGGTGATGGCCGACTAGCGCGACGGCGCACGAACGAAACAAAAGGGCGGCTCCGGCCGCCCTTTCTTTTTCTACGGCGTCGAGGTCTGAACCGGGCCGCTGGTCAGCGCGACATAGAGCAGCGCCAGCGCGATGAGGCCAAGGATCACCGTGGCGATCGACTGCCACATCTTGGTGCGGCCGAGCGTCCTCTCACGCTCCTCCTCCGACTTGATGCTGATGACGAACGGATTCTTGCCCGCCGCGTCCGCACCGATCGTGTGCGACGCGCTGACCGTTGCCAGCACGTAGACCGGGATCCCGCCGGCGACGATCCATTCCGTGAAGCGATGCGCGGTCGTGCCGGCGCCGGCGAGACTGGCCAGCAGCGACGTGCCGAGGCCTACGTCCTCGCGGCGCTGGTGCACCTGCTCGCCCTCCACCTTGGCATCCTTGAAATCCAGCGCGACCTCGCCGGTCGCATCCTCGATCATGGCCGGCGCGAAACGGACGACGTCCGACTCCGTCTCGAATTCTCGGCTGGTCTCGCGCTTGCCATCGGAATCGGTGGTCGTCTTTTCGACTTCGCGCTCGGTCAGCGCACGGTAGTAGACGCACGCGCGGCCGGAGAATTCGGCGGTAAGCGGCGCCGCCGTCTTGAGCTGCCCCTTCACCTCGACCAGCGTGCCCGGCACGAGCCGCGCAATATCGCGGACGCTGCTGGTCGGCGTTGCCATCATCAGCGCCAGTTCGCGGCCCGTGCGCGATCGCCCCCACCAGAACAGCGCCGCGGCAATCGCTGCGGCCGCGGCGAAGATCAGCGCCACCCAGTTCATCGCGTCATTCGCCCCACGGCACCCAGATGTTCTTCACCTGCGTCGCATGGCCCAGCACCTCGCGCCCGGCACTGATCGCATCGTCGTTCCAGTCGCGCGCAACCGTCTCCGTCCACGTCTGCTTGAGGTTGCCCGCCGACGCCTTCTCGATCGCCGCCGCGCCCTCGCCGTTGCCGAAGTACCAGATCGCGTCGACCGCATCGTGCTTGGCGAGTTCGACGCCGAGCGCGGCCTTGTCGCCGGTGACGATGTTGACCACGCCGCCCGGCACGTCAGAAGTGTCGAGCACCTGATAGAGGTCGGTCGCGAGCAGCGGCTGCGCCATCGACGGGATCATGACGACGGCATTGCCGGCGGCAATTGCCGCACCCATCAGCGTCACGAAGGCGAGCAGGCCGGGCTCCTCCGGCGCGACGATGCCGACGACGCCGATCGGCTCGTTGACCGCGAGCGCCAGGCCGCGGAACGGCGGCTTGTGGATCGCGCCCTCGTGCTTGTCGGCCCACGCCCCCCAGGCGAACAGCCGCGCCACCGCGGCGTCGACCTCGAGCCGGGTCTTGGCTTTCTTGACGCCGCGGAGCGCCCTCAGGCGATCGGCGAATTCGGAAGCGCGCGCGTCGAGGTTCTCGGCGATGTAATACAGAATCTGCGCGCGATTATGCTCGGTCGTCGTCGCCCACTTCGGCTGAATCTTGCGCGCCGCCTCGACCGCATCGCGGATGTCCTTGCGGTTGCCGTCGCCGACTTCGCCGACGATCTTGCCGGACGCCGACGCGACCGGTCGCGAGTAGCCGCCATCCGGCCGCGCCTGCTTGCCACCGATGTAGAGTTTCGACGTGCGGTCGATGCCGCCGCCGACCAGTTCCAGGCCCATCTCGGGCACCGGCGGCGCCACCTCGGCGAGCTTCTTCGCCGCCTTGATCCACGCCGGCTTGGTGTAGGCGTAGGCGCCTTCCTTGCCGCCCTCGCGCCCGTAGCCGGATTCCTTGTAGCCGCCGAAGCCTGCGGCCGCATCAAACAGGTTGGTCGAGTTGATCCACACCACGCCGGCCTTGAGCTTCGGCGCCACGTCGAGCGCGAGGTTCACCGACTCCGACCACACCGACGCGGCGAGCCCGTATTCGGTGTTGTTGGCGAGCGCCACCGCTTCTTCCGGCGTGCGGAACGACATCGCCACCGCCACCGGCCCGAAGATTTCCACCCGCGCCACGGTCGATGCCGGCTCCACGCCGGCCAGAAGCGTCGGCGGGAAGAAACAGCCCTTGGCCGGCAGCGCGCCGTGCGACTGGTAGAGCGTTGCGCCCTCATCGACGCCCTGCTGCACCAGCCGCTTGATCCGCTCTAGCTGGATCGGCGCGACGATGGCGCCGAGGTCGATCGCCTTGTCGAGTGGCGAGCCGACGCGCAGCGTGTCGAGCCGCGTTCTCAGCTTCGCGATCATCTCGTCGTGCACGCCTTCCTGGATCAGCAGGCGCGAGCCGGCGCAGCACACCTGGCCCTGGTTGAACCAGATCGCATCGACGACGCCCTCGACGGCCGAGTCGAGATCGGCATCGTCGAAGACGATGAAAGGCGACTTGCCGCCAAGCTCCAAGGTCAGCGACTTGCCGCTGCCCGCCGTCGCCTCGCGGATCTTGCGGCCGACCTCGGTCGACCCGGTGAACGCGATCTTGTCGATGTTCGGATGCCTGACGATCAATTCGCCGGTGGCGCCATCGCCGGTGACGATGTTGACGACGCCGCGCGGCAGGCCGGCCATCTCGCAGATTTCGGCGAACAGCAGCGCCGACAGCGGCGTGAACTCAGCCGGCTTCAGGATGCAGGTGTTGCCGAGGGCGATCGCCGGCGCGATCTTCCACGCCAGCATCAGCAGCGGAAAATTCCACGGGATGATCTGGCCGCAGACGCCGACCGGCACGCGGTCCGGCATCTCCGCCGCCATCAGCTCCGCCCAGCCGGCGTGATAGTAGAAATGGCGCGCGACCAGCGGCACGTCGATGTCGCGCGTCTCGCGGATCGGCTTGCCGTTGTCGAGCGCCTCGACCACGGCGAACAGGCGCGAGTGGCGCTGGATCAGCCGCGCGATGGCGTAGAGATATTTGGCGCGCGCGTGGCCCGAGAGCCGCGCCCAGCCGGGCTGGGCCTTGCGCGCGGCGCGCACGGCGGCATCGACATCTTCCGCGCCGCCCTGCGCGATCTCTGCCAGCACCTCGCCCGTGGCCGGATTGGACGTCTCGAACCACGCGTCGGTCGAAGGCTCGCGCCACGCCCCGTCGATGTAGAGTCCGGCCCGCGCATGCTTCTTGATCCAGGCGCGCGCGTCCTTGTCGCTCTCCGGCGCCGGCCCGTAGTCCATCGTGTCGAGGATTTCAGCTACGGACATTCGCAATGACTCCGCCGTTGGCCCCAAACTTCAACCCTCCCCTTGCGGGAGGGTCAAAACCGCGAAGCGGTTTTGCGGCGGGGTCGCGCTCCATCGAGCCGCACCGCGACTCCCACCCGAAATCGCCAAGGCGATTTCGACCTCCCCGCAAGGCGGAGGTTGAAGCGGAGTGCATGTCACGCATCATGCTCACGCCATCGCGTGGTGGTCGAAGGACGCGTACCGCCCGGTGACGAAATACTCGAGCTGCCGCTCGATATCGGCGAGCAGCGACGAGGCGCCGATGCGGAAGAGGCCCGGCTGCAGCCACTCGTCGCCCAGTTCCTCCTTCATGACGAACTGGAAGTTCAGCACGTCCTTCGCCGTGCCGATACCGCCCGCCGGCTTGAACCCGACGACAAACCCGGTCGCCTCGCGATAGGCGCGGATGGCGCGCGTCATCACCAGCGCAACGGGGAGCGTCGCGTTGACGCCTTCCTTGCCGGTCGACGTCTTGATGAAATCGGAGCCGGCCATCATCGCCACCCAGGAAGCGCGGGCCGACATTGCGCAGCGTCTTGAGGTCGCCGGTGCCGAGGATCGTCTTCATGTGCGCCGGTCCGCACGCCGCCTTGAACGCCTTCACCTCGTCGTAGAGCGCCTGCCACTGGCCGGTGAGCGCGAATTCGCGCGTGATGACGACGTCGATCTCCTCCGCCCCCGCGGCGACCGACTCCTCGATCTCGCGCAGCCGTACGTCCATCGGCGCCAGGCCGGCGGGAAACGCGGTCGACACGGCGGCGACCGGAACGCCGGAACCCTTGAGCGCCTCGACCGCGGTCGCGACGAAGCGATGGTAGACGCACACCGCGCCGGTGGTGATCCGCCGGTCGGAGAGGCCCAGCGCCTCCAGGATATCGGGCCGCAGCGGATGCACCGCCTTGGCGCAGAGCCGGCGCACGCGCCCGTCGGTGTCGTCCGAGTTCAGCGACGTGAGGTCGATGCACTGGATCGCCTTGACCAGCCACGCCGCCTGCCATTCCTTCTTCACCGTCCGCCGCTTGGGCAGCGTCGCGGCGCGCCGCTCCACTGCCGAGAGATTGACGCGCACGCCGGCGACCGGCTCCGGGTCGAACGGGATGCCGGGATTGTGCGGCGCATTCGGCACATTGCGGAGATGATGGATTTCCGCGGATTCGCGGGCGGTTACAGCTTTGGACATGACGGGTACTCGGCTCTCCCTGCCGGCACTCTACGCCTTTCGGGCCGACCTCTGGAAGGCTCAGGGATCGTTGGGGTCCGGGTGAAAGAACGTCGGCCTGCGCTCCAGCGTGCGCAGCACGCGCGCCGGATTGCCTGCGGCCACACTGAACGCCGGATCGACCGCGTGACGACGCTCCCTGCCCCGATGGTCGAGCCGCGCCCGATGGTGACTCCGCCGAGCACGATCGCGCCGCCACCGATCCACACCTCGTCGCCGATGACGATGGGCTTAGCAAGGCCGATGCCGCGGAACGGTGGATCGTCCTTCGGATCCCACGGGATGATGCGATCGGACGGATGGATCGGGTGCCCTGCCGCCAGCAACTGCACGCCTGTACCGATCGCGCCGCCATCGCCGATGGTGATCGTGTTGCTGTCCAGGAACACGCAGTGGGAATTGACGAACGCCTTGCCGAGGGTGATGTGGATTCCGTAGTCGACCGTGATTGGCGAACGAATTAGTCCCTCGAACGGCTTGCCGATAAGCACGCTGAACGCGGCCAGGCGGGCCGGGTAGTCGTCCTCCGGCGTGTCGTTGAAGATCTTCGTGCGGGCACGCGCAAGGCTTGTCAGCGCGTCAAGTCCAGATCCGGCGTTAAGAAACTCTCCCCGGCGAGCATCTTCTGATAGTTGCTGCGTGTGTCGGCCATTGTCTCCCCCGAGGTCGGCGTCCGAGGATACGTTTTCGGGTGGCGCCCCGGAAGCGCGCCGTGGCAGAATCCTTCCATCATGACAGCCCGCGCCTTCGCCCTGTTCGGAACGGCCATCGGCACCTGCGCCATCGCGTGGGGACCGAACGGCATCGTCTGGATACAGTTGCCGCAGGAGGACGAGGCCGGCGCCCGCCGCCGCGCCCTGCGGCGCTATCCCGACGCCGCCGAGACAATGGCCCCGCCCGGCGTCGATCTCGCCATTCGCGACATCGCCCGGCTGATGGCCGGCGAGCCGGCGGACCTGTCGCGCATCGCCCTCGACACGACCGGCGTGCCCGAGTTCAACCGCCGGGGTCTACGCCTTGGCGCGGCAGATTCCGCCGGGCGAGACCCTGACCTATGGCGAGGTCGCAGCGCGGATCGGCGAGCCCGGCGCGGCGCGCGCTGTGGGCACCGCGCTCGGCCAGAATCCATTCCCGATTGTGGTTCCCTGCCATCGCGTGCTCGCCGCAAACGGCAGAACCGGCGGCTTTTCGGCCCGTGGCGGCGTAGCGACAAAAATGCGGATGCTGTCGATCGAGCGCGCCCGCACCGGCAGCGCCCCGACGCTGTTCGACGCGCTTGGCGGCCTTCCCCTCGCGGCGCGTTAGCTGTCAGCGAAAGGTGATAGAATCCGAATCGAGATTCGCCGCCGGCACTGGGCAGACGCGAATCGCAATCGGAGGATCTCTGAATGTCGCTTCTGGTATTCCTCATCGTCGGCCTGATCGCAGGCTGGCTCGCGGGACAGATCGTCAGGGGTGGTGGCTACGGCCTCATCGGCGATCTGGTCGTCGGTGTCGTCGGCGCGTTCATTGCCGGGTGGTTGCTGCCGCGTATCGGTCTTTACATCGGCGGCAATATTCTTGGTGACATCATCAACGCCGTTATCGGCGCCGTCATCCTGCTCATCATCCTGCGCGCCATCAAACGGGCGTAGCGGCAGACGCTGACCACGAGGCCCCGGAGGTCCCCTCCGGGGCTTTTTCCTTGCCCGGCGGCTGCGCGAAGCCCGACACCGTCCGCCCGCCGTAGGTGTACGACAGCCGCCGCTCCTCGGCGATGAACTCCGGCACCGTCGGACCCCTGGCGTAAGGTTCCATCCGCCGCGCCTGATCGTCGAGCCGGCGCATGGCGCCCGCCTCCTCCTGCCGCCCGAGCTTCGCCTTCTCCACCGCCTGCTTCAGCACGCGGATCGTCTCGTCGTATGCCTTGAGCGGGAACGGATGCCCGTCCTTGCCGCCATGCGCCAGCGAGAAGCGCGCCGGATCGGTGAACCGGCAGGGCGCGCCGTGGATCACCTCGGCGACCATCGCGAGCGCCCGCACCGTGCGCGCGCCGACGCCGGGCGTGAGCAGCAGCTCGGAGAAATCGACCGGCGCGCGATCGGCCGCCGCGGCAAGGTTGCCGTGCAGGCGGCGGAGCACGACGTCTTCCGAGCGCACGTCATGATGCGCCGGCATGATGAGATGCGGCAGCAGCGGCTGCGCGCTTGGCGGCTCGTCGGCCCTTGGCCGCCGGCGGCTCGAGCGCCGCGAATTCGCGCGCTACGCCGTCGGGGCCGATAGAGCCCAGCACGTCGAGCTGTGCCAGACGCGATGGCGCCGCGCGCCGGTCGGTGAGGTTGACGATGTTCCCCTGCCCCTCGCCCTCGATGGCGCTGTGCGGCGCCTCGACGAAACTTTTCAGCCCCTCGGAGATCCAGTGGTAGCGCCGCGCCGTGTTGGTCTCATCCTTCATGCCCTGCTGCACGACAACCCATTCGCCGGCATCGGTAACGATGAAGCCGTGCAGATAAAGCTGGAAGCCGTCCTGCACGGCGGCGCTGTCGACCTTGGCGACCAGGCGGCTGGCCTTCGCCAGCGCGGCGCCGTCGATGCCGGTGCGGGCGCCGATCGCCATCAGCTCGTCCGGCGTCCTGCGCGAATGCGCCCCCCGCCCGCCGCAGACGAAGATGCCGAGCTCGCGCTCCATCGGCTTCAGCCCACGCTTCAGCGCGCCGAGCACGCTGGTCGTGATGCCGGACGAATGCCAGTCCATGCCCATGACGCAGCCGAACGACTGGAACCAGAAGGGATGCGCCAGCCGCCGCAGCAGCTCGTCGCGCCCGTATTCCTGCACCACCGCCTGGCAGATCACGGCGCCCCAGCCGCGACATGCGCTCGGCCAGCCACTTGGGCACTACGTCCGCCATGGAGCGGCAGGTCGGCACTGCCCGAACGGTGCGTCATGCCGCCAGTCTAACGCAGGAACAAAGGCAGAACAAGGGAACGGAAAGCCGCGCCGCGCATTGTTATCGCGGCAGGAGAAAAATCATGGCCGAGAAACCCACCTTCGACGACCGCAGCCACGACAGCGGCATCCGCAACGCGGAGCACGGCACCGGCAGCGACGCGCATGAGATCGAGCAGCCCGCACGAGCGCCACATCGATCCGGCGGAAGAAGTGATGAGCACCAACCCGAATCTATCGCCGCAGATCCACCCGCGGCGCAACTAGCCAGCCTCGACTATCCGACGAAAAATCGGCCGGCCTGCTGCAAAGCGGCCGGCCGTTTTGATTCTAGGAGCGCAGGTTCCGGCAGAAATCGAACACGGTGGTGTTCTGCGAGTAGGCGGGATCGCGCAGCACCTGATTGCAGCCGATCTTCACCGAATGCTTCTGCTGCGCATTGAGGCCGGCGACATAAGTGCATTCACCGCCGCCGGCGTGAACCCCGGCGAAGGCGATGTTGAAGCCGAATATCGGTACGCCGGACTCATCCGTGAACGGATCGCCGGTATCCTCGCTGCCGACAAATCCCTTCCACGGCTCAGCCAGCGCCGCACTGGTCGCCAGGCCCGCCACCACTGCAGAAGCGGCAAAAATCATGCGCATCGTGTTCATGGGTTCATCTCCTTAGCCGCCGCCGTACGGGAGAACGTATGTCGCGTCTTGCAGGTTCCAACCACTAATCCACTCGACGGTGAGATTAGTGAGCCCCTACAACTCGCTTTGAATATCCTCGATGGTGCGCGACGGCAGGAAATCCACATCGACGTAAAGGTCGCGGACAGCATCGCTGTCCAGGGCAACCAGCTCGCCCTCGTCAATGTCATCGCCATTGCCTTCCTTCCAGGCCGAATCCCACAACAGCGCCAGATATCGCGCGCCAAGGATCATGACCTCGACCGTGCGATCCTCGAGGTCGCCCCACATGCCGGAGAGCGTGGCCTTGTTCTGCGCCGCGCCGTTTGCCTCGAAGCTGTCGAGGATATCCATCGGCGGGAGCGCCTTCGCCGCCGCGTCCATCAATGCGACGGTCGCACGCGCCACCTCGGTGCCTGAACGGCACAGCTTCAAGCCGTGGCTCTTCGGCAGATTTTGCTTGAGGGCTTCCATCAGATCGGGAGCCTTCAGATTCAGCATCGCGCTCTCGTACGCGCCGTGCACGCCCTTGGCGTAGATCACCGTTTCGGTCTTCCCGGTGCGAGGATGATGGCGCTCGACCGTCCGGGAGCGGTCGCCATCGGCGTAGATCGACCCGTGCAGGGGCTGCGAGGCATCGCCCATGTAATGCGCCGCGATCCCTGCAGCGGTGACGAAGCTGACGACGTCGCCCGAGCTGACGAAGCCTTTCATCGCGGTGAAGAATTGCCAGAGGCGGAACGGGAGGATGCCCTGCTTCCACTTCCACCTGTAGTTCTTGGCGGCTTCGTCATCGCCTGCTGCTTCGGCGGCGTCGGCCGCCTTGGCGTAGAAGCCCTGCCACGCCGCAAGGGTGAGGTTGGCGTCGTCGGCTAGGCAGAGGTCGCGCCATGTCTGCTCGTCGGGATAAATCGGAGCGTCGATATCGGCGTAGTGGTTGGGATGTTCGGGCCCGTTGGTAAGCCCGCCCGAACCTGTGAGATCGCGACCGCCCTTACGCCCGCCCTTCTCGAGCGAGAGTTTTTTCCAGATGTCGTCGGGCACGTCCGCGAGCGGCACGAATTTGCCCTTCTTCGCGTTCGCGCCCGCCATGGCGTCAAAGCCCTCGTCGGCGAGCTGGGTCTTCGAGAAACTGAGGAGACCGGCGTTCGCGCGCAGCAGCCGCGCAAGACCCTTATTCTTGACCAAATCGATAGCGAACGCGGCGATGCTGTAGTGGCCCTCTCGTCCCCAATAGCCGGAGACGCCGCGCGAGAGATCGGTGACGAGCTCGACGTCCAGCAGCTTGCATGCGTTGCTCAGACTGGTGGCGACCGCGTACGCCGAGCGCTGCTTGCCGTCTTCGAAGACCTGACCGCCCCATTCGATCGCCAGGGGACGAAGGTCGCGCTTCGCAAGCGGCACCGGCGGGCCTCTTTCGGGATCGACGGTCACGTCGAGATTCCAGACCATTCCGGAATCGCCGTGGCGCGTCGCCACGTCGCCGGCGGGGGCGATCAGGAAGTCGCCGACATAGTCGTAGCCGCCGACCGAGCGGTGCCGGTAGAAGAGCGCCTTGAGCGTGCCGTGCAGAAGGCCCGACGCGGCGCCGCGCCCGATGACCTTCTGGTCGATGAGGCGGAGCGAGAGATTGCGTTCATGCACATCGGCGAGCGGGCCGGCCGGTGGCAGGCCATAGGTGTTGCTGGTCCACGCATCGACCGCGTCGACTTGAATGAGCCCGATATCCAGCGACACATACGAACGCCGCCCCGGGAAATCCGGATAGACCGTCGAGAACGCCTCGCGCGTCGCGAACTTGTCCGAGCTGATGCCGACCTCGACCCGGCCTTCGCGCAGCGCACTGTAAATCCGCGTGCCGGTGGGGCCGCAGGCGTGCCGCGCGGTGAGCGCGTAGGTAAGATGGCCGTCGGTCACGAGGCAGCCCGCGGTGGCGACGTGCGTCTCGCCTTGCACTTCTACGATGATCGGCGAACCGCCGCCGAGCTTGAAAGCCGGCAGGCCGGTATCGCGGGAATTCGGACGGCGCGGGATCGTTCGGCTGTTCGGAAGCCTCCACGACGCACACCGGAACCGCCCTGCCGTCCGGCATGTAGAGGGTCTTCGGCAGCATCAGCGAGGGATCTGTGCGGCCATGTCCGAAAGCTTCCTCGGGCAGCCATTGCCGGACAAAGGCGAGGATGCAGGGCCAGGAATAATCGCGCACCTCGGAGTTGCCGAGCGTGCGCGCGTAGCTTTTCTTGGCCGGCGGGTTCTTGCCCTCGCCCTTGCGGGTCGGCCACGCCTCGTCCTTGCGGATCAGGTAGAGGCCAACCGCTGTGCCGATGACGTTGGCCTTGCTGAGCAGGTGGTAGTGATAGGTGTCGCGCGCATCCAGCAGATCGCGCAGCGACAGGTTTGCAAAATCATAGCTGAGGTCGAGAACGGTCATCGCGTGGCTCCCCGAGGCCTGATGCACGCGCGTTCCAGCCGCTTGGACGCGGGTACAAGGATTGATTGTACTACCTTAGCGTGCGGCTGCAAATTGCCGGGGGTTCGTGACGGGTCAATGACGACGGCTGTTCGTCAATTACGGGCTGCGCCCGGGCGATCGTCATGAGGCAGTTGAGTGCTTGCCTATGGCGCTGACGGCAAGCGCATCCCGGACAGCCAGGGCAACGAGCGGCATCGAAACGGCGCGTCGTTCACTTCCTGCCGTGCGTCGCGCACCGGGCAGAGTTCCGCTAGGAAAAATCGTCAAGGCCCAAGGGCTCATTTGACGGCGTAAAGTGGTTGCGGGGACAGGATTTGAACCTGTGACCTTCAGGTTATGAGCCTGACGAGCTACCGGGCTGCTCCACCCCGCGCCAACTTGAAGAGGTGGGCCGGTGGGCCGCCTCGAACGCGCGCTTCATATAGCGGCTTGTGACAGGTATTTGAAGGCCAATCTCATCGTTCCCGGCGCTTATTATTTTGCCGGGAATGCAGGCTTTTCCCGAGTGTTAGCGCCAATGTCAGCAAAGGCCGGCCGGCGCAGGCCATGGTTGCCGGCGGCAGCGCGGCCGGCCGCCATGAACTAGACCGTGCCGGAGAGCCGCCAAGTGAAGAGGCGCGACATCGTGTAGTTCCACACCACGCCGATGAGCGCGCCGGCGATGCCCGCCAGCCACCAGCTCTGGCCCTGCTCGTAGAGCAGCTGGCCGATACCGACGTTGGCGAACGCGCCGATCGCGCCGATCGCATAGAACGACGCCAGGCCGCTGAAGAAGCGCGGGCCGCGCAGCCGCTGGTCGCGATACGTGATCATGTTGTTGAAGACGAAGTTCCACGTCATCGCCGCGACCACCGCGACCGAGCTCGACGCGATGAAATCGAAGCCCAGCATCTTCACCAGCCAGAGCGTCAGCAGGTGGACGACGACGCCCGTGCCGCCGACCAGCGAGAAGATGACGAGGCGCAGCGGCAGCACGCGCCCGACCAGCTTGTCGATCAGCAGCGTGCCGAATTCCCACGCCGCCATCGTGTCGAGCTTGCTCTCGCCGTGCTGGCGAGCGTTGAAGCCGCACGCGACCTCGGCGAATTTCAGCGGCCGCGGCGCCGAGGCGAAAAGATCGAGCAGTATCTTGAAGCCCTGCTGCGACAGGCCGCGCACGGCTTCGTCGAACGCCGGCCGGGCCATGACGAAGAAGCCGCTCATCGGATCGGTGAGGTCGGCCTTGAGGATGACCCGCGCCACCTGCCCGCCGGTCTTGCTCAGCCAGACGCGCAGCGGATTGGCGAGGCCGCCGGTGCGCGTGCCGCCGAGGTAGCGGCTGCCGACGACGATATCGAGTTTCTCGGCGCGCAGCCGGCGGAACATCTCGGGCAGTACGGTGTCGTCGTGCTGCAGGTCGCCGTCCATCACCGCGAAGACGGGAGCCGACGACGACAGTACGCCCTCGACGCACGCCGTCGACAGGCCGCGCCGGCCGATGCGCTGGATGACGCGCACGCGCTTGTCGCGGAGCGCGATCGCGCGAACGGCCGCAGCCGTGCCGTCGGGCGAATCGTCGTCGACGAACACGACCTCCCAGTTGATCCCGCGCAGCACCTTGTCGAGGCGCTCGACGACCAGCGGCACGTTGTCGTGCTCCTTGAAGGTGGGCACGACCACGGTCAGCTCGATCGCGTCGGCGCGACTCTCGGCCGCGGTGCTCCTCGCCCTTTCGATGTTCAATCCGGCCTCGCGCGAATCGCCGGGAAAATGGCCGGCGGCCGCCTTGTTTTAGCAGAGGCGGGAACCTGCCGAAACCCGAGGCCGTTCCCACCGGCCACGGTTTGCGGCTAGGATCAGCCGGCCCGCGGACGCCAGCGGACGACAACCAACAACAAGCGACCGGAATCGGGAGACTAATCCGTGATCAGCGCGCCGACGATCGCCGTCTCGACCTGGAGCCTGCACCGCACCGTCGGCTTGACGTGGTGGGACAAGCCCGATGCGCGCGCCGAGCAGAAGGAAGCCTACGGCAAGGGCAGCGTCGCCATCCTCGACCTGCCGGCGGCCGTCGCCGCTCATGGCATCGACCGCCTGCAGCTCGGCCATTTCCACGTCGCCGTGCGCGAGCGCTCGTGGCTTGCCGAATTCCGCATCGCCTGCAAGGACGCCGGCGTGCGGCTGCAGACGCTGCTCATCGACGACGGCGACATCACGGTCGCCGCCAATCACAAGCGCGACGTCTCGTGGATCGGCCGCTGGATCGACACCGCCGCCGAGCTCGGTGCCGACGCCGCCCGCGTCGTCGCCGGCAAGCAGAAGCCGACGCCGGAGACGCTGGCGCTGTCGGTCGCCGGCCTCAAGGAACTCGCCGCCCGCGGCAAGAGCCAGGGCGTCCGCATCATCACCGAGAACTGGCACGATCTCCTCTCCTCGCCGAAGGAGGTCCACCACGTCATGGACGCCGTCGGCGACGACCTCGGCCTTCTCGTCGATTTCGGCAACTGGAAGGGCGCCGGCAAATACGTCGACCTCGCCTCGATCATGCCGCGCGGCGAGGACACCCACGCCAAGTGCGCATTCTCCGCCAGGCTCGACGTTGCCGGGTCCATGGACCGCGACGACTACGGCAAGTGTGTTGAGATCGCAGCAGACGCCGGCTACGACGGCCCCTACACATTGATCTACGACGGCCCGGACGACGACGAATGGACGGGCCTCGCCATGGAAGCCGAATTTATCCGCGACACACTGGCGGCCAAGAGCCGCAAGATCGCCTGACACTGGTAACGAGGAGCCATAAAAAATGAAAATGTCCAAGACCGCCAAAGCCGGCGCCACCGAACGCCGCAAGGCCCCGCTTACCACGCCGACCGATCTCGGCTCGAACGCGCGGCGCGACATCACCGGCGCGTTGAACGCCGTCCTCGCCGATTCTTTCGCGCTCTACATCAAGACCAAGAATTTCCACTGGCACATCAGCGGCCCGCATTTCCGCGACTACCACCTGATGCTCGACGAGCAGGCCGAGCAGATCTTCGCCGCCACTGACGACATCGCCGAGCGCGTCCGCAAGATCGGCGGCACCACCATCCGCTCGATCGGCCACATCGCCCGCCTGCAGCGCGTGCTCGACAACGACGCCGACTACGTCACGCCGGAAGACATGCTGGCCGAGCTCGCCGACGACAACCGCAACGCCGCGGCGCACCTCCGCGAGGTCCACGAACTCTGCGATGAGCAGGGCGACGTCGCCACCGCCGGCCTGATCGAGAATTGGATCGACCAGGCGGAACGCCGCGCCTGGTTCCTGTTCGAGACGACGCGGAAGTCGACGAAATAGACGAGACAAACGCCGGCGGGCCGCGTGGCGCCGCCGGCGAACCGCCCATGCGGCTCGCGGCTGGACTGGCGTTAACCGTGCTGGGCGCGCTCTTCGCCCTAGCCTTCTACTATCGCTACTGGATCTGGCGCGACTGCTTCAACGAACTCGGCCGCTGCTATGATCCGGAGACGCAGCAGGTCTACCTCGAGCAGGCCGGCATCGCCTGGGGCACGCTGGCTGTGGTTGCACTCGCCGCCGGCGTTTTCATGATCGTACGCGGCAGGCGGCGCGGCTGATGCGCAATTCCGATCAAGCGCATGGCCTCGCCCTTCGGCAATAGTGGCGCCGCCTCAAACGGAGCCTGTCCGTGAATCCGGTCGAGAACGCCCTGTGGTTCATCGAGAACCATTTCGGCAAGGAGATTTCGCTGGACGACATCGCCGGTGTCGCCGGCGTGTCGCGCTTCCGCCTGTCGCACGTCTTCGGCATGGCGACCGGCCGCTCGGTCATGGGCTATGTCCGCGGCCGCCGCCTGACCGAAGCGGCGCGCAAACTCGCGGCCGGCGCTCCGGACATTCTGCAGGTCGCGCTCGACGCCGGCTACGGCTCCCACGAGGCATTCACCCGCGCCTTCCGCGATCTCCTCGGCCTGACGCCGGAGGAGGTGCGCGCCGCGGGCACGACCGCCAACATCGCTCTCGTGGAGCCCATTCGCATGGACCGATCGCTGCTCGTACCGCTCGAGCCGCCGCGCTTCGAGGACAGTCCCGGCCTGATGATCGCCGGCTATTCCGGCCGCTACACCTTCGAGACCAACCAGGGAATCCCCACGCAGTGGCAGCGTTTCAACGACGCGTATCATGGCCAGATTCCCAACCAGAAGGGCAACGTCTTCTACGGCCTGTCGCACAACTTCGATGACGACGGCCACTTCGAGTACGTCTGCGGCGCCGAGGTCACCGGCTTCGGCGGCCTGCCCGACGAACTGGCGCGCGTCCGCATCGCGCCGCACCGCTACGCCGTCTTCAGCCACCGCAGCCATATCTCGATGATCAGCCGCACGCACTACACGATCTGGGCGACGTGGGCGCAGGAGTCCGGCTACGTGGCGGCCGAGATGCTGAACTTCGAGCGCTACGACGAACGCTTCGATCCCGTGACCGGCAACGGCGTCGTGGAAATCTGGGTGCCGATCAAGGCTTAGGCGCGACGGCCTCGATGACCGCAGCGAGGTCGAGGTCGCCGAGCCCCTGCGCCTCCGCCCGCCGAAAAATCTCCGCCGACGCAGCGATCATCTCGAGCTTGACGCCGAGCGATTGCGCCAGCGCGACGGCATAGCGCTGGTCCTTGGCGACCAGGCGCAACGCGACGTCGGGGTCGCCGAAGCGGCGGTCCACCATGCGCGGCAGTTTTCCGGTGACCGCGGGGCTGGCGGTGACGCCGCCGGCGATCAGCTCCGCCGCCTTGGCGACGTCGATGCCGGCCTGCCGCGCCAATACCAGACCTTCCGCGGCGCCGGCCAACTGCGCGCCGGCCATCATGTAGTTGATCAGTTTCCACGTCGCGCCGGCGCCGGTCGGCCCGAGGTGATGGATGCGCCCGCCGATCGCCTCCATCGCCGGCCGCGCTTTCTCCAGCACCGCCGCATCGCCGCCGACGAATATCGCGAGGTTGCCGTCGGCCGCGACGGCGCGGCTGCCGCCAACCGGCGCGTCGAGGAAATCGACGCCCTGCGCGTGGGCGAGCCCGGCCAGCTCGCGCGCCCACGCCGGCGACAGCGTGCTGGATTCGACCGCGATTGCCCCACGCGCGATGCCGGCGAGCGCCCCCGCCTCGCCGAGCCACACCTGCCGCGAGGCATCGTCGTCGGCGACCATGGCCCAGACAATATCGGCGCCCTCCGCCGCCGCTCGCGGCGACGCCGCGATCTCGGCGCCGGCGACCGCCAGCGCCTCGGCCCTGCCGCGCGTCCGGTTCCACACCGTCACGGCGAAACCGCGGTTGATCCAGTTCGCCGCCATGCGCGAACCCATGGTGCCGAGGCCGATGATGGCGATGCGTTGCATGGGCTGGTTCCCCGCGGGTGGAGGCGGAGACTAGCCGCAGAAGGCACGGGGCGGAACGCCTTCCGTCCTCCGCTCATCCCCCCGAACGTTTGAAAGGAATTTGAGACACCCCTCCCCAAACGGCCTCCGGCCGTTTGACCCCCCCACAAGGGGAGGGTTCATCCCTGTTGAAACGCCGCGCTTCACCAAACTCCGCTTGAGCCCTCCCTTTGTGGGAGGGCCAAAACCGCCCTTCGCGGTTTTGGGGAGGGGTGCGCCTCAGCGACCGCCGCCATTTCGCTAGAAGCGTGCGGAGGGGAAGGAAGCAGCGCTCCCCGGACAGTCTCCGAAAACTGAAAGACTGCAAAGGATCGACCTTATTGGATCGACCCTCAGCCCCGCGCCGCCAACTCCGCTCGCGCCGTCGTCGCAATCTCCGCATTCGTGTACGCGTGGCCGTCGATGCCCCAGCCGCCGTCCGGCGCCTCGGAGATCAGCACCCAGACCCGCCCGGCAAGGCTCGGGTCGCCGGCCGCCGCCACGACAATGTCGGTCAGCTCCTTGACGACGCCCAGCTTCTTTTCCCGGTCGAGCACGCCGACCGGCGTCAGGATCTCGATGCGCACGTAGGTGCTCTCGCCGTTGGCGTTCGCCAGCGCATCCGCGTCGAGCTCGTGGATGAAGGCCGCCGTGTTGTCGAGGAACCACGGGATCGACGGCACCTTCTCCCAGCGCATCAGCGCCGCGGTCAGCGCCTTGGTGAGCGCACGCTTGTCGGCAAACGTGCGCTTGGCGGCGGTAACGTCGATCATCGGCATCGGGTCGGCTCCTGTCTTCGCTATGACGGTCGTCATAGTGCGCCGACCGTGCCATATGATGATCGTCATAGTCAAGGAGCGAACCCCGTGGAAAGCGACAGCCGGGCGAAGATGGTGCAGACCGCGGCCGCGCTGATCGCCGCACGCGGCATCAGCCGGACGTCGTTCTCCGAGGTCGTCGACGAGAGCGGCGCGCCGCGCGGCTCGATCTACCACCACTTCCCCGACGGCAAGCAGCAGCTCGCCGAGGAAGCCGTGCGCTGGGTGTCGGACCAGGTGCTGGCGCGCCAGCGGGCCTGCGACCCGAAGAAGCCGGCCGACGTCCTCGACTGCTTCTTCGGCATGTGGCGCCGCGTCGCCGCCGCCTCGAGGGGCTCCTCCGGCTGCGCCGTCGCCGGCACTATCCTCGACAGCACGCCCGGCGAGCCGGATCTCATCGCGCTCGCCCGCGGTACCTTCCGCTCATGGATCGATGTGCTGCGCCAGCAGCTCGAGCAGACGGGCGTACCGAAGGCACGCGCCGCGGCGATCGCGACAGCCGCCGTCGCCGGCATGGAAGGCGCGCTGATCCTCTGCCGCGCCGAGGGCAACGTGAAGCCGCTGGACACGATGGCGGCCGAGCTGCATCGCCTGATCGCGGCCTGATTGTATCCGGCCACAAGCAGCGCCAGGCTTCATCGTCGGCGATCATCGCAACCACGACATCGGGCAGCCGCCGCCTCGCGCGATCCGCTGCAAGGGATATCCGTCACGGCCTAGCTTGAAGGCGCCCCATCCTGAAATGCCGGAAGGCGAGCACGGCGATAGGGAAGAAATAGACGCACCACACGAGCAGGACGGCGACGCCGATGACGTCGCCGCTGGCGCCGCCCATCGAGCCGAACACGTTGAAAATAGGCAGAAGGACGCACGCCGGAGCGAAGACGCCGTGCAGCATCAGGAACACCCGCAGGACGCGGTCCGGCGTCGACGCGGCGACCATGCTGAGGCCGATGAAGAATGTCGAGGCAGCCATCATCCCGTAGCCGAGCAGATCGAGGTTGAACATCAGGCTGCCGTGCTGCGCGTACGACAACTGCATCAGGATGTCGGCAGTGGCGGCGTTCTGCAGGACAGTCGTCAACTGCACGAAGTAAACCGCGCTGACGTAGCCCGCGTAGATGACCGCGAACGCCAGCCCGGAGTAGGCAGCGGCTTTCCTGCTATCGGCTGCCTCGGCCGCCAGGCTGCTGGCGAGGACCACGTAGCCCCACGAGAGGATCATCGAGGTCGCCCACGAAAGCGGTGCCGCGCCGATAAGCATGCTGATCGCGAATGCTACCGTGGCGATCGCGATCACGACCGATGCAACACTGCCCAGGGACCTGTTCATGCCCGTCCCTCAGCGTGGGCGCCGACTAGCGCATTTCAGGTCGGGGCTCGCGAGACCAGCATAGCCGATCCGCAAACGAAAACGCCGCCCCGAAGGGCGGCGTTTTTCATGTCAGGTTTCGTGCGTTGAGAAGGCTCGAAGAAATCACAACAAACCGAGGAGCGCCGGAGGCGCGACAAGGATCGGATTGTGAAACACACTGCGCTTGGCAGACCTGGCAGCGACCTACTTTCCCGCGTCTTAAGACGAAGTATCATTGGCGCGGAGGAGTTTAACGGCCGAGTTCGGAATGGGATCGGGTTCAGGCCCCTCGCAATTGCCACCAAGTCAGCGAAGCGCAGTGTCACGAAACTAGGATTTCACATGTCGTCCGTCGTAAGGCGACGGGCATTGATAATGAGAGTGATCAAGTCAATCGAGCTATTAGTACCAGTAAGCTTCACGCGTTACCGCGCTTCCACACCTGGCCTATCAACGTGGTGGTCTACCACGGCTCTCAAGGGAGAAATGGTTTCGAGGTGGGTTTCCCGCTTAGATGCCTTCAGCGGTTATCCCGTCCGTACATAGCTACCCTGCAATGCGGCTGGCGCCACAACAGGTCCACCAGAGGTACGTTCATCCCGGTCCTCTCGTACTAAGGACAAATCCTCTCAATTCTCCTGCACCCACGGCAGATAGGGACCGAACTGTCTCACGACGTTCTGAACCCAACTCACGTACCACTTTAATCGGCGAACAGCCGAACCCTTGGGACCTGCTCCAGCCCCAGGATGTGATGAGTCGACATCGAGGTGCCAAACGATCTCGTCGATATGGACTCTTGGAGATCATCAGCCTGTTATCCCCGGCGTACCTTTTATCCGTTAAGCGATGGCCCTTCCACAAGGGACCACCGGATCACTATGGCCGTCTTTCGACTCTGCTCGACTTGTCAGTCTCGCAGTCAGGCGAGCTTATGCCATTGTACTCGACGAACGATTTCCGACCGTTCTGAGCTCACCATCGCACGCCTCCGTTACTCTTTGGGAGGCGACCGCCCCAGTCAAACTACCCACCATGCACTGTCCCGGACCCGGATTACGGGTCGCGGTTAGATATGCATAACAACAAGGCTGGTATTTCACATTGCGGCTCCACCATGGCTAGCGCCACAGCTTCAAAGCCTACCAGCTATTCTACACATGCCGTCACGAATACCAGTGCAAAGTTATAGTAAAGGTGCACGGGGTCTTTCCGTCTAACCGCAGGAACCCCGCATCTTCACGGGGAATTCAATTTCACTGAGCAGGTGCTGGAGACAGCGGGGAAGTCGTTACGCCATTCGTGCAGGTCGGAACTTACCCGACAAGGAATTTCGCTACCTTAGGACCGTTATAGTTACGGCCGCCGTTTACCGGGGCTTCGATTCAAAGCTTGCACTTCTCCTCTTAACCTTCCGGCACCGGGCAGGCGTCAGACCCTATACGTCCTCTTGCGAGTTCGCAGAGCCCTGTGTTTTTGTTAAACAGTCGCTACCCCCTGGTCTGTGCCACCTATCCTTGGTTGCCCAAGTATAGGTCCTCCTTCTTCCGAAGTTACGGAGGCAATTTGCCGAGTTCCTTCAGCACCCTTCTCTCAAGCGCCTTGGTATTCTCTACCAGTCCACCTGTGTCGGTTTGGGGTACGGTCTATACGTGGGGGCTATTTCCTGGAACCTCTTCGCGGCCCGGTCAATCCAATAAGACCGGACAACATACGAGATTCGTCACCACCCACAGGTTCAGGAATGTTCACCTGATTCCCATCGACTACGCATTTCTGCCTCGCCTTAGGGACCGACTGACCCTGCGCAGATTAGCTTTACGCAGGAACCCTTGGACTTACGGCGGGAGCGTCTCTCACGCTCCTAGCGTTACTCATGTCAGCATTCGCACTTCCGATACCTCCAG